>DATIQL010000218.1:0-6326 GCA_035470905.1 Casimicrobiaceae bacterium
GCGATGCCCGGCGGCGGCATGGGTGGCATGGGTGGCATGGGCGACATGGACATGTGATCGTCCTCGCTCCCGAAAGCGAGAAAAGCCCGCGGCAACGCGGGCTTTTTTTTCGATCTATGGGCGAAATGCATTAGACTAGGCACGACAGGCATGAATACGCGCAAAACATCAATGCTTATGCCTCGGTCATCTTCGGCGGCCGCGCCGCCGACCCCAGGGCTGTCGTCTACATGACGTCCGGGCTGATCTTCGCTCTCGCCGTCGCGCTGCTCGCGATCGTCATCGTGGTCGGGTTCATGCGGCGCAACCGCGAGGGATCCGCCGAGGGCCGATCGGCGGTCGACGGGCCGACCGCGGTCGCGCAATGGACCGAGGGGGAGACGACGCGCCTGCTGTCGTCGGCCGAGGTGCCGGGGCTTTATCTGCTGCGCCCCCGGTTCCTCTCCAAGTCCGAGGGGGCCGTCTTCCTCCTGCTCAAGGCCGCATTTCCGCGTCACGAGATCTTCGCCCGCGTCCGGCTCGCCGATGTGCTGCAGGTGAAGATCGGCCCGCAGGGCATGGAACGCCTGCGCGCATTCCGGAAGATCGCCAACCAGCACGTGGGCTTCGTCATCTGCGATCGCGACATGACGATCGTCGCCATCGTCGACACGCGGGACCCCGATCAGGCGATCGATCCGCGCGACCAGAAGCTGGAGACGATCAAGCAGCGCTGCCTGCAGGCGGCACAGGTCAAATACGTGTGCGTCTATCCGCCGCAGCTGCCGCGGTACCGCGAGCTGCGCGACCAGATTCTCGGCCCGGCGGCCGACCTGATCTGACTACGTGAGATAGTTCAGGTAGACCCAGAGCACGAGCAACGCGCCGACGATCGAAAGGAACCATCCGGCGGGGTGGAACCTGCCCTCGGGCGAGCGGAAGACGAGACCGCCGATCACGCCGCCGACCAGCGAGCCGACGATGCCGATGACGCTGGTTACCCAGAATCCCAGATTCACCGCGCCCGGATAGAGGAATCGCGCGATGACGCCCACGATGAATCCGACGATGATCATCGAGATGATGTGAAAGAGACCCACGTGAACCTCCTTCGAGCCGGGTTGGCGCCGGGACGGCGCGCCACGCGAGGTTAGCACGACGTCGGCGCCGGCTGGTGTAAGGAAAGGCGCCGCGCCGCCGACCAGCCCGCGATGGTCCGGATGCGTGCACTGCTGGCACTGATCTCGTGGGTGGCGTCCGTCGGCGCGGGCAGCGCCGACGCCGCGACCGGGTGTCGCTCGGCGAGCGGCCCGTCGACGCGGCCGCTGGTCGAGCTCTACACGTCCGAGGGCTGCAGCAGCTGCCCGCCTGCAGATCGCTGGCTCGCATCGAAGTTTCGCGATGCTGCGACGCCTGCCGACGTCCTGCGCCCTGCCGCAATGTCCGACGCGATCGCGATCGCCCTGCATGTCGATTACTGGGACCGGATGGGCTGGGTCGACCGCTTTGCCTCCCATGCCTACACGCTGCGCCAGTACGCCGCGATGCGCGCCGACGGCGCCTCGTTCGTCTTCACCCCCCAGGTGCTGCTGCAGGGGCACAATTTCCCGGACTGGAGCGGCGCGGGCATGCAGGCGGCGATTCGCGCAGCCGCGGCACGCCCGGCGCGCGCGGCGCTGTCACTGGCTGCGGGCCTGGCCGGTGGTCGGGTCACCGTCGTCGCCGATTCGCAGGTCGTCGATCCTGCACTGCGCCACGACGTGGAGCTCCATGTCGCCTACGTCGACAGCGGTCTCCATTCCGATGTCGGCGGCGGCGAGAATCGCGGCCTGCGCCTCGAGCACGACCATGTCGTTCGGTCGCTGGAGGCGACCGACACGCCCGACGGGAACGGCGGCATCCGGGCGCGCCTGGTCCTCGACCGGCCTTCCGAAGCCGGGACGATGCCCGCCATCGTGGCGTTCGTGCAGCGCGTCTCGAACGGGGATGTCCTGCAGGCGCTCGCGCTGCCCCTGGCCGCCTGCGGCGTGCACTGAGATCTTCGCTGCCTGCGGGTGACCCGCGCTGACAGTCGGGAGCGACTTCGCTACCATCGCCTGTCCGAGTACCGAACGACTCCGGCGGCGTGCGAATCCTGTTGGCAGAAGACGATGCGCTGCTCGGCGATGCGATCGCCAAGCATCTCGCCCGCGTCGGGCACGCGGTCGACTGGGTGCGCGATGGCGCCGCCGCGGACCGCGCGCTGCGCGCGCAGGGCTTCGAACTGATCGTCCTCGACCTCGGGCTGCCGCGGATGGCCGGTCGCGAAGTGCTGTCGCGGCTGCGCGGCCGCGCGAACTCGACGCCGGTGCTGATCATCACCGCGGCCGATGCCATTGCCGACCGGGTCGCGGGACTCGATGCCGGCGCCGACGACTATCTGGTCAAGCCGTTCGCGCTCGCCGAGCTGGAGGCGCGGGTGCGGGCGCTGATCCGCCGCAGCCATGGCCGTGACCGCAATGTCCTTGCGCATGGCGCGCTCGCCTTCGACACCGTTGCGCGCAGCGCGTCCGTCGACGGCGACATGCTCGATCTGTCGGCACGCGAGCTCGCGGTGCTCGAGCTCCTGCTGCTGCGCAGCGGGCGGGTGGTGGCGAAGGACCAGTTCGTCGAGCACATGTGCGGATGGGACCAGGACGTCACCGAGAACGCAATCGAAGTCTACGTGCATCGCCTGCGGCGCAAGCTCGAGCCGGTCGGGATTCACGTGCAGACGGTGCGGGGGCTCGGCTACTACATCGCGCGGGCCTGACGCGCGACCGGGGAGGGTGGCGCATTGTTCACGCTGTTCAAATACCTGGTCTGGCTGGTGGTCGCGCTGACGTGCCTGATGCTGGCGACGATCAGCATCAGCGAGTTCCTGGTCAACCGTGCGGTCAACACGCCCTACGACACCAGGCTTTCCGAATATGCGCAGATGCTCGCCGCCGAAACCCGGATCGACGGCGGCGGCGTGGCAATCCGGCCCGCGGCGATCGGCATCCTGCGGCGCATCGAGCACGACCGCATCCTCTTCGCGCTGCGCGATGCCGAAGGGCGGGTGCTGGTCGGAGATCCGACCCTGCCGGCGGTCGCGGGGCTTCGTGTGCATTCGCCCCCGACGCTGCAGGACGCCCAGATCGGCGACGAGCCGGTGCGCGTCGCGGCGATGCTCCTGGCCGATCCCCGCTCGGCGTCGCGCCTGCTGACCGTCGAGGTCGCGGAAACGCTCGAGCACCGGCGCGCCCTGACCGAGACGCTGCGTGCCCAGGCGGTCGCGCTGCCGCAGATGCTGGTGCTGGTGATTGCGATCCTGCTGATCGTCTATGGCTACGCCTACGTCTGGCGGCCGATGCAACGGCTGCGCTCGCTGATCGACAATCGCGGATCCAACGACCTGTCGGCGCTCGATCCCGAGAGTGCGCCACAGGACCTGCGCCCGCTGATCATGTCGATCAACGGCCTGATGCAGCGCCTTGCCGTGAGCATCGACAAGCAGCGCCGATTCATTGCCGATGCCGCGCATCAGCTCCGCACGCCGCTCGCCGGGCTCCGGTCGCAGGCCGAGATCGCGCTGGCCGAGTCCGATCCCGTCTCGCTGCGGCGCTCGCTCGAGCGGCTCGCAGCCGGGACCGAGCGCGCGACCGAGCTCGCCAACCGGATGCTCGCGCTGGCGCGCGCCGACACGCCGCTGGCGGCGCCGCAGGTGGACGTCGACCTGCCCGCGCTCGCGCGCGACGTGATCTCCGATCACCTCCCGCGCGCCAACGCGCGTGGCCAGGACCTGGGGTTCGAGGGGCCGGCGCCCGGGCGGGGTGCCGTGGTGCAAGGCGACCGGCTGCTGCTGCGGGAGCTCCTGTCCAATCTGGTCGACAATGCACTGCGCTACACCCCCGACGGCGGCGTGATCACCGTGAACGTCGAATCCGGGCCCGGGACCGGTGCGACGCTCTCGGTCACCGACTCCGGGCCCGGCATCCCTGCGCCTGAACACGACAAGGTGTTCGAGCCTTTCTATCGCGGCAGCGAGGCGATCGCACCCGGAACCGGACTCGGTCTCACCATCGTCCGATCGATTGCTGCAGCGCATGGCGCCTCGGTCGCCTTGCGGGGAGGGCCGAACCAGCGCGGCCTGAGGGTCGCCGTCACCTTCGGCACGCTTGCGGCTGCGTAAGATTCGTGTAAGGCTCCGCACCTAACCTAAGTCGCGCAACGGGCCGTCTCGAGCCCGGGACCTGTTCCTCGATCCGCGCAATGCGGTCGTAACCTCAGGAGGATTTCGATGGCCACAGCCGCACCCGGGGGTCGCCCCCACCCGCGCGACTTCTCGCGCGAGGAAACGAACGTCATCTTCGCGTCGTCGCTCGGTACGGTCTTCGAGTGGTACGACTTCTACCTGTACGCGGTGCTCGCGCCGTTCTTCGCCGGACTGTTCTTCCCGGCCGGCAATGCGACGGCGGCGCTGCTCTCGGCGTTCGCAGGCTATGCGGCAGGCTTCCTGGTGCGGCCGTTCGGCGCGCTGGTGTTCGGCCGCATCGGGGACCTGGTCGGCCGCAAGTACACCTTCCTGGTCACGATCCTGGTGATGGGCTTTTCGACGTTCGCGACTGGCCTGCTCCCGACCTACGCGTCGGTGGGCTGGGCCGCGCCGCTGCTGATGGTCGGCCTGCGCCTGCTGCAGGGTCTGGCACTCGGCGGCGAATACGGCGGTGCGGCGACCTACGTCGCCGAGCACGCTGCGGACGGCCGGCGCGGCTACGACACGGCGTGGATCCAGACGACCGCCACGCTGGGCCTGTTCATGGCACTGATCATCATCGGCATCTGCCGGTTCAGCGGCATCATGACACCCGCCCAGTTCTCCGAATGGGGCTGGCGCATTCCGTTCCTGGTCTCGCTGGTTCTCCTGGTCTTCTCGATCTACATCCGGCTGAAGCTCAACGAATCGCCGGTGTTCCAGCGGATGAAGGCGGAGGGCAAGGGCTCCAAGTCGCCGCTGTCCGACAGCTTCCTCAAGTATCCGAACAACAAGTACGTGCTGCTCGCGCTGCTGGGCGCGACGGCCGGCCAGGGCGTCGTCTGGTACACGGGGCAGTTCTACGCGCTGTTCTTCCTGACGATCACGCTGAAGGTCGACGGGGTGAGCGCCTACACGATGGTCGCGATCGCGCTGCTGCTCGGCACGCCGTTCTTCATCTTCTTCGGCTGGCTGTCGGACCGGATCGGCCGCCTGAAGATCATCCTGGCCGGATGCCTGATCGCCGCGCTGACCTTCTTCCCGCTGTTCAAGGCGCTGACGCACTACGTGAACCCGGCGCTCGAATCGTTCCAGCAGGCGAACCCGATTTCGGTGCAGGCACGCGACTGCAACTTCCACATCTTCGTGGGTCCGTGGTCCAAGTTCTCCGCCTGCGACCGGACCGAGGATTTCCTGACCAAGTCCGGGCTGTCGTTCACGTTCGCCCAGCTTCCGGCCGATTCGCCCGACACGGTGATCACCAAGATCGGCAGCGCCGAGATCAAGGGCTACGACGAGCCGGCCCTGAAGAAGGCGCTGTCCGACCTCAAGTACCCGGCGGCTGCGGACAAGAACGCGATCAACTGGCCGATGGCGCTCCTGGTCCTCTGGATCATGCTGATCTACGTGACGATGGTCTACGGACCGATGGCTGCGTACCTGGTCGAGCTGTTCCCGACGCGCATCAGGTACACATCGATGTCGCTGCCGTATCACATCGGCAATGGCTGGTTCGGCGGCATGCTGCCGCTGGTCGCGACCGCGCTGGCAGCGGCCTACGGCAACATCTACTACGGGTTGTGGTATCCGATCATCGTTGCGCTGGCGACGGCGATCATCGGGTTCCTGTTCCTGTACGAGACCAAGGGCGTGGACCTGCACGTCGACTCGGGACACCGGCCGGCGAAGCGGCCGGCATAGCGCTTCCCCTCGCTGCAGCCACAGCCAGCAGGAAAGGCCCCGGCGATCCAGCCGGGGCCTTTTCTCTTTCCGGGTCTAGTTGACGATCTGCTTCAGCTCGCCCTGCCGGTAGCGGGCGGCCATCGCCTCGAGCGGCACTGCCTTGATCCTGGACGCCATGCCGGCGCAGCCGAACTGCTCGTAGCGTTCCTTGCAGATGGCCTTCGCCGCGGCCATCGCAGGCTTCAGATATTCGCGCGGATCGAACTTCGACTTGTTCTCCGCCAGGAAGCGGCGGATTGCGGCGGTCATCGCAAGCCGGATGTCGGTGTCGATGTTCACCTTGCGCACGCCGTGCTTGATCCCTTCCTGGATCTCCTCGACCGGCACGCCGTAGGTCTCCTTCATCTCG
>DATIQL010000219.1:0-3870 GCA_035470905.1 Casimicrobiaceae bacterium
GCCTTCTGCGTCGCGATGCTGGCGCTGGTCGGTTATGTGGTCTGGCATCTCGCCGACCCGCGAGCTCGCCGCACAGGTCGAGGAGTCGGTGCGCATCTACGGCAAGTACACCAAGCTCAGCTCCACGGTGATTTTCGGCGGCGTGGGAATCCACCCGCAGATCGCCCAGTTGAAGCGCGGCGTCGACATCCTGGTCGCCACGCCCGGCCGGCTGCTCGACCTCGCCGGTCAGCGTGCCGTCAACCTGTCGCAGGTCGAGATCCTGGTCCTCGACGAAGCGGACCGGATGCTCGACATGGGTTTCATCCGCGACATCAAGCGCGTCCTGGCGCTGCTTCCGCGGCAGCGGCAGAACCTGCTGTTCTCGGCGACCTTCTCCGACGAGATCAAGGCGCTTGCCGACGGCCTGCTGAACGCGCCGGCGATGATCGAGGTCGCCCGCCGCAATTCGACCGTCGAGTTGATCAGGCAGAAGGCGCACCCGGTGAACCGCGAACGCAAGCGCGAGCTGCTCGCCCATCTGATCAAGACGCAGGACTGGTCGCAGGTGCTGGTCTTCACCCGCACCAAGCATGGCGCGAACAAGCTGACCGAGCAGCTCGGCCACGACGGAATCGCAGCACTCGCGATCCACGGCAACAAGAGACAGTCGGCGCGCACCCGAGCACTGGCCGAATTCAAGAGCGGCAGGCTGACGGTCCTGGTGGCCACCGACATCGCCGCGCGCGGCATCGATATCGACCAGTTGCCGCACGTCGTGAACTACGACCTGCCCAACGTCCCCGAGGACTACGTGCATCGCATCGGGCGCACCGGTCGCGCCGGCGCGACCGGCGAGGCGGTGTCGCTGGTTTCGGTCGACGACCGCGATTTCCTGCGCGACATCGAAAAGCTGATCAGGCGCACGATTCCGCAGGAAATCGTCCCGGGCTTCGCACCCGACGCCACGGCGCCCATCCAGCCAGCGGCGCGCGGCCCGGCGCGGCATGCCCAACCCGGCGCCGCCGCAGGCAAGCGCCCGCCCGATGCGAACGCGCGCCACAAGAGCGGGCGCCAACCCCATGCCGGCACGCCGCAGCCGGCCGGACGCGCAGCGAGCGCGGGCGCGCAGCAGAAGGACGGACGCCCGCCCAACCCCGGTGCGCGACACAGGAGCGGCACGGCAAAGGCAAGGCCCGCGGACCGCGGCCGCCCGCCCAGCCAGGCAAGTCGTCTGGCCTGAGCGCGCCACCGCGCGGCCTGCGCTGCGATGCGTATCCTGACATCGCTGTGCAGGCGCCCGTCGCGATGAGGGCCCCGCGGGCGCGGCAGCCATTCGGGAGCGCGTGGTGCTGGAAGTCGAGTGGGGCGGCGACATTCTCGGCGCGCGCATCGAGGTGCTGCTGTACGGCGCATCCGCTGCAGGCGAAGCCGGCGCCCGGCGCGCACTGGAGATCCTGGTCGACGAGCTGACCCGCACCAAGCGGCTTTGCGGCACCCGTGCGATCGCCGAGATCGACCGCCGGATCATCGCCTGATCGCGCGCATTCATCGCGGGCGCAACAACGCGGGCGCGGCCGACGCGCTTGTGGCCTGCGCTGCTTGCGGACCGACAGCCGACGTCGCATGCTTGGCGCTCAGGACTCCCCCCGCCTGAAGGTGCTCCAATGGCCGCACCCGCACTGACCACCGAGCTCCTGACGATCGCGACCGGAGTCTCCGCGTATCTTGCCAAGCCGGGCGGCGTCCCCGGAATCGGGGTCGTGGTCATGATGGAAGCGTTCGGCCTGAACGCCTACGTCAAAGCCGTATGCGAGCGGTTCGCGCGTGCCGGCTACATTGCCGTCGCGCCGGATTTCTACCACGGCGAGGTGTTCGAGTATTCCGACCGTGATCGCGCCATCGCGCGCCTGAACGAAATCGACGACGACGTCGCCATGCAGGAGACCGGCGCCGCGCTCGACGCGCTGGTGGCCCAGGGTGCTCGCGATGGCCGGCTCGCGATCATCGGTTTCTGCGCGGGCGGGCGACTAGCTTTCCTCGCGAACGCGGTCCACGGAGCGCGCCTCGCGGCATCGGTGTCGTTCTACGGCGGCGGGATCGCGCCGCTCGAGCCCAAGGGCAGGCGCAAGCCGCTCCTCGACCGGGCGCAGGACCTGCAGGCGCCGCAGCTCCTGGTCTACGGCGCCAAGGACGCGTCGATCGCGAGCGACGAGCATGCGCGGCTGGCCAAGGCGCTCTCCGATGCCAACCGGCGCTACACGCTGGCCGTTCTTCCCGATGCGGGGCACGCTTTCGCGACCGTCGATCGCGAAACCTACGTCCCCGAGGCGGCCGAGGCCGCGTGGCGCATCGCTTTCGCCTTCCTCGTCGACACCTTCATGCATTGATGGCCGTCGCCGGCCGCCGGCCGGATCCGCTCCCAGCGCCCGGCAGTACCGGGCCGTCCACCGGCAGCGTAGAATCCGCGCTTTTTGCGGCGATCCCGCCGCCGGGTCCGGCGCCCGGGCCTGGAACGGAGAAAATCGATGGCTGGACGACTTGCGGGCAAGTCCGCGCTGATCACCGCGGCAGGCCAGGGAATCGGGCGCGCGACGGCGATCGCGATGGCGAGCGAAGGCGCCGACGTGCTCGCCACCGACATCGACGGCGAGGCGCTGGAAACCCTGCGCGGCATCCCGAACATCGCAACGCAGCGCCTCGACGTGCTCGACGACGCCGCGGTCACGGCGACCATCGAGTCGCTGCCGCCGCTGCAGATCCTGTTCAACTGCGCCGGATACGTGCACCACGGCACGGTCCTGGAGTGCGCGCCGAAGGACTGGGAGTTCAGCTTCGACCTGAACGTGCGCGCGATGTACGTCGCGACCCGCGCGGCGCTGCCGAAGATGCTCGCCCACTACGAGGCGACGGGAAAGGGCGCTTCGATCATCAACATGTCGTCGATCGCGAGCTCGATCAAGGGTCTGCCCAACCGCTTCGTCTACGGCACGACCAAGGCCGCAGTCATCGGGCTGACCAAGTCGGTCGCCGCCGATTTCGTGCAGAAGGGGATCCGCTGCAACGCGATCGCGCCCGGCACCGTCGACACGCCCTCGCTCGCGCAACGGATCAATGCATTTCCCGACCCGGTCGAGGCGCGGCGGATGTTCGTCGCGCGACAGCCGATGGGTCGGCTCGCGACAGCCGAGGAAATCGCTCCGCTGGCGGTCTTCCTCGCATCCGACGAGGCTGCGTTTGTCACTGGCAACACCTATTCCTGCGATGGCGGGATGACTATCTGAGGAGAACTCGATGAAACTCGTACGGTACGGACCCGCAGGGCGCGAGAAGCCCGGCATGATCGACGCTGATGGCGTCCTGCGCGACCTCTCGCGCAAGGTGAAGGACATCGACGGGGAGGCCCTCGCGCCGGCGTCGCTCGCCGCGCTGCGCAAGCTCGACCCCAAGCGCCTGCCGGCAGTGAAAGGCCGCCCGCGGCTGGGTGCATGCGTCGCGACTCCCCCGAAATTCGTCGCGATCGGACTCAACTTCGCCGATCACGCGAAGGAAGCTGGCGTGCCCATCCCCGAGCACCCGGTCGTCTTCTTCAAGGCCGAGACGTCGATCTGCGGCCCGAACGACAACACGATCGTGCCGAGGGATTCGACCCAGCTCGACTATGAAATCGAGCTCGGCGTGGTGATCGGCCGCAAGGCGCGCTATCTCGAGCCCAAGGACGCGCTGCGCTACGTCGCCGGCTACTGCGTGATCAACGACGTTTCCGAGCGCGATTTCCAGCTGAAGCGCGGCGCGTCGCAATGGGGCAAGGGCAAGGGCTGCGACACCTTCGGGCCGATCGGCCCCTGGCTCGTCACCACCGACGAGATCAAGGATCCGCAGAACCTCGAC
>DATIQL010000220.1:0-5984 GCA_035470905.1 Casimicrobiaceae bacterium
GGCAGCATCATCGCCGCCATCATCAGTACCCACATGCCGAGGAACGACGCCGCGGCGCCGGGCCACGTCTGCCCGGGCATCGGCATCCACACCGTCGACATCGTCCCGCCGTCCGGCATCGGCATCGCGTCCATCGCGCCCATCGCGCCCATCGCATCCATGGCCTGCCTCAGCGCTTGCCGTACTCGTCGTGGCGGCGCCACCAGATGCCGGTCTCGTTGCGCCCCCTGGGGGCGCGGTCGAGCCACGGGTACATGCCCCAGAGGGCGTCCAGTCCGCGCGCGAACGTCGAATAGGTGTGGTAGACCACACCGTTCTCGAGCACGAAAGCGCTCATGCCCGGCCGCTCGCGTATGTACGTCGCGGGGTCGGTCCCGGCCGTGGCCGCGTTGTCGCCGACTGGGGTTCCCCGCATGCGGTTCGCCATCCCTCCGTCGCTGCGCACCGCCCAGGCGGGCTCGCGCCGGTAGTTGTACTCGATGCCGCCTTCACGCTGCTGCTGCTCCTCGGTGAACGAGACGTTGAAATCGGCATTGAAGTCGCTGCCGAACGACGACGCCCAGGGAAACGACCACCCCATGCGCCGCTTGTAGGCCTGCAGCTTGGCGAGCGGCGCCCGCGACACCGCGCCGAGCGTGACGTCGTGGTTGGCGAGGTGGACGGCGAAGCCGTTGAACCCGTCCGCGATCGTCGAGCAGGTGGCGCAGCCCGCCTTGTATTCCGGGCCGAACATGTAGTGGTAGACGAGAAGCTGCGAGCGCCTCTGGAAGAGGTCCGCCAGCGAGGCGCTCCCTTCGTCGGTGTCGAACCGGTATTCCTTGTCGATGCGGACCCACGGCAGCGCCTGCCGCTGTCGCGCCAGCGCGTCGCTGCGCCGCGTGAGATCCTTCTCGGCCTCGAGCAGCGCGAGGCGCGCCGCGAGCCAGTCCTCGCGCGTCCCGGTCGCATGCGTCGTGGTCGCTTCTGCTTCTTTCGTTCGCGTGTCCATTCGTCGTTCCTCGTCGTTCGTTGATGACGGGCTAAACTTAGCGCGGGGCAGCGATACGATGGGAGTTACAAGTGTGGCGGGATTCCGATGGACTCGCTGATCACCGCCGCGGGGCGCGCACTCGCGGCGGGTGATCCTCTCGGCGCGTTGAAGCGCGTCGCCTTGCGTGACGACGCGCCGGCGCTGGCGCTTCGCGGCATCGCGATGGCGCAGCTCGGCGACTTCGAACGCGCGCGGTCGCTCCTTCGGCGTGCCGCGCGCGCCTTCGGTCCGCGAGAGGCCGTGGCCCGCGCCCGCTGCGTGATCGCCGAGGCCGAGGTCGCGCTCGCTTCGCGCGACCTGGGCTGGCCCGCGAAGGCGCTCGACGCCGCGCGATCGACGCTCGACGCGCACGGCGACCGGGTGAACGCCGCGCATGCGCGGTATCTCGAGATCCGGCGCCTGCTCCTGATCGGGCGCCTCGACGAAGCCGAGCGCAGGCTCGCCGCGCTCGACCCCGCCTTCCTCCCGCCTGCGCTCCGCGCCACGCACGAGCTGGTCGTCGCGGGGATCGCGATGCGACGCATCCGCTCCAGGGCCGCGCGCGCAGCGCTCGCCCGGGCCGCGCGTGCGGCGCACGACGCGGGCATCCCGGCGCTGATGGCGGAGGTCGAGAGCGCTGCCCAGGTCCTGGACACGCCCGCGGCACGCCTGATTGCTCGCGGCGCGGAGCGGCCTCTGCTGCTCGACGAGGTCGAGACGCTGCTGGCGTCCGACGCGCTGGTGGTGGACGCGTGCCGCCATGCCGTGCGCGCGGCAGCTGCGGTGGCGCCGCTCGCGACGCGCCCGGTGCTGTTCGCCCTCGCCCGCGCGCTGGGCGAGGCGTGGCCCGACGACGTGGCGAGGGACGCGCTCATCGCGCGGGCATTCCGCACGAGGCACGTCGATGAATCGCACCGGGCGCGGCTGCGCGTCGAAATCGGCCGCCTTCGCAGCATGCTGCGGACGCTGGCGGGTGTCACCGCGACCCGGCGGGGATTTGTGCTGGTGCCGCGCCCCGCCCGCGAGGTCGTCGTGCTGGCCCGGCCGGTCGAAGAACGGCATGCGGAGGTGCTCGCCTTCCTGGCCGACGGCGAGTCGTGGTCGAGCTCCGCCCTGGCGCTGGCGCTGGGCGCCAGCCAGCGCAGCGCGCAGCGGGCGCTCGACGCGCTTGCGGCCGCGGGCAAGGTGCAGTCCTGCGGCCGCGGACGGGCGCGGCGCTGGATGACCCCGCCGATGCCGGGATTCGCGACAGCCTTGTTACTTCCCGCGCCGCTGCCGATTGCCTAACATTCGGTCATGAAACGATCGACTGCCACGATCCTCCGCGAGTACGGACCCTTTCCGGGTGTCGACCAGGTCGGTGGGGTCACCTACGACGGACGGCAGGTCTGGTTCGCGTCCGGAGACAAGCTCAACGCCTTCGATCCCGCGAGCGGCAAGGCGCTGCGCTCGATCGATGTCGCTGCGCATGCGGGGACCGCCTTCGACGGCCGGCACCTGTTCCAGATCGTCGAGGACCGCATCCGGAAGATCGACCCGACCTCCGGCCGTGTGCTCGCCGACATCCCGGCGCCCGGCGGTGGCGCCGATTCGGGGCTCGCGTGGGCCGAGGGGACGCTCTGGGTAGGTCAGTACCGGGAGCGGAAGATCCATCAGGTCGATCCCGAGACCGGGGCGATCCTGCGCACCCTCGCGTCCAACCGCTTCGTCACCGGGGTCACCTGGGTCGACGGCGAGCTCTGGCACGGCACCTGGGAAGGCGAGGAGAGCGATCTGCGGCGAATCGACCCCGGAACGGGGGAGGTCCTGGAGCGGCTCGAGATGCCGCCGGGAACGGCCGTGTCGGGACTCGAGTCCGATGGCGGCGACCGGTTCTTCTGCGGCGGCGGAAACAGCGGGAAGATCAGGGCCGTCCGCAGGCCCAGGCGGGGCGCCGAGGGCGGCGACGGGGCCCAACTTCCGGTCGACCCCGCGAGCGACTGACGACGGCTATCATTCGGGTCGGCTCGCGCCGGCAGCCCAGCCGGGTCGCTACGCCGCTCTCTTCCTGCACCCGAAGGACCGCAATGACCGAACGAACCGGAGGCTGCCTGTGCGGCCAGGTGAGATACCGTCTGACCGCTGATCCCGTCCTGGCAAGAATCTGCTGGTGCAAGGACTGTCAGCGCCTCTCCTCGAACGGAACGGTCAACGCGATCTTCCCGACCTCCGCCATCGAGATCACCGGAAGGACCGACGACTACACGAGCGCCGCGGACAGCGGAAACCAGGTGCGTCGCCGCTTCTGCCCGCGATGCGGCAGCCATCTCTTCGCCGACTCGACGGGCCGCCCCAACCTGACCGTCGTCCGGGTCGGTACGCTCGATGATCCATCGTCGATCGGTCCAACCGCGAACATCTGGAGCTCCAGCGCGCCGAAGTGGGCCTGCCTGGACCCGGCACTGGAACGCATCGAGCGCCAGCCACTCCCTCCCAAGGCGCAGCCCGCCGCGGCCTGATCGAGCGAGGGCTCCGCGATGCCCGTGGAACGCGAGAAGGCTTGCTGGTTCCCGGCCAGGCGCTACGGCTGGGGATGGGACGGGCCGCCGCGGTGGCGCTGGGGTGACACCGACCGCGACGCCTAGTACTGTTGTCGCACCCGGCGTTCCTGCCACGCGAACCGACGAATCGACAAGGAGGCAATCCGATGGTCGACTGCCTGGGCAAGGCGAACGAATACCTCGCCGCGTGGAACGCGCGCGATGCCGACGCGATCGTCAGGACCTTCGCCGGCGGCGGCTCGTATCACGATCCCACGACCGGCGAGATTTCGGGCGACGAGATCGGCGCCAACGCGAAGCGCCTGTGGGACGCGTTCCCGGACCTGTCGTTCGAGGTCGCGAGCATCGCCGAGGCGGGCCCGGGCAGGGTCGTCGCCGAGTGGATCATGAAAGGCACCAACACCGGGTCGTTCCAGGGCTTGCCACCGACGGGTCGGTCGGTATCGCTCCCGGGGGTCGATGTCCTCGAGATCGGAGCGGACGGGATCCGGTACGTCAAAGGCTACTTCGATACCCGGGCCGTTCCGGACCAGTTGGGGCTGCAGGTGCTGGTGCAGCCGCACAAGGTCGGTCCGTTCTCCTTCGGCATGTCGGTTGCCGTGCATTCCGGCAAGAAGACGAAACCGGGCGCGTTCGGCATCACCACGATCTGGAATACCGACGAGGAGACCGAGGAGATCCGCACGCTGACCCGCGCGACGGCAACCGAGATGCTGCGCATGGACGGGTTCATCGGTCTGACGACACTGCGGATCGGCGGCCGCGGCGTCACCATCTCCGCCTGGGAGAAGCCCGAGCAGGCGAAGCAGATGGTGCGTGGCGGCACCCACCGGCAGGCGATGCAGAGGTTCTGGACCGACCTGGGGGAAGCGGCCTTCACCAGCGTCTGGGTTCCCGATCACATCAATCCGCTGTGGGTCCGGTGCACCGCGTGCCACAAGATGAGCGACTACGAGAAGCACGCGGGCGTGTGCGGCTGCGGCCAGCCGCTGCCGGAGGCGCCTGCCTATTTCTAGCCGCAGCGGGCGTTCGCCTCGATGGCGAGGCCGCATCGGATTCGTCGGCGCACGATCGAGGGAGGTCGCATGCAGATCCATGGAGCCGGTCACTGTGGCGCCGTGTCGTTCACGGCAGACATCGATTCGTCGCGCGTCGTGCTGCGCCATTGCACGGATTGCCAGGTGATGTCCGGGTCGGCCTTCCGCGTGGCCGTTCTGGCCTGGGTGCGTTCGGCGATGCCCTGGCTGCACGGGCTCGCGGACTTGCCTGCTTCTGCCGAACAGCAGGCGTTGCTGCCGCCGGGTTCAACGCAACCCGCGGTCCAGCGCGAAAGCTGAGGCGACAACGTGCGCACTTCCCAGCCGCCGCTGTCCGCTTCGCTTCCTGGAACATGGGAGCTTCTGTCGCGCATCGACGTGACCGATGCCGGCGTGGAGCGAGCCGAGGCCTCGCTGGGAGCCGACCCGGTGGCGCTGCTCATCTACGATCGCGCAGGGCACTTCTCCGCCCAGTTCATGAAGCGGGACCGCAGCGAGGGCGGCGTTTCCCGGCCATCGGGGGCTGGAGCCAACAACAGCCGCGCCGTGAACGGCTACGACGCCTACTTCGGCACCTACTCGATCGACGACGCGAAGGGCACGGTCACCCAGCGCCTGCTCGGGTCGCTGTCCGCCGAGAACGTCGGCCTCGTGCTGTCACGGGAAATGACGGTCGACGGCGACCGGTTGATCATCCGACTGCGGACGTCCGTCGACGGTGAGCCGGTCGACAGGACGCTGACCTGGCGGCGGATCGGATAGCGCGTCCTTGGCCGCGGAAGGTGTAGTAACTTGGCGCTGATGGCGGGCCTTGCTCGCGCGATCGCAGGCCGGGGCGCGAGCGGTGAGCCGACGCGCGCCGGCCGACGCCAGGTTCACTGATACGGGGGTACGGATGACGGTACGGATCGTCCGGCTGGGCAGCCCGAGGGCGTCCGACGAAGGAACGCGCATCGGCACGGTCCGCCGGCCGCCGCGGGGCGTGCCCAAATCGGCGTTCGCATCGCAGGACTGGTACGACGTCTGGTTCCCGAACCTGGCGCCGAGCGCCGAAACGGTCAGGCTTGCCCAGGCCGCCAAGACGCCGGCGCAGTGGGCCGCCTTCAGGAAGAAGTACCGTTCGGAGATGGCGGTCCCCGACGCTGCGCGCACCCTCGATCTACTGGCGGCGCTGTCGCATCGCGCCAACTTCTCGGTCGGATGCTACTGCGAGCGGGAGGACCGCTGTCACCGCTCGGTCCTGCGCGAGCTGCTGCGGGACCACGGCGCAGCCGTGCTTCCACGTGAGCGATCGCAGGGTGGCGCCTGAGGCTTGGCGCTGGGACCCGGGGCCGGGCCATCTGCCGGCAAGCCTGCTGCGGAGGGCGAAATCGCGGTCCGGTACGCCTCGCGGTGCAA
>DATIQL010000221.1:0-11421 GCA_035470905.1 Casimicrobiaceae bacterium
GTATCGGGCTTACGCGAGCCATGCACGGATGCGCTACGTGCCGGTGCCGCTGCGCCCCGACCTGACGCTCGACTGCGAGGCGATGCTCGCCGCGATCGGGCGCGAGCGCCCGGCGCTGGTCTGGCTCGCCTCGCCCAACAATCCGACCGGGACGATGTTCGATGCCGCCGACGTCGAGCGCATCGTCCGCGCGACGCCTGGGCTGGCCGTCGTCGACGAGGCCTATGTCGCATATGCATCGTCGGAATTCCTGCCGCGGGTGCTCGAGTTTCCCAATCTGGTCGTCGTGCGGACGCTGTCGAAGGTCGGCATGGCGGGGATGCGGCTGGGATACGCCGCAGCGCATCCCGGCTGGATCGCCGAGATCGACAAGCTGCGCTCGCCCTACAACGTCAGTGCGCTGACGCAGGCGGCAGCGCTGGTGCTGCTCGCCGAGGGTGCGTTGTTCGCGCAGCAGGCCGCAGCCGTTCGCGCCGAGCGCGCACGGCTGTCCTCCCGGCTGGCCGCGCTTCCCGGCGTGAACGTGTTCCCGAGCGAGGCCAATTTCGTCGTCGCGCGCTTTCCCGACGCGGGCGCAACCTTCACCGCATTGCGCGCCGCGGGCATCCTGGTCAAGAATGTCAGCGGCTCCCATCCGCTGCTCGCCAACTGCCTGCGCATCACGGTCGGAACCTCCCCCGAAAACGACGCGCTGATCGCGGCGCTCGACAGACGCAAATGAATGCACCCGCCGAAATGAAACCTGACGCGCGCGCGGCCCGCGTCGCGCGGCGCACCGCCGAAACCGACATCGTGGTCGCGATCGATGTCGACGGGCGCGGGCACACCGAGCTCGCGAGCGGCATCGCATTCCTCGACCACATGCTCGACCAGATCGGACGGCACGGCATGTTCGATCTTTCCGTCGCCGCCAAGGGTGACCTGCATATCGATGCGCATCACACCGTCGAGGACGTCGGCATCACCCTGGGTCAGGCGTTCAAGCAGGCGCTCGGCGACAAGCGGGGCATCCGCCGCTACGGGCATGCCTACGTGCCGCTCGACGAGGCGCTGTCGCGGGTCGTCGTCTACCTGTCGGGGCGCCCCGGCCTCGTCTTCGACGTCAAGTTCACGCGCGCACTGGTCGGCAATTTCGACGTCGACCTGGTCCACGAATTCTTCCAGGGCTTCGTCAATCACGCGCTGGTGACGCTGCACGTCGACAACCTGCGCGGCGACAATGCGCACCACCAGGCGGAGACGGTGTTCAAGGCTTTCGCCCGCGCACTGCGCATGGCCTGCGAGCGCGATCCGCGCGCGATCGGCGAGGTCCCGTCGACCAAGGGCAGCCTCTGATGCCAGGCGCCAGGGAACAGGCAGCAGGGAACGGGCAGCAGAGCGTCCGGATCGGAAGCTGTAGCCTGTTGCCTGACCTCTGTCACCTGGCCCCTGTCGGCTGAAATGGACATCGCCGTCATCGACTACGGCATGGGCAACCTGCGTTCGGTCGCCAAGGCGCTCACGCACGTCGCGCCCCGGGCGAGCGTGGTGATCACCGCCGACGCAAAGGTCATCCGCGATGCGGGACGCGTCGTGCTGCCGGGGCAGAGCGCCATGCCCGAGACGATGGCCAGCCTCGATGCGTCGGGTCTGCGCGAGGTCGTCCTGGAATGCCTGGCCGATCGCCCGTTCCTCGGCGTGTGCCTCGGGTTGCAGATGCTGTTCGAGGCGAGCGAGGAGGGCCCGACGACCTGCCTGGGGATCCTGGCCGGAAAGGTGCTGCGGTTCCGCGAGCAGGACATGGCACTGCCCAACGGCGAGCGGCTCAAGATCCCGCACATGGGCTGGAGTCCCGTGCACCAGCAGCGTGCACATCCGCTGTGGGCCGGCATCGAAGACGGATCGCGGTTCTATTTCGCGCACAGCTACTACCCGGTGCCCGTCGATCCCGAGGTCACCGCAGGTACGGCGGCGTATCCGGTGCCGTTTACTTGCGCCATAGCGCGGGCTAATATCTTCGCCGTGCAGTTCCACCCGGAAAAGAGCCAACGCTCCGGCCTGCAGTTGCTCGCGAACTTCGTCACCTGGGACGGACGCGCGTAGACTGCCCGCTCCAGGCGCAGTCGCGCCGTAACGTCTCGCCTCCCCCAGCAAGCCTGCTGCCCATGCAGATCATTCCCGCGATCGACATCAAGGACGGCCAATGCGTGCGCCTCAAGCAGGGCGACATGCAGACGGCGACCGTGTTCTCGGAGGATCCCGCCGCCATGGCGCAGCACTGGCTGGAGCTCGGGGCGCAGCGGCTGCACCTCGTCGACCTGAACGGCGCGGTCGCCGGCAAGCCCAGGAACGAGCTCGCGATACGCGAGATCGTCAGCGTCGTCGGTGAGGACATTCCGGTGCAGCTCGGCGGCGGAATCCGTGATCTCGATACCATCGAGCGCTACCTCGACGACGGCATCAGCTACGTGATCATCGGAACCGCGGCGGTGAAGAATCCCGGGCTGCTGCACGACGCCTGCTACGCGTTTCCCGGACACATCATCGTCGGGCTCGACGCGCGCGACGGCAAGGTGGCGACCGACGGCTGGTCGAAAATGACCGGCCACGACGTCATCGACCTTGCGCGCAAGTTCGAGGACTACGGCGTCGAGGCGATCGTCTACACCGACATCGGCCGCGACGGCATGCTCTCCGGCGTGAATCTCGAAGCGACCGTCAGGCTGGCGCGCGAGATCAAGACCCCGGTGATCGCCAGCGGCGGCCTGTCGTCGATCAAGGACATCCAGGATCTCGTTCCCTACGAGGCCGACGGCATCATCGGAGCGATTGCCGGGCGAGCGCTGTACGAAGGCAAGCTGGATTTCAAGGAAGCGCTCAAGGCCGCGAAGGGCGGGGAATGACGATGCGGGCCCTCACCCCTTCCCCCTCTCCCGCGAGCGGGAGAGGGGACTTCACCCCGCTCTCCCGGCGGGAGAGGGGAAATGTCGTGATGCACGTGGCCTGCGGCCGCGTGCATGAATGAAGGATGGGGCTCGCGAAGCGCATCATCCCCTGCCTCGACATCGCCGATGGCCGCGTCGTCAAGGGTGTGAAGTTCGTCAACCTCCGTGATGCGGGTGACCCGGTCGAGGTCGCGCGTCGTTACGACGCGCAGGGTGCCGACGAGATCGCTTTTCTCGACATACGCGCCAGCGTGGAGACCCGCGGGCTGCTCTACGACATGATCGGGGCGGTCGCGGACCAGGTGTTCATTCCCCTGACCGTGGGCGGGGGGGTCAACACGATCGACGACATCCGCGCGCTGCTGAATGCCGGCGCGGACAAGGTCAGCATCAACACGGCCGGTGTCCGGAACCCCGAGCTCTTCAGGGTCGCGTCGGACCGTTTCGGGGCGCAATGCGTGGTTGCGGCGATCGATGCGAAGAAATCCGCGGTCGACCAGTGGCAGGTCTACATCCACGGCGGACGCACGCCGACGGGAATCGACGCGGTCCAATGGGCGCGCGAGGTCGTCGCACAGGGGGCAGGCGAGATCCTGCTGACGAGCATGGACCGGGACGGCGCGAGAAGCGGCTTCGATCTCGGGCTGACGCGCGCGGTTGCCGACGCCGTCGATGTTCCGGTGATCGCGTCGGGCGGGGTCGGCGCGCTCGGGGACCTGGTCGACGGCATCAAGATCGGCGGCGCAGACGCGGTGCTGGCGGCATCGATCTTCCACTACGGCGAATTCACGATCGCCCAGGCCAAGGCCGCGATGAAGAGCGCCGGCATCGAGGTTCGCGACTAGCGCCTTCCTCCCTCTCCCGCAAGCGGGAGAGGGCCGGGGTGAGGGCCGCCGACCGCGGGGTCATGTAAGATGACCCGCTGCACCGACGATTGATCATGCACTGGCAGGACGCCATCCGCTGGAACGCCGACGGGCTCGTGCCCGCGATCGCACAGGACGCCGCGACCCACCGCGTGCTGACGCTCGCGTGGATGAATCGCGAGTCGCTGGCGCTGACCGAGAAGACCCGCGAGGTCCACTACTGGTCGCGCTCGCGAGGCAAGCTGTGGCGCAAGGGCGAGCAGTCCGGGCACGTGCAGCGCGTCCGCGAGATCCGCCTCGACTGCGATCGCGACTCGCTCCTTCTGCTGGTCGAGCAGGTCGGCGGAATCGCCTGTCACACGGGCCGGGAGCGGTGTTTCTACCGGCGGCTCGATGACGGCGCATGGCACACGGTCGAGCCGGTGCTCGAGGACCCGAAGACGATCTATGGCCACGAGTGATCCGGCATCGGCAGACGTCCTGTCGCGGCTCGCGGCGACGATCGAGGCCCGCAAGGGGGCGGATCCCCGGTCGTCCTATGTCGCCTCGCTGCTCGCCAAGGGCGAGGATGCGGTCCTGAAGAAGGTCGGCGAGGAAGCGACCGAGACGGTGCTGGCCGCCAAGGACGGTGATAAGATTCGCATTGCTGCCGAGGTTGCCGACCTCTGGTTCCACTGCCTCGTGCTTCTTGCTCGCCACGGCTTGGGGCCCGCGGACGTGCTGGCTGAACTTGCGCGTCGGGAAGGTGTCTCGGGCCACGTGGAGAAAGCGTCCCGCGCCTGACCGCGGCGATTTCCGACCCCGACCGGCAGCGAACGACCCTGGCGGACGACCCGAATGGCCGACGATCCGAACTGCATCTTCTGCAAGATCATCCGCGGGGAAGTTCCGAGCCGCAAGGTCTACGAGGACGCCGAGGTCGTCGCGTTTCACGACATTGCACCGGTGGCGCCAGTGCATTTCATGCTGGTGCCGAAGAAGCACGTCGCGTCGCTCTACGACGCGACACCCGACGACGCCCCGGCGCTGGGCAGGATCCTGTCGCTCGCCGGGAGGTTGGCGCGGGAGCAGGGAGCCGGCGACGGCTTCCGGACGATCATCAACACCGGCCGCGTCGGGCGGCAGGACGTGATGCATGTCCATGTGCACATCATCGGCGGCCCCGAACAGCTCGGGCCGATGATCGTGCGCAAGGGTGCATGAGTGAACACAGCTAGGAGATGGACATGGGTGGATTGAGCATCTGGCATTGGCTGATCGTGCTGGTGGTCGTCGTGCTGATCTTCGGCACGAAGAAGCTGCGCAACATCGGCGAGGATCTCGGTGGTGCGGTGAAGGGATTCAAGGAAGGCATGAAGGGCGCGGAAAGCGATACGCCTCCCGCACCCGCCGACGCACCGCAGGTGACCGGCAGGACGATCGACGCCGAGGTCACCAAGGAGCCTTCGACCAAGGTCTGACGCCGGGACGCCGGCGCATCGGGCCGCCCCGGCGGCGCCTGCGCATGCGTGAGGCGCGTTCGCATGTTCGACATCGGCTTCTCCGAAATCGCATTGATCGCCGTCGTTGCGCTGGTCGTGCTCGGCCCCGAGCGGCTGCCGAAGACCGCGCGTACGCTCGGTCACCTGTTCGGGCGGCTGCAGCGCTACGTCAACGAAGTCAAGGCCGACATCAGCCGCGAGATGGAGCTCGACGAATTGCGCAAGCTGCAGGGTGAAATGCAGGGCGCGGCGCGCGAGCTCCAGCAGACCGTCACCAACGCCGCGAACGACATGGCGACCGGCGTGCGCAACGTCGAGCGGGAGCTGAACGAGGCCGGCGCGCAAGCGCTGGCGGCCGCGCCTGCCGAAGCGGCTGCAACCCCCGAGGCGGCCGCGCCCCAGTCGTCGCCGCCCGCCACGCCGGCTCCGACCGATGCGTCCGCAGTGGCAGTGACTGCCGCCGCGCCAACCGAACCGCCGCGCCAGGCAGCCTTGCCCGGCTTCGACAAGATCTGACAGCGTCCGGCGCGGCGCGCGGCGTGCCCCGGGGAGGTTGACCGGCGCACGACGCCGCCATGACCGATGCGACCGCGATGAGCGAAACCACGGAGCCCCAGGAATCCTTCATCTCGCACCTGATCGAGCTGCGAACGCGATTGGTGCGCTCGATCATCGCGATCGTCGTGGTCCTGCTCGTCCTCTTCCCGTTCGCCAAGGACATCTACGCGCTGCTCGCGCAGCCGCTGCTGCACGCGCTTCCGCAGGGCGCGACGATGATCGCGACCGATGTCACGGGCACGTTCCTCGTTCCGCTCAAGGTGACGCTGGTCGCCGCGTTCCTGATCGCGCTGCCCTACGTGCTGTGGCAGATCTGGGCCTTCGTCGCGCCCGGCCTGTACCAGAACGAGAAGCGCCTGGTCCTGCCGGTGCTGGTGTCGAGCTGCGTGTTCTTCGCGATCGGCATGTCGTTCGCCTACTTCGTCGTCTTTCCGGTGGCGTTCCATTTCTTCGCGAACTACACGCCGGTCGGCGTGCAGATGATGACCAACATCGACAAGTACGTGTCGTTCGTGCTGACGATGTTCATCGCCTTCGGGGTGACGTTCGAGACGCCCGTCGTCGTCGTCGTGCTCGTGCACCTCGGCGTCGTCTCGCTGGCGAAGCTGAGGTCGATCCGCCCCTACGTCATCGTCGGGTCGTTCGTCGTCGGCGCGGTGTTCACGCCACCCGACATCCTGTCGCAGTGCCTGCTCGCGATCCCGCTGTGGATGCTGTTCGAGCTGGGATTGCTGATCTCGCGCTTCGTGTCGACCCGGCCGCCGAAGGCCGCGACCGAGGAAACGCTGCCCGCGAAGTGAAGCCCCTCACCCTGGCCCTCTCCCCCTCCGGGGGAGCGGGAGCCGAGCGCACGCGAGGCGGGTGACGGGTCGGGGTGAGGGGGCTTACCTCCCTCTCTCCTGGAGGGGGGCGGGGCGAGGGGGCCTGACCTCCCTCTCCCCCGGAGGGGGAGAGGGTCGGGGTGAGGGGGCTTACCGCAACCGCGGCCGCTTCGCGACCGTCACGTCGATGTCGAGAGGCTTGCCCTGGCGAAGGATGTTCACCTTCGCCACGGTCCCGGGCTTGAGCTCGGCGATGCGCGCGAGCAGTTGGGGGACGTCGGGGGTCGGCTTGTCGCCGATCGCGAGAATGACGTCGCTGAGCTTCACGCCCGCGCGATCGGCCGGGCCATCGCGCTGCAGGCCCTGGACCAGCACGCCGTCGCTGCGCGTCAGCGCAAGAGCCTTCGCGGCGTCGGGCGTGATCGCCCGGGGCTCGACGCCGAGCCAGCCACGGGTCACTTCGCCGGTCGCGATGATCTGCGATAGAACGTCGCGCGCGAGCGAGACCGGAATTGCGAAGCCGATGCCCATCGAGCCGCCCGACTGCGAAAAGATCGTGCTGTTGATGCCGACCAGGTCGCCCGCGGCGTTGACCAGCGCACCGCCGGAATTTCCCGGATTGATCGGAGCGTCGGTCTGGATGAAGTCCTCGAAGCGGTTGACCCCGAGATGGTTGCGCCCGAGGGCGCTGACGATGCCCGCAGTCACCGTGTTGCCGAAACCGAAGGGATTGCCGATCGCCAGCACGACATCGCCGACCTGCAGCCTGTCCATCGATCCGAACGTGATCGCGGGCAGGTCATGGGCATCGACCTTCAGGACGGCGAGGTCCGATTCGGGGTCGCTGCCCTTGATCGTCGCCCGCATCTCACGGCCGTCGGCGAGGACGAGCTCGATGTCGTCGGCGCCGTCCACCACATGCTGGTTGGTGAGGACGAAGCCCTCCCGGGCGACGATGACCCCGGAGCCCAGGCTGGTCGTGCGCCGGGTTTCCCCGCGCTGGGCGAGGTCGGGGAAGTATCGCCGCAGCACCGGGTCGTCGAGCAGCGGGTTCTGCACCCGCACGGCCTTGCTGGTGTAGATGTTGACCACCGACGGCATCGCCTTCTTTGCCGCATCGGCATAGCTCGCCGGGCCGGGACCCGGGGCGGGCCACGGGGCGTGCGTCGACGTTTCCTGCAGCAGCACGACGTTCGTGTCCTTCCCGGCGAGGCGAGGGAGGAGGTCGGGTCGCAGGGTCACGACGACGAACAGCGCGGCCACGCACAGCGTGCAGGCCTGCGCGAAAAGCAGCCAGAATTTCCTGATCACGGGGTTGCGGGCGGCGGCGGCCGCGGTGTCGAAGGCTGTGTCAACGGTCATTATAGTGGCGGCCCAGGGGCCTCGCGCGCCGCAATGGTAAGCGGTTGTTGCGGGCATCCGGAGCGCAGGCGCTCCGCAATCGCCTGTTTTTGCATACGATTCAACGGAAAATCCGTTGCCGCTCTTCAAATGCGCTAGGCAATTCCCGTATAATTGAAAGGTTTTGCGGACCGACCTTGGGAACGCAGCGAAAGGCAGCGGATGGGCTCTGAAGCGGTGGTGAACAATGGAAAGCGCCGGTTCCTGATCGGCGCGACGTCAGTCGTCGGGGGCATCGGCGTCATCGGTGCCGCTACGCCTTTCGTGATGTCGCTGTTTCCGAGCGAGGCCGCGAAGGCGGCGGGCGCGCCGGTGGAAGTCGACATCAGCAAGATCGAACCCGGAATGAAGATCAATGTCGGCTGGCGCGGGAAGCCGATCTGGCTGCTCAACCGCACGGAGGCGATGCTGGCATCGCTGCCGAAGATGGATTCCGTCGTCGTCGACCCGAAATCGGACGAGCCGCATCAGCCCGCGTACTGCAAGAACGAGACGCGGTCGATCAAGCCGAACATGTGGGTCGCCATCGGCATCTGCACGCACCTCGGCTGCTCACCCACGTTTCGTCCCGAAGTGGCCCCCGCCGACCTCGGCCCGGAGTGGCAGGGCGGTTTCTTCTGCCCCTGCCACCAGTCGAAGTTCGACCTCGCAGGACGCGTGTTCAAGGGGGTCCCCGCGTCGACGAATCTGTGGATTCCGCCGCACAGGTACGCGACCGACACCAAGGTGGTGATCGGCGAAGACCCGAAGTCTGCATGATCCATCGGAGCGCTCGATGAGCAAGTTGATGACCTGGATCGACGAACGCTTTCCGCTGACCCCGCTCTGGGAGAGTCAGTGGGGCAAGTACGTCGCTCCCAAGAATTTCAATTTCTGGTACTACTTCGGGTCCCTCGCCGCCCTGGTCCTGGTGATGCAGATCGTCACCGGCATCTGGCTGACGATGAACTACAAGCCCGACGCCGCGAAGGCCTTCGGGTCGATCGAATACATCATGCGGGACGTCCAGTGGGGCTGGCTGATCCGCTACATGCACTCGACCGGCGCATCGATGTTCTTCGTCGTCGTGTACCTGCACATGTACCGCGGCCTCATGTACGGCAGCTATCGCAAGCCGCGCGAGCTGACGTGGATCTTCGGCTGCCTGATCTACCTCGCGCTGATGGCGGAAGCGTTCTTCGGCTACCTTCTTCCGTGGGGCCAGATGTCGTACTGGGGCGCGCAGGTGATCGTCAACCTGTTCTCGACCATCCCGGTGATCGGCGATGACCTGTCGACCTGGATCCGCGGCGACTACACGATTTCCGACGTCACGCTGAACCGCTTCTTCGCGTTCCACGTCGCCGCGCTGCCGCTGGTGCTGATCGCGCTGGTTGCCGCGCACCTGATGGCGCTGCACGAGACGGGATCGAACAACCCCGACGGGGTCGAGATCAAGAAGCAGCCGAAGGACCCCAAGACCGGTCTGCCGCTCGACGGGATCAATTCGCACCCGTACTACTCGGTGAAGGACATCGTCGGGGTCGTCGGCTTCCTGGTCGTGTTCTCGATCGTCGTGTTCTTCCTGCCGAACATGGGCGGGTACTTCCTCGAGGCCAACAACTTCATCCCGGCGGATCCGCTGAAGACGCCGCCGGAAATCGCCCCGGTCTGGTATTTCACGCCCTACTACGCGATGCTGCGCGCGGTTCCGTCGTTCCTCGGCACGCAGGTATGGGGGGTGCTCGTCATGGGCGCCGCCGTGCTGATCTTTTTCGCGCTGCCGTGGCTCGACAACGGTGCGGTCAAGTCGATCCGCTACCGCGGCGGGCTCTACAAGTCGTTCCTCGCCGCGTTCATCGTCGCATTCCTGATCCTCGGCTACCTCGGCACCGTCCCGGTGACGGTGTGGGGGCAGTTCGCCGACGGCTTCCCGTTCCATGGCGCCGATCGGGCGACCGTGCTCTCGCGCGTGCTGACGGTCGTCTACTTCTCGTTCTTCCTGCTGATGCCGTGGTACACCAAGCGCGACAGGACCAAACCGCAACCGGACCGGGTGAGGTGGAAATGAGCAAGCTCGCGCGCATCCTGGTGGCATCGCTGGCGCTGGGGCTGTCCCTCGGCGCCGGGTCCGCCCTCGCGCAGGACGAGGGCCTGCGCCTCGTCCCGGCGCCGGTCAACCGCCTGGACGACGAATCGCTGCAGCGCGGCGCCCGCGACTTCGTCAACTACTGCCTGACCTGCCACACCGCGAAGTACATGCGCTACAACCGGCTCGAGGACATCGGCCTCACGCCGGAGGAAATCACCGACAACCTGATGTTCGCGAGCCAGAAGATCGGCGAGCAGATGACGGTCGCGATGACTGCCGCAGACGCGGCGAAATGGTTCCCGGCGCCGCCGCCGGACCTGACGCTGGAGGCGCGCGTTCGCGGCCGCGACTGGCTGTACAGCTACCTGCTCGGCTTCTACCGGGACGAGAAGTCGGCGTCGGGCTGGAACAACGTGGTGTTCCCGAACGTCGCCATGCCGCACGTCCTGTGGCAGCTGTCGGGAACGAACAAGCTGGTCGAGACCGAGTACGAGGACCGCGCGAAGGCGGAAGGCGCGGCCATTGCCGCCAAGGGGATGTCGCGGGTCGAGGAAAAGCCGGGCGGCAAGTATGCCGTGCTGACGCTGGCGACCGACGTGCCGGGGACGATGACGCGAGCGCAGTACGAAGCGTTCGTCGGCGACCTGGTCAACTACCTGGACTACATGGGCGAGCCCATCAAGAACGAGCGCATCCACCTCGGCATCAAGGTGCTCCTGTTCCTCGGCGTCCTTTTCGTCTTCGCCTATGCGCTGAAGCGGGAATACTGGAAAGACCTGCACTAGCACCGACCGCAATGCTTGATGCGGGGCAGGAGCGAACCTCCTGCCCCGTTGCTTTCCCTGAGAGGAGAACCAGACCATGATGACCCTTTACTCCGGCACGACCGACCCGTTCAGTCAGCGCTGCCGCATCGTGCTGCACGAGAAGGGCATGGATTTCCAGATCATCGACGTCGACCTCGACCACAAGCCCGAGGATCTCGCGGTGATGAACCCGTACAACCAGGTGCCGGTGCTGGTCGAGCGCGACCTCGTGCTGCACGAGTCGAACATCATCAACGAGTACATCGACGAGCGCTTCCCGAACCCGCAGCTGATGCCCGCCGATCCGGTCATGCGGGCGCGCGCGCGGCTGTTCCTCCACGGCTTCGAGCGCGAGCTGTTCGTCCACGTCCAGGTGCTCGAGAACAGCAACAACCAGAAGCTGATCGAGAAAGGGCGCGCGACGATCCGCGACCGCCTGACCCAGTTGGCGCCGATCATGCTGAAGAACAAGTACATGCTCGGCGAGGACTTC
>DATIQL010000222.1:0-9581 GCA_035470905.1 Casimicrobiaceae bacterium
GCCTTTCCGACCGATCGCTCGATACCGCCGCTCTGCAGCACGCGCACCGCGGCGGTGACGCCGATTATGCTCTTCACCAGGTGCGCGAGGCGCTCGCCTGCAGCGTTGCCGTCGGCGCTGCCCGCGGCGGGCGCGCGCTCGACCAGGATCGTCATCTCGTCGAGGTTCCCCGGTCGCGTGATCTCGACCTGGTAGTGCGGCGCGAGCACCGGATCGCGCAGGATCAGCTCCTCGATCTGGGTCGGAAAGACGTTGACGCCGCGGATGATCATCATGTCGTCGGAGCGGCCGGTGATCTTCTCCATCCTGCGCATCGTGCGCGCGGTCCCGGGCAGAAGCCGCGTCAGGTCGCGGGTGCGGTAGCGGACGATGGGCATCGCCTCCTTGGTGAGCGAGGTGAACACCAGCTCGCCTTTCTCGCCCTCGGGAAGGACCTCCCCGGTCTCCGGATCGATGATCTCCGGATAGAAGAGGTCTTCCCAGATGGTGAGCCCATCCTTGGTCTCGATGCATTCCTGCGCGACGCCAGGGCCCATGACTTCCGACAGGCCATAGATGTCGATCGCATCCAGGTGCAGAACCGCCTCGATCTTCTCCCGCATCGTCGGCGTCCACGGCTCGGCACCGAAGATGCCGACCGAAAGCGAGCTCGCGGCCGGGTCGAGGCCCTGTCGCTGCATTTCCTCGGCGATCGCCAGCATGTACGAGGGCGTCACCATGATGATGTCGGGCCGGAAATCGTCGATCAGCTGCACCTGCCTTTCGGTCTGTCCGCCCGACATGGGAATCACCGTGCAGCCGAGCTTCTCGGCACCGTAGTGGGCGCCGAGACCTCCGGTGAACAGTCCGTAGCCATACGCGACATGCACGATGTCGCCGGGCCGACCCCCTGCGGCGCGTATCGAGCGCGCCATGGCGCTCGCCCAGATGTCGATGTCGTTCTTCGTGTAGCCGACCACCGTGGGCTTGCCCGTCGTTCCCGAGGACGCGTGGATGCGCGCAACGCGTTCGCGGGGCACGGCGAACATGCCGAACGGATAGTGGTCGCGCAGGTCGGATTTGACCGTGAAAGGGAACCTCGCGAGATCGGCGAGCGCCCTGCAGTCGGCAGGATGCACGCCGGCGCGATCGAAGACTTCCCGGTAATGCGCGACGTTGTCGTAGGCGTGCTGCAACGACCACTGCAACCGCGCCAGCTGCAGCGCGGCGAGCTCGTCCCGGCTCGCCGTCTCGATCGGCTCCAGATCGCCCGGACGCGGTGACTTGACCGGCATGACTGCCCTCCTCGTGCCGGCCGGCGTCACGCCGCCGGCGACTCCTCGACGACGTGCCCGTCGATGCGGTAGCTCTTGCCGCGAAACAGCGCAATCATCCTGCCCTGCGGATCGCGGACCTCGATGTCGTAGACGCCGGTGCGGCCGCTGCGGCTGCGCTCGGTTCCGGTGGCCCGCAATACGTCACCCTCGCGGGCCGGCGCAATGTAGTCGATCGAGCAGCCCTGCGCGACCGTGTTCCGGTTGTGGCTGTTGCACGCAAAGGCGAACGTGCTGTCGGCGAGCAGGAATATGAAGCCGCCATGGCAGATCCCGTGGCCGTTCAGCATGTCGGCGCGCACGGTCATCGAGAGCTCCGCGCGGCCGGGTGCGATGCTTTCGATGCGCATGCCCAGCCCTCGCGACGCGGGGTCCTTCGCGAACATCGCGCTGCCGACGCGTTCCGCGAGCGCCTGCGCCTCCTGCGGGGAGCGTTCGGGATCGCGCGCCCGGACCGAGGCAGCGGCGGGGGAAGGCAAGGGGCCCTGCCGGTCGCCGTGCGCGCTCACGCTGCAGCCCCTGCCGGCGGTTTGGCGTTCAGTCCTCCGGCGCTGCCGGCGAGCGGTTTTGCACTCGCCTCGCGACGCGCAATCAGGGGCGACAGCCGGTAGCGGTCGTCGCCGTAATGCGCCTGGAGATGGGCGACGACCTCGCGGACCCGGCCGGTGCCGATCGCATCGGCCCACGCCAGCGGTCCCCGCGGGTAATTGACGCCCTTGCGCATCGCGACGTCGATGTCGGCCGCGGAGGCGATGCCCATCGTCACGGCATCGGCTGCCTCGTTGGCCAGCATTGCCACCGTACGCAGCACCGCCAACCCGGCGACGTCGTCCAGTGTGGAGACGGCGATCCCTGCCGCCTGCAGGGTGCCAACCGCCGCAGCGAAGGCAGCCGGATCGCAGCCATCCGCCCTCGCGACGGCAAGCCGCGTGCAGCTCGCATAGTCGAACGCAAGGTCGAACAGCACGAGGTTGCGGACGCCGGCCGCCGCCGCCCGGGCGGTCGCCGTGCGCCCGTCGCTCAGCGCGAGCCAGGCTTCGCCCGTCGACATCGCGCCGTCGGGAAATCCGGCGTGGACAGGCTGTCGCCCGACCGCGATGCCGGCGCCTGCGATCCGGTCGACGAGCGGCGATGCGATGCCGGGATCGCCATGCACGACGATGCCCGAGGGCGCAGCCCGCGGAGGCTCGCTGTCCGCGACCGGACGCGGCACATCGGGTCCGTAGTCGTGAAACCCGCGGCCGCTCTTCCTGCCGAGATGTCCGGCCGCCACCCGCTCCTGCTGCAGCACCGACGGCGCATAGCGCGGGTCGTGGAAATACGCTTCCCAGACACTGCGGGTGACGGCGAAATTCACGTCGTTGCCGATGAGGTCCATCAGCTCGAACGCGCCCATCCGGAAGCCGCCGGCCTCGCGCATCACCGCGTCGAGGGTGGCGACGTCGGCGGCCCGCTCGGCGAGCAGGCGCAGCGCTTCACCGTAGAAAGGCCGCGCGCAGCGATTGACGATGAAGCCCGGCGTCGAAGTCGCGTGCACCGGCACTTTGCCCCACGCGATCGCCGTCGCATGGATGGTGTCGGCGACCGCCCGGTCCGTCGCGAGGCCGCTGACGACCTCGACCAGCTGCATCAACGGGACCGGGTTGAAGAAATGCATGCCGACGATGCGGCCGGGCGACTTCATGCCCGCAGCGAGCGCAGTGACCGACAGCGACGAGGTGTTCGAGGCGAGGATCGTCGCCGGCGGCACGATCACCTCGAGCTCGCGCAGCAGATTGCGCTTGGTCTCCAGGTCCTCGACGATCGCCTCGACGACCAGTCCTGCGCTGACGCAATCGCCCAGCGCGTGGACGGGCGAGACGCGGGCGGCCGCGACCGTCGCCGCCGCGGCGTCGATCCTGCCCTTGGCGGCGAGTCCCGCGAGCGCCTGGCCGATCGCATCCCTCGCGCGTTCCGCGGCCCCGATCCGCGTGTCGAACAGGCGCACCGGATGCCCCGCCTGGGCGGCCACCTGGGCGATGCCGATGCCCATGGCGCCGGCCCCGATGACGGCGACGGTCGCCTCGCGCGGCAGCGCTCCCCCCACGTCAGCGTCCCGAAAAGGCGGGCGCGCGCTTCTCCAGGAACGCAGCGACGCCTTCGCGATAGTCGGCACCGAAACCGAGCTCGCGCTGGAGGTCGCGCTCGAGATCGAGCTGTTGCTCCAGCGAATTGCCCGCCGCAGCGTGCAGCGCGCGCTTGATCGCCGCCAACCCGCGCGTCGACGATTGCGCGAGCTGCACAAGCAGCGCATCGACGGTCGGCGCAAGCTCCGCGTCGTCGACGCATTTCCAGATCAGGCCCCAGGCCGCAGCCTGCTCCGCCGGTATCCGGTCGCCAAGCATCGCGAGGCCCATCGCCCGAGCGCTCCCGACGAGGCGCGGCAGGAAATACGTCCCGCCGGAATCCGGAACGAGCCCGATCCTGCAGAACGCCTGGATGAAGCTCGCCGACCTGCAGGCGACGACCAGGTCGCAGGCGAGCGCCAGGTTCGCGCCGGCACCGGCTGCGACGCCGTTCACTGCGCAGACCACCGGAAGCGGCAGGTTGCGAAGCGCGAGCACCAGCGGACGGTAGTTGTTCTCGATCGACTCGCCCAGATCGACCGGCGCTGCGCCCGGCGCGACGGCGCGGTCGGAAAGGTCCTGGCCGGCGCAGAAGCCGCGCCCGCTGCCGGTCAGGAGCAGCGCGCGCACGCCCTTGTCGTCGGCGACGCGCGCCAGGGCGTCGCGAAGCTCGGCATGCATCTGCGCGGTGAAGCTGTTGAGCCGTTCAGGCCGGCTCAGGGTGATGCGGGCGATTGCCGCGTGCGTCTCGAAGCGGATCTGTTCGTAGTTCATGCATGCGCCCGGTGCTGGACGACGCGGAAGCGGTTAGCGACGTAGGCGGCATCGGTCAGCGCCGCATTGGCGGCGGGATTCGCCCCGGTGCCGTGGAAATCCGAGAATGCCGCCGACTGGTTGACGAAGACGCCCCCGGTCAGGTTGATCGACAGGGCGACGCCGACATCCTCGGCGACCTCGATTGCGCGTTCGATGACGTCGTCGCGCATCGAATAGACCGACATCGTGAGCGCGCCGTGGCCGACGACGGCGTCGCGGGCGATCGCAAGGCTGTCGTGGGTGCCGTCGGTGGCGATGATGAATGCGATCGGGCCGAACCACTCGTTCAGATAGGTCGCGCGCTCGGCCTTCGACAGCGTGACGATCAGCGGGCTCCGCACGGTCGCGCCGGGAAACTGTCCGTGTTCGATCGTGCGCGTGTCGAGGGCGATCGCTCCCAGCGAGCGGGCGGCTTCGAGCCTGCGCAATACGCCCTCGTTCTGCACGGCACCCAGCACCTCGACCGCGCGCGCCGGATCCTCGAGCAATCGATCGACGCCCGCCGCGAGCCCCTTCGCCACCTCGTCGAAGCTCAGGCGGCCCTCCGGGGTGTCGATGCCATCCCTGGGGACGTAGATGTTCTGCGGCGCCGTGCACATCTGGCCGGTATAGAGCGCAAGCGAGAACGCCAGATTGCGCACCATGCCCTTGAAATCCGCGGTCGAATCGACGATCACCTGGTTGACGCCGGCCTTTTCCGTATAGACCTGCGCCTGCCGCGCGTGTTCTTCCAGCCAGCGACCGTTCGCGGTGCTGCCGGTGAAATCGATGATCTTGATCTCGGGGCGCAACGCGAGGGTCTGCGCGGTGGCATCGCCGGCCTCGTGCGCGACCAGCGTGACGACGTTCGGATCGAACCCGGCCTCGGCCAGGACTTCGCGCGCGATGCGCACGGTGATCGCCAGCGGCAGGATGGCGCCGGGGTGCGGCTTGACGACGACCGAATTGCCCGTCGCGAGGCTCGCGAACAGGCCCGGATAGCCGTTCCAGGTCGGGAACGTGCTGCACCCGATCACCAGCGCCACGCCGCGGGGGACGATGCGGAAATGCTTGGTCATCCGCAGCGGCTCGTTCTTGCCCTGGGGCTTCTCCCACAGCGCCTGTGCAGGGATCCTGCGCATCTGGTCCCACGCATAGGCGACTGCTTCGAGTCCCCGGTCCTGCGCATGCGGCCCACCGGCCTGGAACGCCATCACGAACGCCTGCCCGGTCGTGTGCATGATCGCACTGGCGAGCTCGAAGCTCGCCTTGTTGATCCGCGCCAGGATTTCCATGCTGACGCCCACCCAGGCTTCCGGTCCGGCCTTGCGCCAGGTGGCCTGCGCCGCCTCGACCGCAGCCAGCAGACCGTCGAGCTCGGCCTTGGGATAGGTGATGCCCAGGCGCATGCCATACGGCGAGCGTTCGCTGCCGACCTGCCCTACCGTCGCCGGTTGCGTCAGCGGAAAGCGCTGGTTGAGCATGGCATCGAACGCCGCCTTGCCCTTCTCGGCTGCGCCTTCGCCGTAGATCTTCGGGCTGGGCGATTCCGGAAACGGGGACCAGTAGCCGCGCTGCCCGATCGCCTCGAGAGCCTTCTCGAGGGTTTCGCGGTGACGCTCGAAAAATGGATGTGGCACGCCGATTCACTTTCGATGCATTCGATCGGCCAACTCTAGCACGGGCGGCAGCCCCGGGGCCGGGTGCCATTTCGACCGGGGGCGCGCTGCGGTCGTCGCCCGCGGCCGCCATCGGCGACCCGGCGCCGCCCCATGCCGTTACCCGGTGCCGGTCTGGTCGAAATCGACCGTCACCCGGTCGGTCACCGGATAGCTCTGGCAGGCGAGGATGAATCCCCGCGCCACCTCGTAGTCCTCGAGCGCGAAATTGACGTCCATGTCGACTTCGCCCTCGACGAGCCTGCAGCGGCAGGTCGAGCAGACGCCGCCCTTGCACGAGAACGGCAGCTCGACGCCGTTGCGCAGCCCCGCGTCGATGATGTTCTCCTGCCCCTTGTCCACCAGGAACGTGCGCCGCGAGCCGTCGATGACGACGTTGACCTCGCACTGGGTCCGGCTCGCCTCGGGCAGCGGTCGCGGAACGTGCGTGTGCTTCGGTATGCTCGCGGCGAAGCGCTCGATCCGGATTCGCGATGCCGGAAATCCCCGCGCGATCAGCGCCTCCTTCACGGCGTCCATCATGCCCTCCGGACCGCAGACAAACGCGCAATCGACGTCGTCGAGCGGCGCGAAGGTCGAGAACAGCGCATCCGCCTTCGCCCGGTCGATGCGCCCGTTCAGCAATTCGATGTCCTGCGGCTCGCGCGACAATACGTGGATCAGCTGGAAGCGATCCAGGTAGCGATCCTTCAGCGCCGCCAGCTCCTCGCGGAACATCACCGTCGACGACGCGCGATTGCCGTAGATCAGCGTGAAGCGCGTGCGCGGCTCCGACGCCAGCGCCGTCCCGATGATCGAGATCAGCGGCGTGATGCCGCTGCCCGCGGCGAGCGCCAGGAGGTGCCGTGCCCGGCCCGGCTCGGGCGCAACACCGAAATGCCCCATCGGCGGCACGACATCGAGGGTCGCGCCCGCGCACAACCTGTCGTTGGCCCAGGTCGAGAACACGCCGCCCGGGGCGCGCTTGATCGCGATCCGCATTGCCTGCCCTGCCGGCGCGCAGATCGAATACGAGCGGCGCAGGTCCTCGCCGTCGATGGCGGCGCGCAGCGTCACGTGCTGTCCCGGCTCGAAGCGAAATTGCTCGCGCAGGTTCTCCGGGACGGCGAAGGTCACGGCGATCGCATCACGGGTCTCCCTCTCGACTTTCGCGATGGTCAGGGGGTGGAATTTGCTCATCGCGGACTGCGGGCGGAAGACACGGCGGCCGTCGGGACGTTCTTCGCCGCGCGGTCAATACGGCTTGAAATAATCGAAAGGCTCGAGGCAGTCCGCGCAGCGGTATTGCGCCTTGCACGCGGTCGACCCGAACTGGGCGACCAGCGTCGTCCTGAGCGACCCGCAGCGCGGACAGGCGATGCCGGCACTGCGTCCTCGATCCGGGGGGCCGCCGCGCAGCACGCGCACGGGAATCGCGGTATCGGTGCCAGCGTACCGCGGCGGCGCGATGCCCGCCTCGCGCAGCTTGCGCCTTGCCTCGGGCGCGATCCAGTCGGTCGTCCAGGCCGGGGCGAGCCGCGTGACGATCCGGACATTGGCGGGCGCGATTGCCGCGAGCGCGCTGCGGATATCCGTTTCGATCACGCGCGTCGCCGGGCAGCCCGAATAGGTCGGGGTGATCGACACGACCCAGCCGTCGCGTTCCGCTTCGACGCCGCGGACGATGCCAAGCTCGACGATCGAAATCGAGGGAATCTCGGGATCGACCACGCCGCCGAGCGCGCGCCAGATCGCCGCTTCGGTGCCAGCCACCTGCGGCGCGGCCGCATTCATCGTCACCACTGCGCCCCCGGGCAGGAGCGGGCGACGATCTGCATCTCGGCCAGCATGTGCCCGAAATGCTCGGTATGCACACCCTGCTTCCCGCCGCGCCCGTTCATGCCCTGCATCCAGCCGTCGACGGGCATCGCGAGCGTCGCCTCCGCAAGCACCGCGGCGACGGAGGACCGCCACGGCTCGCGCAGCGACGCGGCATCCGCGGCAACGCCCGCAGCGATCAGATCCCGCTCGATCGCGTCGACGGCGAACATCTCGCCTGTGTACATCCACAAGGCGTCGATCGCGTCCTGCATCCGGCGGTGCGACAGGTCGGTGCCGTCGCCCAGGCGAACCACCCAGTCGGCCGAGCGCTCGACGTGATAGCGGACCTCCTTCAGCGCCTTGGCCGCGATTGCCGCGATGCGCTCGTCCTTCGAGCCCGACAGCCCACCGAGCAGGCGGACGTGCCACTGATCGAACAGGAACTGGCGCGCCATCGTGTCCGCATAGTTGCCGTTGGGCTGTTCGACCAGCAGCAGGCTCAGGAATTCTCCGCCGTCGCGCAGGAACGCGAGGTCGTCCTCGCCGCGGCCCGGCGGCGCGTAGCGCGCCTCGATCTCGCGCGCATAGGCGAGCCACATCCGGCCCTGGCCCAGAAGGTCGAGCCCGACATTGGTCAGCGCGATGTCCTCCTCCAGCGCCGGACCCTTGCCGACCCACTCGCCCAGGCGCTGCGCGAGCACGACGCCGTTGTCGGCGAGGCGCAGGACGTAGTCGAAGAGCTGCCTGTCGTCGGGCATCGGGTCGGGCATCGGGGCGGACCTCGCCGCAAGGCGCAGGTCAGATGTGCTTCACTTCCTCGGGCATCGGAAAGAAGGTTGGATGCCGATAGACCTTGTCGTTCGCCGGCTCGAACAGCGCCTCCCTGTCTCCGGGAGACGATGCATGGATGTCTGCCGAACGCGCGACCCAGATCGAGACGCCTTCGTTGCGCCGCGTATAGACATCACGGGCGTTGCGGATCGCCATTTCCGCATCCGGCGCATGCAGGCTGCCGACGTGCTTGTGCGCAAGCCCATGCTGCGAGCGGATGAAGATCTCCCACAACGGCCATTCACTGCTCATTTCGCCTCCTCGATTCCCCTCACCCGGCTCGCAATGGCTCGGCACCCTCTCCCGCCTCGCATTCGCCCGGCACCCTCACCCGCCTCGCATTCGCTCGGCACCCTCTCCCGCTTGCGGGAGAGGGTAGGGGTGAGGGCATCGTGATCACGCCGCCTGTCGTTCGCGCGCTGCCTTCTTGTCGGCGTGCGCCAGCGCCGCCTCGCGCACCCACGCCCCGTCTTCCCAGGCCCTGATCCTCGTCTGCATCCGGTCGCGATTGCAGGGCCCGTTGCCGCGGACGACCTCGTGGAACTCCTGCCAGTCGATGTCCCCGAAGTCGTAGTGGCCGCGCTCGGCGTTCCACGCAAGCTTGTCGTCGGGCATCTTCAGGCCGAGGTAGGCGGCCTGCGGCACCGTCTGGTCGACGAAGCGCTGCCGCAGCTCGTCGTTGGAAAGCAGCTTGATCTTCCACCGGGCCGACTGCGCGCTGTGCACGCTCGCCGCGTCCGGCGGGCCGAACATCATCAGCGACGGCCACCACCAGCGGTTCAGCGCGTCCTGGGCCATCGCCTTCTGCTCCGGAGCGCCACGGCACAGCGCCAGCATGATGTCGTAACCCTGCCGCTGGTGGAAAGACTCCTCCTTGCAGACGCGAACCATCGCGCGTGCGTAAGGGCCGAAACTGCAGCGGCACAGCGGAATCTGGTTCATGATCGCGGCGCCGTCGACCAGCCAGCCGATCGTCCCGATGTCGGCCCAAGTCAGCGTCGGATAGTTGAAGATCGACGAGTACTTGACCTTGCCGGCGTGCAGGTCGGCGATCATCG
>DATIQL010000223.1:0-23911 GCA_035470905.1 Casimicrobiaceae bacterium
CCCCATTCGCCGCCCATCGAATCCATGCTGCGGCGAGGTTGTGCCGAGGGGCGCGCTTCGAGACAATGGCGTCGTGATCACGTCGACGCTCCACCGCCTGGCGCGCGCATCGAGGGCGCTCGCAGCGTGCCTGCTGGTCGTCGCGTCGACCGCGGCACTCGGCCAGTCAGATGCTGATTTCCTCGCCGCCCGCGCCGCCTTCGAGCGTCGCGACTGGTCGAGGCTCGATGCACTCACGCCGTCGCTCGCCGGCCATCCGCTGGCGCGCTACGTCGAGTTCTGGCAGATCGATTCGCGGATCGACACTGCGAGCGCGCAGGCGGTGCACGATTTCCTGGCGCGCTACCCGGACGGGCCCGTTGCCGACCGCCTGCGCGTCGACTGGCTGAAGGCCCTGGGCAAGCGCGGCGACTGGACCAGCTTCGCGGTCGACTACCCGCCGCCGTCGGGCGAGGATACCGAGCTCAAGTGCTACGGAATCCAATACCGCTGGCAGCGCGACGGCGCGGCCGCGTTGCTCGCGGCGAAACCGCTGTGGTTCACCGGCAAGACCAGCCCCGATTCGTGCCAGCCGCTGTTTGCCGCGCTGATCGCCAGCGGTGGGTTGACGCTCGAGGACCGGCGCCAGCGTTTCCGGCTCGCGACGGCGGCCGGCAACCTGCGTCTTGCCCGAGCGATCGCCGGCGACCTGCCCGGGAACCGGCGCATCACCGCCGCTGAATTCGCGACCGTCGATCGCGATCCGCTGCGCGCCGTCGCGAAAGGCCAGTTCTCCCTGAAGACCCCTGCGTCGCGCGAGCTCGCGCTCTATGCGCTCGAACGCGCAGCCCGGAAGGATGCCGCCGCGGCGCGCGACGGCTGGCTCAAATGGCGCAACCGGATCGACGAAGCCGATCGCAGCTACGGCGACCTGCGCATCGCCTACCTGGGTGCCCGCGAGCTCGATCCGCGGGCCAACCAGTGGTTCAAGGACGTCCGGGGCATCGGCCCCGACAGCCGCTCGCAGGGGCAACAGCAGGAGCAGCAGCCGGGGCAGCAGCCGGGCGACCCGCAGGGCGCCCAGGACTGGCGCGTCTGGCGGGTGCGCGCCGCGCTGCGGGTGCAGGCGTGGGACGACGTGGCGGGCGCCATCGACGCGCTGCCCGTGGAAGAGCAGCAGCAATCCGTCTGGCGGTACTGGCGGGCGCGGGCGCTGGCCGCCGCCGACCGGACCGACGAAGCGAGCGCCCTCTACACCGGTCTGCTCGGCGATCTGCATTACTACGGCCTGCTCGCAGCCGAAGCGCTGGGCCAGGGCGCGTCGCAGCTCGCCGCGCTGAAGCGCAGCGACACTGCGAGGCCCGATGCCGCGGCGCTCGACGCTTTCGCCGCGAGACCGGCGGTGCAGCGGGCCGTCAAGCTCGCCGAGTTCGACATGCGCCTTGAGTCGTTGCGCGAGTGGAACTGGGCGATCCGCGGGCTCGACGACGACGGCCTGCTGGTGGCTGCCGAATACGCGCGGCGCGCCGGGCTCTACGACCGGGCCATCAACACCGCCGAGCGGACCGCGACGCGGTTCGACTTCGCGTTGCGCTACCTGACGCCTTACCGCGCCGAATTCGGGGCTGCGGCGCGCGACCAGGGCATGGACGAGGAGCTGCTGTACGGCATCGCGCGGCAGGAGTCCCGCTTCGTTGCCAACATCGTCTCCGGCGCGGGTGCGGTGGGGTTGATGCAGCTGATGCCGGGCACCGCGCGCTGGATCGCGCGACAGCTGGCGCGCGACGATTACACCCCCGCACGGATCTCGAACGTCGATCTGAACACCCAGTTCGGCGCGTTCTATTTCAAGTACTGGCAGGATCGCCTCGAGAGCCTGCCCGCGCTCGCGGCGGCCGCTTACAATGCGGGTCCACGGCGCGCAAAGGCCTGGCGACCGGCGTCCGGCGCACTGGAAGGCGCGATCTGGGTCGAGACGATACCCTTCAACGAGACTCGCGATTACGTGAAGCGAGTGCTTGCTAACACGATGCTCTATACGCACGCGCTCGATCGCCCCTATGTTCGATTGACCGAGCGGCTCGGCATCGTCACCGCTGCGCCGGACGAGGGCTCCGACCTCGCATCGCGGGACCCATGAGCACGGCAGGCACGACTCGCGATGCCATCGGTGCCGTGGCGTACGCCGCGAGCGCGGGGGGCGCTTCGTGAGCGTCATCCGCCAGCGCGTGCTGGTGCTGGGCGGGAGCGGATTCGTCGGGCGCCATCTCGCCGCCAGGCTCGCCGCGGCAGGGCACGAAGTCGTCGTCATCACCCGGCGCCGGGAGCGTGCGCGACATCTGCTGCTGCTGCCGACCGTCGAGGTCGTCGAAGGCGATCCGTACGATCCCGCGGTGCTCGCCCGTCACGCCGCAGGCGCAACCGCGGCGGTCAATCTGGTCGGCACCCTGCACGAGCGCGGCCGGCAATCGTTCCAGCGCGTCCACGTCGAGCTGCCCGGGTTGATGGTTGCCGCGTGCAAGGCAGCCGGGGTCGCGCGCGTGCTGCACCTCAGTGCGCTGGGTGCGGGCGCTGACGCGCCGAGCCGCTACCTTCGATCCAAGGCAGCCGGCGAGGCCGTGATCGCCGGCTCGGGGCTCGCGTGGACGCTCTTCAGGCCTTCGGTGATCTTCGGTCCCGAGGACACGTTCCTCAATCTGTTCGCGAAGCTCTCGCGCCTTCTGCCCGTGATCGCACTGGCAGGCGCGAATGCGCGCTTCCAGCCCGTGTACGTCGGCGATGTGACGGCGTGCATGGTCGCTGCACTCGACGACGACGAGACCGCAGGCCAGCGTTACGATCTCTGTGGTCCCCGCGTCTACACGCTGGAGCAGCTGGTGCGCTACGTCGGCGAGGTCGTCGGCGCGAGGCGTCCGATCGTGCCCCTGGGCCCGGCGCTGTCCTCGCTGCAGGCGCGGGTGATGGAGGTGTTGCCCGGCCCGCTGCTGACCCGCGACAACCTGCTGTCGATGCAGCGCGACAACGTCTGCGCCTGCCCGTTCCCTTCGCGTTTCGCCATTGCGCCGTCGCCGATCGAGGCGATCGCCCCCGGCTGGCTCGCCCCGGCATCGCGGATCAGCCGCTTCGACGCCTACCGCGAGCAAAGCGGCCGCTGATGGCGCGGACGCTTCCGCCGCCGGTGCGGGTCTATCGCGTCGGCGGCTCGGTGCGCGACGAGCTCCTCGGTTGCGACGCAGGCGATCGGGATTTCGTCGTCGTCGGCGCGACTCCCGCGATCATGCTGGCCGCCGGCTACATGCCGGTCGGCAAGGATTTTCCCGTGTTCCTGCACCCGGTGACGCGCGATGAATACGCGCTTGCGCGCACCGAGCGCAAGTCGGGCCGGGGCTATCGTGGTTTCAATTTCCACGCGACGCCCGAGGTCACGCTGGACGAAGACCTGCGGCGACGCGACCTGACGATCAATGCGATGGAGCGTGCCGACGACGGGACGCTGATCGATCCCTGGGGCGGTGAAGCCGACCTTCGCGCCGGCGTGCTGCGTCATGTTTCCCCCGCTTTCGCCGAGGACCCGCTGCGGGTGCTGCGTGTCGCACGCTTCGCCGCCCGCTTCGCATTCCGGATCGCGCCTTCGACGATGACCCTGATGCGCAGGATCGTCGCCGCGGGCGAGCTCGCGACGCTCGCCCCCGAGCGCGTGTGGCAGGAGCTTGCACGCGGCCTCTGCGAAGCGCATCCGTCGCGGATGCTCGCGGCGCTGCGCCGCTGCGGCGCGTTGCACGCGCTCGTCCCCGAAGTCGATGCGCTCTACGAACCATCGGGACGGGGCGCCGTCACGCAAGGCGGCGCGGGGCAACGCGTCGAGCATGCGCTCGACCTGGCCGCCGGCGCCGGATTGCCGCTGGCGGCGCGCTACGCGGTCCTGGCGCAGCGGATTGCGGGCGCGGGGAGGCCCGGGCGCGGCCCGGGAACCGCGATCCCGGCGCGCAGTGCGGTCGCGCGCGCCGACGCGATATCGCGCCGCCTCAAGGTTCCGGTCGAATGTCGCGATGCGGCACGGCTTCTCGCGCGCTGGCAGCATGCGCTCGCCGGGGCGAAGGATCTCGCGCCGGCGCAACTGCTCGACCTGCTGTCGGGCGTCGACGCGCTGCGCCGACCCGAGCGTCTCGAAACGCTGCTCGCAGCGAGCCACATCCTGTCGGTCGCCGCGCATCGGGGCGACCGCGGTGGCGATGCCGCAGTCCACGTGCGCGGCGCGCTCGGAGTGATCAGGAATGTCGATGCCGCCTCGATCGCGCGCGAAGCGCGCGCGGACGCCGGGGTGAGCGGCGCCGGCCACGACGCGATCCCGAAAGCGCTGCGCGCAGCGCGGATCGCCGCGCTGCGGCAATGGCTGCGCGGCGACGGTCAGATCCGGTAGGCGATCGTGCGCATCACGTCGGCGGCGACGCGCATCGCAGCACGGACGGGCAGCGGCAGGGGCGCTGCGCCGGCTTCCAGCGCCATGGCGCCGTGGCGCGCCTCGTCGTCGCGCATCTGCTCGACGATCGCGCGGCTCCTGGCATCGCCAGGGGGGAGCCTGTCCATGTGCGAAGTCAGATGCTCCTCGACCTGGCGCTCGGTCTCGACGACGAAACCGAGGTTGATGCGGTCGCCGGCGATTCCGGCGAGCGTGCCGATGGCGAACGATCCCGCGTACCAGAGGGGATTGAGCAGCGACGTTCGCTTGCCGAATTCGGCGAGTCGCTCCTCGGTCCACGCCAGATGGTCCTCTTCATCGCGAGCCGCGTGCGCGAAGCGCTCGCGCAACTCCGGATCGCGCGCGACCAGGGCCTGCGCCGAATAGAGCGCCTGTGCGCACACCTCGCCGGTGTGGTTGACGCGCATCAGGCCGGCCGCGTGCGAGACCTCGTCCGGCCGCAGGTCGGCGCCGGGAAGAGTCGAGCCCGGCGTCGGCCGCGCAGGCGTGACGGCGCCCGACAGCGTATGCAGCGCGCGGTCGAACGCGATGATCAGGGAATCGAGCATCCGGTCATGCTAAACAATTGCGGCCGGCAGCGCCATGCCACCGCAGCCACTGCACAAAACACAACGGGCGCCCGAAGGCGCCCGCTGCGAAGGATTTCCCGGACTGCCGGGATTTCCCCTGATGCTTAGAACAAGTGGATCATGCCCAGCACGAAACCGCCCGGGTCGCCACCGGTGGCGGTCGGGTAGTTGTTGATGTTGAGGATGTACTTGGCGTTGGTGTCGTTCCGGATCTGGGTGTAGCCACCGTAGACCGACGTGCGCTTCGACAGCGGATACGTGTAGGTGATTTCCCAGTGGTCCGCCTTCGTGCCCGGACCCTTGACGAGGCCGCCGACCGTCGTGCCGTCCTCGGCGCTGCCCTTGCCGTCGTTGGCATGACCCCAGAACGCGTAGAAGCTGCCGGGACCTGCCGGGACGATGGCGCTGATGCCGTAGAAGTCACGCTTCAGGTCGCCCGTCGGCGTTTCGTACTTCATGTACTCGTACACGCCGGCGATGCGGACCACACCGAAGTTGTAGCCGCCGGTGATCGTGAACTCGTCGTCGTTCAGGGTCGCGCCACGGATCTTCTGGTTGCTGTCGTAGTCGGCGCCGATCTGCAGCGGGCCGTTGGTGTAGATCGCGTTCACGCCCAGTGCGTAGGCATGGCGATTCTGCGCGGCGGTAAGGTCGCCGCCGGGCCACCCTGCGCCGCCACCCGTCGAGTTGTCGGCCAGCGACACCTGCCCGCTCCACGTGAAGCCGCTGTAGGAGGGCGAGTCGTAACGCAGCGAGTTGCCGTTGCGCGAGTCGAAGGCACCCGTCAAACGGCTCTGCGGCCCTTGGCCCCACAGTGCCGCGGTCGAGAAGATCGACGTCAGGAACGTCGGCGAGCTGCCGAAGATCGCGTGCATGTCGTCGGTCGTGGTCAGGAAGTTACCCATCTTGACCGTACCCCAGCCGCCTTGCAGGCCGACGAAGGTTTCGCGGCCGGCCGTCAGGCTGTTACCGGCATCGCCCGCGATGTTCGACTCGATCTGGAAGATCGCGTTGAGGCCGCCACCGAGCGACTCGACGCCGCGCAGGCCGAAGCGCGACGTGTTGGAGCTCACGCGAACCGTATTCGGATTCGTGCCATCCGCCTGCGTGCCTTTCATGAATTCCAGGTCGAGGTTCATCCGACCATACAGGGTGACGTTCGCAGTCTGCGCATGCGCAGCCAGCGGAGCGCCCAGAACGCCCGCCACGGCGATGGCAACGAGCTTCTTCTTCATCGATACTCTCCTCTAACTGATTGATTTGGCAAGTTGAAAACGACCTGCGCCTGCCATCGGAACCTTCTCAACTCTGGCGAGAAGTTGAACCCATTGTGCCAAACTGCGGAAAGCATTGGCAACATAAGGCGGCAGCAGTGCGAATGGCGTCGTGGCGCTGTTGTGCCGGAGCAACATCGCTACGGGCAACCCGCATCCCGTCATTTCTGAGCATTCCGCGCTAAAATGCTGAGCTGCAAGGGAAAAAGTTGTTTTTTTGGGCGGCGATCTCGATCGGATCGTGCAACGGGTCTTTTTTGAGCATTAACTCGGGCTTCGCTCGTGGTATGCGCCGGGTTTGCTGCTGCTAAACAGGGCTCGCGGCGCCAAATCGGCGCTCCTGCGGTCCGGAAAGGGTGTAGCCGATGCGAAACGCCGTTGTCGCCGCTCCTGCGCTCGCTGCGCTCATTGCCGCGATTGCCGTCGCGGCATTGCGGCGATTCGCGCGGGTGCTGCCGGCGGACGTGCCGAACGCGCGGTCATTGCACGCCGCGCCCGTGCCACGCGCGGGAGGCTACGCGATCTGGGCCGGATTCCTTCCCGCGGCCTTGCTGTTTCCGTTGCCGTTTCCCGGCGGCGTCGCCGGATGGATGCCCGCATGGCTCGCACTGTTCGCCGTTTCGGCGGCCGACGATCGCCGGAGCGTCGGCGTCGGTTCGAGGCTGACCGTGCAGGCCGTGGCGTCGCTCTGGACGGCGGCGTGGCTCGCGCACAGCGCGACGTCCACCGTCGCGCTGGCGATGACGGCTGTCCTCGTCGTCGGGTGGGCGCTTTGTCTCGCGTGGTCGGCGAACCTTTTCAATTTCATGGACGGGAACGACGGGTTGGCGGCGGCCATGGGCATCTGCGGATTTGTCGCCTACGGCATCGCTGCGATGCAGGCGGGTAGTGGCCAGGGCGCCCTGGCGGAAAGGGCATCGGGTCCCGCGCCTGGCGCCGCGCCCGCGCTGTTCGCGCTCGCAGCAGCGATCGTCCCGTTTCTGGCCGTCAATCGGCCGCGCGCTTCGATGTTCCTGGGGGATGCCGGCGCGGTTCCGCTGGGGTTTCTCGCCTCGGCCTTCGGCATCGCGGGCATCGTCTCGGGGCAATGGCCCCCCTGGTTTCCGCCGCTCGTGTTCCTGCCGTTCATTGCCGACGCGACGCTGACGCTACTGCGTCGCGCTGCGCATCGCGAGCGGGTCTGGGAAGGTCATCGAAGCCACTACTACCAGCGATTGCACCAGCTTGGTGCCGGGCACGCCGGAACGCTCACCGCCTACGCGGTCGTGATGCTCGGCACCGGGGCGAGCGCGCTCGCCTGCCTGATCGCAGCACCCGCGGCCGGGCCCTGGGCACTTGCGGGCTGGTGCGTTGTCGTCATCATGTTGTTCTCGGCGATTGATTATCATTGGCGAAAAAACACGACCGCCCCGGCCCCCCGATGACCCTCCGCTTCAACTGGCGCGCAGCGCTTGCCTTCGTTCATGACGTCTGCATGACTGCGGTCGCCTGGACCGCGATGTAATGGCTGCGCTTCAACCTGGAGCTGCGCGAGCCCTTCGTCGGCGACATGTGGTCGACCCTCGCCTGGATCCTGCCGCTGCAGGCGACCATCTTCCTGTCGCTCGGTCTCTATCGCGGCCTGTGGCGCTACGCGAGCCTGCCCGACCTGCAGCGGATCATGCTCGCGGCAGGGCTCGGGGCGATCCTGATCCCGCTCGTGCTCGTCATGCTGAGGCTGCAGACGGCGGTGCCGCGCAGCGTGCTGTTCTTCTATCCGATCGTGCTGATCTTCCTGATGGCGGGATCGCGGTTCGTCTATCGCATCTGGAAGGAGCACCGCCTCTACAGCCCGCTGGCCGCGCTCGGAGAGCCGGTGCTCGTCATCGGCGCGGGCGAGGCAGGCGCGCGCCTGACGAGCGAAATGGCGAGAAGTCGCCAGTGGCGCGTCGTAGGCCTGCTCGACGACGACCCGCAGAAGCGCGGACGGCAGCTGCGCAACGTCAGCGTCCTCGGCCCGATCGCCGATCTTCCGCAGTGGACCCGGCGCTACGGCGTGCGCAAGGTCATCATCGCGCTGCCGTCGGCCAATCACGCGGTGCGCCGACGCGTCGCCGAGCTCTGTGCCGATGCGAACGTGGAGGCGCTCACGGTCCCCGCGTACGACGAGCTGATGTCGGGTCGCTCGCCGTTGACGATGCTGCGCAATGTCGAGCTCGACGACCTGCTCGGCCGAGATCCGGTCGTGCTCGACAATGCGGGTATCGCCGAATGGCTGGGCAACCGCGTCGTCATGGTCACGGGCGCGGGAGGATCGATCGGCGCCGAGCTGTGCCGGCAGATCGCGCGCTTCCGTCCGGCGCGGCTGGTGATGTTCGACATCTCGGAAGCGGCGCTCTACGAGATCAGGACAGCGCTCTCCGATTCATTCCCGCAGCTCGGCATGATCGCGATCGTGGGCGACGTCAAGCACGCGGCGCTCGTCGAGCAGACGCTTGCGCGCGAGAAGCCGGATGCGGTCTTCCACGCGGCCGCCTACAAGCACGTGCCGCTGATGGAGGAAACCAACGCCTGGCAGGCGGTGCTCAACAACGCCTACGGCACCTGGGTGATCGCCAACGCCTCGGTCGCCGCCAAGGTCGAGAAGTTCGTGCTCGTCTCGACCGACAAGGCCGTGAACCCGACGTCGGTGATGGGCGCGACCAAGCGCATCGCCGAGCAGGTCTGCCAGGCCCTGCAGGATGGCGCGACGCAATTCGTCATCGTCCGCTTCGGCAACGTATTCGGCAGTGCGGGCAGCGTCATCCCGCGTTTCGCCGAACAGATCTCGCGCGGCGGCCCGGTGACGGTCACGCATCCTGACATCACACGCTACTTCATGTCGCTGTCCGAGGCGACGCAACTGCTGCTGCAGGCCGGGCTGCAGGGCAAGAGCGGCGAGATCCTCGCGCTCGACATGGGGGAGCCGGTGCGCATCGTCGACCTCGCCCGCGACATGATCAGGCTCTACGGCGCCGATCCCGACCGGATCGCGGTCGTCTTCACCGGGCTGCGCCCCGGCGAGAAACTCTACGAGGAGCCGCTGGCCTCCGAGGAGGCGACCAAGCCGACGACGCATCCCAAGCTGCGGATCGCGCAGGCTCGCGCCGCCAACCGTGACGCCGTGCGGCAGATGGTCGCGTGGTGCGAACGCGACCGCCCCGCCGACGACGGCGAGGTGCGCGCACGGATGCAGGCGTGGATTCCCGAATACGCGCCGCCCGCCGGCGCATCGATCAAGCCGATTCCCGTCGACGGAGCGCCCGGGCCCGTCGCGGTGCCGCTGCGCGCGCCACGCCGGCGCTAGAGGGTCGGCTCGACGCGCTCGCGGAACCGCTTCGCCGCGGCATCCTCGGGCCCGGCCTCGCCTGCCTGCGTCGGGACATCGCCGACGGCGAGCGCGCGCTCGCGCCGCATTCCGTAACCCAGCAGCAACGCCGTCAGCGCCCAGAACTCCTTGGCATTGCTGCGGAACAGGAAATCATCGGTCTGGTTCTTGGCCAGGAATCCGGCGACGAGCGCCAGCCCGAGCATGCCAACGAACGCCAGCGCGTCGTCGCGCGAGCGCAGGAAGCGCAGGTAGGAGAGCGCGAGCGCGGCAATGAAGGCGGCGAACGCGACGAGCCCCGGAAGCCCGGTCTGCATCCACTGGCTCGCGAACACATTGTGGGCATGCGCAAGCAGCGGGTTGCCGAGCTCCGTGCTTAGCGGCCCCGCGAGGATGCGTCGGCCGAAACCGTAACCGGTCCACGGGCGGGCCGCGATCCGACCCTTCACGTGTTCCCACAGCACGATGCGTGGATCGTGCTCGAGCGTCGCCGCCACGCTCTCCCGCCCCTGGTAATCGGTCTCCGCCCGTTCGACCAGCGAGTCGAGGAACGCCATGCCCAGCACGAGCAGCAGCACGGCGGCCGGCAGGATCCAGCGCATCGGGGCGCGCGCGAACGGGCGCGGCCAGCGCCAGACCGCGGCGAGCGATGCCGTGGCGAAGGAAATTCCCAGCGCCATCCATACGATGCGGTTCTCGGTCATCCGCGCCGTCACGATCAGCAGCGCCAGCAGCGCAAGCCCGAGCGCTGCAAGCTTCGCGCCGCCGCCGAAGCCGGCGGGTCGCGGCGCGATCAGCGCGAACAGGAAGGGTGCCACCAGCACCAGCCAGGTCGACCACGGTCCGACGCCGACGTGGTAGCGGCCGGGTTCCCAGCTTCCCTGCGTCGCCGCCATGCCGATCGCGAGCAGCGCGAAGAAGGCGAAGCTCGACAGCGCTGCGATGACCAGCACGCGCATGCTGCGCGCATCGCGGGCGGCGACGTAGAACGCGAGCATCACGAGCAGGCTGTCGACGACCTCGCGCTCGAGCTGGCCCAGCGAATACCGGGGATCGATCGACCATGCAAGCGACACCCAGGACCATGCGGCCCATGCGAAGAGCGGGACCAGCACCGTCCTTCCGGCCATCGGGATGGGTGCGGGGCCGCGTCTTGCCGCGAGCCAGGCGACGATCGCGCACACCGCGGCGACGCCGTAGGTCACCGACCGCGGGAACGTCGCGGCATTGGTCGGCAGGAGGAAAAGATAGGCCGCCGCGGACGCCAGCAGCCAGCGGTTGATATGATCGGTCATCGTGCTGCAGGGTCGCGCCGGAATGCGCCGCGCGATTCTACCTTCCTCATGCCGCTCCACGCCTTCGCGCCATGCGCATCCTGATCGTCAAGCGGGACAAGCTCGGCGACCTGCTGCTGACGACGCCGGTGCTCGATCACCTCGCCGCCGTCGCACCCGGGGCCGAGATCCACCTGCTCGCCAACGATTACAACGCCTGGGTCGCGCAGGACCATCCGGCGCTGGCACGCACCTGGACCTATCAGCGGGCACGCACCGGCCGGCGACTGCGCCTGGGCGCTTTGGCCGCGCAGCTCCCGCTGCTGCTGCATCTGCGTCGGCAGCGCTACGACTGGGCGCTGGTGATGGGCGGGGACGAATCGCACCGGGCGATCTGGCGCGCACTGGCGGTCGGTGCGCGGCGCGTCGTGGCCTATGTCCACGATCCGGCGGACTACGATTCGCGCCTCACCGATCCCCTGCCGCCGCCGACCGCCGGCCACGAGACGATGCGCATGTTGAGGCTGCTCGCGCCGCTCGGTTTCGATGTTCCCCCTGCGCCCCCTGCGCCCGCTTTCACGCTCCCGGCGGCCTCCGCCGCATTCGCCGCGCACTGGCTCGCGGGGCGGGGGATCGAGGCCGGACGCTACGTCGTTCTCGGGCTGGGTGCGCGGCGCGCGAAAAAGCAGCCGAGCGCCGATCAGGCGGTCCGCTGGACCGAGCGGCTGCACGCCGATTTCGGGCTGCCCACCGTGCTGACGTGGACGCCTGGTGCCGCGGACAATCCGACCTATCCGGGCGACGACGCCCTGGCGCAGGCGGTGCTCGATCGCGCCGGCGCCCACGTGCATCCGTTCCGCGGTCCGATCGGCGATGCGCTCGGCCTGATCTTCAGCGCGCGCACGACGGTGATGCCCGACTCGGGCCTGATGCATTTCGCTGCCGCGAGCCCCGGGGGCGTGCTTGGACTCTTCGCCGATCCGCAGGATTCCGCACCTGCCGCGCGCTGGGCGCCGCTGGGCGCGCAGGCACGCCACATCGAGGCTGCGAAGGCGGTCGCCGAGCTTTCCGACGACGATGTATTCGCGCTCCTGCGTCCGTTGCTGACCTCTACGCCGGCTTCCCGTAAAGCCAGGGATTCAGCGCCGGATCGTTGTACATCTTGAACTGCCGGTAGATCCGCCAGAACGCCCGCCCTTCCGCGGCGCGGGCGAGCAGCGTGTCGAGGCAGCGAGCCAGGTCCTCGCGCTGCATCGACAGCCGGGCGAGCTTCTCGGTGCAGCTCGCGACGTGTGCAGGCGTCGCATCGCTGCGCAGGGTCTGCGCCGTCATGTGATGCACCTTGAGCGCGAGGATCGACAGGCGATCGATCATCGCACCCGCGGTCTCCGAGTTGTGCCACGCATCGGCGGCCGGCGTGACGCCCGAAAGCCGCGCCAGCAATGCCTCGTCGATGCGCTCGATCGCGTCGTTGCGCTTCTGGTTGTAGCCGTCGATCGCCCGCTTGTTCGCCGCAATCGCCGCGTCCGGGACGTCGGTGCGACGCGCCTGGTCCTCCTCGTCCCACAGCAGGTGGTTGCAGCGGTGGTTCGCCGCGATGTGGCGCCACGCCTCGCCGGGCGGATCGGCGGCCTCGGCGCCCGCGCCGAGGGCAATCCGCCGGTCATGGAATTCGCGAATCGACATCGAAACGACGTCGTCGAAAGGGTTCGTCATGCGAACGGTACCTCCAGGGATTCGATCGCGTGCATCACGTCGGCCACGCCGATCGCAGGCATGCAAAGATGGCGCGGACATTCGGCGACCGAGCGGCCGCAGCGGCGCACCCATGCGATTTCGCGCTTGAACAGAATGCGCTGGTCGCGGCAGGGAAAGGGATCGACGGTGACGGCGCGATACGGCGCGTCGCGCCAGAAATCGCCGGCGCCGCAGATGACCGCCGACCCGGGACCGAACAGCGCGACCGTTGGCACGCCCACGATGCGCCCCAGGTGCGCGACCCCCGTGTCCGGCGCCACGAGCAGGCGTGCATGCGCCAGAAGCCGCCACAGCTGGGGGAGGTCGAGCGCTCCGGCGTACGATCGATGGCGTGCGGCGCCTTCGATCGCATCGACGAGTTTCGCTTCCCCCGGTCCTGCCGACCACACGGGCGTGACGCCGCGCGCGGCGAGCCGGTCGGCGATCTCCATCCAGCGCGCGCCATCCCAGCGCTTGAGCGGCGAGCTCGCGCCCACGTGGAGCACCGCATAGGGAGCGGACGGAAGCCCGAACGGGGCGGCGGGGGGCGCCGGCCATTCGGCGCTGTGGTAGGGCTGCGGCGGCGGCCCGTCGGCGAGGCGCGCGACCATGTCGCCCCATGCGGCGGGCTCGTCGGGATACGGAATCTGCCGGTCGACCTGCCAGCTCTTGGTCACCGGCCGGTCGCCCGCGAACGCGACGATCCAGTGCGCACGCATCGCTGCGGCGAGCCACGAATAGCGGTTGTCGCCGGGGACGAACGCGATGTCGAAAGGCGGTTCGCACAGGAGCGGCGCGGGATCGCGCCGTGGATCGAACGGCAGGGTGCGCACGCCGTAGGGATGCGTTGCATAGAGCGACGCGGTTGCGCGCGGGACCGTCATCGCGATGTCCGCTTCCGGGTGCAGCGTGCGCAGCTTCTTCAGGAGCGGCGTCAGCATCAGCGTGTCGCCGAGCAGCAGGTGGTGCGCGATCAGGATCCGTCGCGGCCCGCCGCGCGGCTCGCGGCGCGCTCCGCGCGCCAGAAGCGCCCGAGCGACGATCTTCGCGCGCCAGAGCGTCCTGCCGCCGTCCATGCGCTGCGTCAGCGGACGCGTTCGGCGATCGCGCGCCGGAACACGTCCTCCATCCGGTCGAGCATCCCCGCCAGCCCGTAGCGGGGCGTGACGAACTCGCGCGCGCGCCCTGCCATCGCTTCGGCGCCCGCGCGGTCGTCGAGGACGGCGTCGATGCCGGCCGCCAGCGCCGCCGGATCCTCGCGCGCGACGACGCGCGCCGTCTCGAGGTTGCGCGCGATCTCGGGGATCGCGCCGGCATCGGTGGTCACGCAGGGGATACCGGCGAACATCGCCTGCAGCAGCGCCTGCGGAACGCCTTCGTTCGCATACGACGGGAGGAAGAAGACGTCGAACGCTGGCAGCCAGCGCATTACCTCGGGCTGCTGCCCGGCGAAGATCACGCGCTCGCGCAAGCCCATCGCTTCGACTTGGGCCTCGAGGGCCCGGCGCTGCGGCCCGTCGCCGACGATCGCGAGCCGCGCGTCGCGATGCGCAAGAAGCGGCATGGCCTCGACCAGGAAGCGATGCCCTTTCCAGCTGCGCAATGTCGCGACGACGCCGATCAGCGGAACCGCGGTCTCGATGTCGAGATCACGCCGGGCCGCATCGCGCGCGCGCGGTGCGAACGCCGCAGGGTCGATGCCCGTCGGGATCGAATCGACCCGCGCGGGGTCGAGGCCGTTGTCGCGAATCAACTGGGCCCGCAGCGCATCGCCGGTCGTGACCACGCGCGAGGTCGCCCGGCGGTAGAGCCAGCGCGTCGCGGGATCGTTCGGAACCGGGATGGACACGTGGCGGGTGCGCACTAGCGCGGGCGCGCGCCTGCGGACCAGGCCGAGCCAGCCGCAGGCCAGCGCCGCGAGCCAGGCGTCGGTCGAGCTGTGGGCGTTGACCACGTCGACGGGATCCTGCGACAACGCGCGGACCAGCGCATGCACGCCCACCGGGCGCTTGCGCCCGATCGGAAGCGCCCGGGCGGCCACCCCGAAACGCGGCGCCTCGTCGAGCATGCGCGACCCCGGTGCGGCATAGACGGCGACGCGGTGGCCGCGCGCCAGCATGCCAGCGGCCTCGGTCAGCGTGCGGATCTCCTGGCCCCCCCAGCCCATCGATGCCTCCGTATGTGCGATCGACAGCGCGGGGCGCTCGCGCATCGGTGGTGTCAAGGGCGCGTCACGCCGCCAGCGAGGCGGTGGTGAACTGCATCCTGTGCAGCCTCGCGTAGATGCCGCCGCGGGCGAGCAGGGCCGAGTGCGTTCCTTCCTCGGCGACGCGCCCGTGATCGAGCACGACGATGCGGTCGGCGTGCTCGATCGTCGACAGGCGATGGGCGATGACGATCGTCGTGCGACCCTGCATCAGGGTATCGAGCGCCGCCTGCACCTGGCGCTCGGACTCCGAATCGAGCGCCGACGTGGCCTCGTCGAGGATCAGCAGCGGCGCGTCCTTGAGGATCGCGCGCGCGATCGCGATCCGCTGGCGCTGCCCGCCCGACAGGCGCACGCCGTTCTCGCCGACCTCGGTGTCGAATCCCTCGGGCAGCGCGCGGATGAAGTCCATTGCGTGCGCGGCCGCTGCCGCGCGCTCGATCGCCTCGCGCGGCGTCGTCGCCAGCGCACCGTAGGCGATGTTGGCCGCGACCGTGTCGTCGAACAGCAGCACGTCCTGCGATACCAGCGCGATCTGGTCGCGCAGGCTCGCGAGCGTCAGAGTCGTGATGTCGTGGTCGTCGATGAACAGCCGCCCGGCCGTCGGCTCGTAGAACCGCGGCACGAGGCTCACCAGCGATGTCTTGCCGCTGCCGGAGCTGCCGACCAGCGCGACGGTCTCGCCGGGCCGGATCGTCAGCGTCACGTCGGACAGCGCCTCGCGCTCGGCACCCGGATAGCGCAGCGAGACGCGCTCGAAGCGCAGCTCGCCTTTCGCGCGATCGAGCGCGACACTGCCTTCGTCGGGCTCGACCTCGCGGTCGAGCATGCCGAAGATGCTCTCCGAAGCAGCGAGGCCGCGCTGGATCGCCGCGTTGATGCCGGACAGCGACTTCAGGCGCTCGAGCAGCGTAAGCAGCGCGACGAGATACGACGCGAACGTGCCGAGGTCGAGCTTGCCTGTCTGGCTTTGCGACAGCGCGATCCAGATGATTACGCCGACCGCTATCGCGGCGAGGATCTGCGTCATCGGGGAGCTCGCGGCGCTCGCCGAGGACTGCTTGGTCATCGACGTGCGCAGCGCGTTCGCCGCCTTGGCCGCGCGCGCCCGTTCGTAATCCTCGCCGCCGAACACGCGCACGATCCGATGCCCGCTGATCATCTCCTCGAGCACGTGGGTCATCGCCGCGGTCCGGGTCTGCACGTCGCGGGCGATCCGGCGCAGCCGCCGGCTGAAATAGCGGATGACCAAGGCGACGACAGGCAGCACGAAGAACGTCATCAGCGTCAGCCGCCAGTTGATGTAGAGCAGCCAGCCCATGCTCGCGGTGATGGTCAGCGAGCTGCGGATCCCCGTCGTGATGGTTCCGGATGCGGCCGAGGCGAGCTGGTGCGCGTCGAAGGTCAGCTTCGACTGGACCACGCCCGCCGGCGTCATGTCGTAGTAGGAGGTAGGCAGGCGCAGCAGCTTGTCGATCAGCGCGCGCCGCAGGTCGAACACGACCCGGTTGCCCGTGTAGGCCATCCCGTACTCGGAAACGAAGGAGCCGATGCCGCGGAACACGAACACGCCGACGACGGCGAGCGGCAGCCACTGCGTGCGCGCCGGATCGGGCGTCTGGAAATTCTTGACGATCGGGATGACGAGCATCGCCATGATCAGGTCGCCGGCGGCGACGATGACCATGCCGACGACGGCCATTGCGAACGCCCACCAATAGGGGCGCACGTAATGCAGCAGGCGACGATAGAGATGCACGCCTGTCACCGGCGCGCGGGAGATGCCGCGTTCACTGCGCGAAAGTATAGCGCAGCGCCCGCTGGCGCACCGTCGTGCTCCGCACTCCGGCGTTCGCCCCCGGGGCCGCCCTTCGGCCTCACGTCGGGGGCTGCGCGCCGAGCAGGTCGCGATAGAGGGTGAGGAGCTTTTGCGTCATCGCCGACGAGGTGAGCGGCAGCACCGCGGCGCGGGCGTTCGCGCCGAGGCGCGAGCGCAGCGCCGGATCGCCCAGGCTCCGCATGTGCGCGGCGAGCGCCGCGGCATCGCCGGCGCGGCAAACGAGCCCGGCACCGTGCGCGAGCGCCAGCTCGGCCGCGCCGGACTTGGTGCTGGTCACGATCGGCAGCGCGCAGGCCATCGCCTCGAGCGCCGCGTTCGGACAGGGGTCGTAGAGCGTGGGCAGCACGAATGCGTCGGCGGCACCGTAATAGGGGCGGGGGTCCTGCTGCGGCCCGGTCAGGGTCACGCGCGCGGCAACGCCCAGGGCTCGCGCGCGGTCGGCATAGCGATGCAGGTGCTTGTCGCGGCCGACGACGATCAGGTGCGATTGCGCATCGAGGAGCGCAAGCGCGGCGATCGCCGTCGCGACGCCCTTGCGCTCGAACCCGGACCCGACGAACAGGAAGACGGTGGCGGCTTCCGGGATGCCCAGGCGTTCGCGCAGGGGCGAACGCTCGGTGCGCAGGTCGGGCGAATACACGCGGGTGTCGACGGCGTTGTAGATGACGTGCAGGCGCTCGCCGGGAATCCCGAAGCGCTCGCGGATCTCGTCCTTCACCATGCCCGAATTGCAGATGACCGCCTTCAGGCGCTCGCTGGCATACATCCGGCGCTCGATCGCGATCCGGTAGCGATGGTGCGGATTGATGCGCACGGCGACGCGCCTTGCGAACGACGCATCGCGCAGGCGCTCGTCGAGCCACACGGCGTGGACGCCGTCGCCAGCGCGGAAGATGTCGCAGCAGGCCAGCCGCTCGTGCGACTGGACGAGTCCCGCCTGGTCGCGATCGAGCGCGCGGCAGACGGCGCGCGCGAAGCCCATGTCGCGCCACAGCCCGCCGATGTGGAACGGATCGACGATGCGGGTCGCGACCGATTTCACCGGCGCCTGCGGCCATTCGCGCGTGTAGAGCGTTACCGCGACGTCGCGCTCGGCGAGCGCCGCCAGCGCGTTCTCGAGAAAGCGCTCGGCGCCGCCAAAAGGCGTGTAACGCTGGCGAACGACCGCGAGCCTCATTGCGGGATCGGCGCGTCCTGGATCCCCGGACCCCGTTCGCTGCCCTGCGGCGCTCGCGCTGCGGTCTGCGCGAGCAGCGCCGCGAGCTGCGCGTGCACGTCGTCGACAGCCAGCGTGGTCAGGCATTCGGAGACCTTCCCGCCGCCGCAGCCGTCGATGCCGCAGGGCCGGCAGGGGTGCGCCGTCGACACGACGACGCGGCTTTCCACCATCCAGGGTCCCCATTCGTGCTCGCCCGAGGGCCCGAACAGGGCGAGGGTCGGCGTTCCCATCGCCGCAGCGATGTGCATCGGCGCGGTGTCCACGCCGACGAATGCGCGGGCGCGGGCGGTGAGCGCGGCGAGCTCCTGCAGCGCGAGGGTCCCGGTCAGGTCGACGATGTTCGTGCGGACTCGCGGGGAGACCGAAGCGAGGATCGCCGCGACGAGCTCGCGCTCGCGGGCATCGGGCGCCCCGGTGACGACGATCCGGTGACCGTCGGCGGCGATGCGGTCGAGCAGCGCCGCGGTCCGGTCGACGCTCCAGCACTTGAACATCCAGCGCGACCCGGGATGCACCTGCACGAAGCCCCTTGGCGCAAGCCCGTGCCCGGCAAGCAGCGCGTCGACCTTTGCCTCGGCGGCCGGGCCCGGGACGAGCACCAGCCTGCGGCTCGCCGCATCGGGCTGGATGCCGATGCGCCTCAGCGCGTCGAGATTGGCCTCGACCGCATGCCGCGGCGTCGCTTTCGGAAGGCGGTAGAAATGCGTGAAGCGCGCGCGCCACGCCCGGTCGTGCGACGTGCGCTCGCGGGTCACCGCGTAGCGGGGGTTGAGCAGCGTCGCGAGCGACAGCCCGCGCGGATGCTCGGTCAGGTGGATCAGGAGGTCGTAGCGCCGGGCGCGCAGCGCGCGATGGAGCCGCCACTCCTCGGCGAGCTGCACCGCAATGCCCCTGTGCTTCCAGTCGCGGTCGATCGTATGGATCCGCGCGATCGCCGGGTGGTTGGCGAGCATCGGCGCGGTCTCGCTGTAGACCAGCGCGTCGATTTCGGCATGGGGCGCCGCCCGCTTCAGCGCGGTGAACAGCGGCGAGGTCAGCAGTACGTCGCCGTGGTGGCGCAGCTTGGTGACGAGCGCGTGGCGGATCTCGGACAGCGGGATGGCGTCCGTCAGGTAGCTCGGCATGGGCAGCAACGATACCAAATTGCGCCGGCGGGGGGTGACTCCCGGGTGGGCCCTTGTCAGCGCTCACTCGTCGCCCGACGCCCACCGGCAAACGCGTTCAGCGTTCGGGTACAATCCTGCGCAACCCGCGGCCGACTGCCTCGCGGCACCCGTTCCCGACATGTCCAACGATCCCGTCAGCGCCGCCGTCAAGGCGCAGATTCTCGCCGAGGCATTGCCCTACATCCGGCGCTTCCACGACCGGGCGATCGTGATCAAGTACGGCGGGAACGCGATGACCGAAGCGCACCTGAAAGCCGGGTTCGCGCGCGACGTCGTCATGCTGAAGCTCGTCGGCATGAACCCGGTCGTCGTTCACGGCGGCGGTCCGCAGATCGGCGAGCTGCTGACCAAGATGGGCATCAAGAGCGAGTTCCGCCAGGGCATGCGCGTCACCGACGAGAAGGTGATGAACGTCGTCGAGATGGTGCTGGGGGAGCTCAACCAGGAGATCGTCGGCCTGATCAACCAGCAGGGTGGCAAGGCGGTCGGCCTGACCGGGCAGGACGGCGCGTTCATCCATGCCCGCAAGATGCTGCTGAAGAGCGAGAGCGGACAGGGCGAGCCGGTCGACATCGGGCTGGTCGGCGAGATCGAGCGCATCGATCCGGAGCTGATCGCCCTTCTCGACTCGCGCGATTTCATTCCGGTGGTCGCCCCGATCGGTGTCGGCGAGCAGGGCGAGGCCTACAACATCAACGCCGATCTCGTCGCGGGCAAGCTCGCCGAGACCCTCAAGGCGGAGAAGCTGGTGCTGATGACCAACACGGTCGGCGTCCTCGACAAGAACAACACCCTGCTCACCGGGCTCACGGCGAGCGAGATCGACGGGCTGTTCGCCGACGGCACCATCCACGGCGGCATGCTGCCCAAGATCGGCTCGGCGCTCGACGCCGTCCGCAACGGCGTCAAGAGCTCGCACATCATCGACGGTCGCGTCGATCATGCGCTGCTGCTCGAGGTGCTGACCAACCAGGGCGTGGGCACGATGATCCGTGCCGACGACGCGCCCGGGCGCACCGGCGCCTGACGGCGGCACGGACGGCGATCGCGATGGCCGCCAAGCCCGGGGAGCGCCGGCTGCAGATCCTGCAGACGCTGGCGGCGATGCTCGAGACGCCGCGGGGCGAGAAGGTGACGACTGCGGCGCTCGCATCGAAGCTCGCCGTCTCCGAGGCCGCGCTCTACAGGCATTTCGCGAGCAAGGCCCAGATGTTCGAGGGCCTGATCGAGTTCATCGAGTCGACGGTGTTCTCGCTGGTCAACAAGATCCAGTCCGAGACGCAGGATGGCGCGGCACAGGCCGAGCAGACCGTCGTCATGCTTCTGCGCTTCGCCGAGAAGAACCAGGGCATGACGCGCGTGCTCATCGGCGACGCGCTGGTCAACGAGGACGAGCGCCTGCAGGCGCGCATCAACCAGCTGATCGAGAAGCTGGAAGCGACGCTGCGCCAGTCGCTGCGCATCGCCCAGGCCGCCAACGTCTGGCACGGCGACGCCGGTGCCGATGCAGCCGTGCTGATCGCCTATGTCGTCGGGCGCTGGCATCTGTTCGCCAAGAGCGGTTTCCGGCGCCTGCCGCAGGACGGCTGGCCGCTGCAGCGCAAGTTCCTGTTCGGCTGACCCGGTCCGCCGGGGATCGAACTCCAGTACCAGCGCCGCGTCGAACTTCGGTACCGTCGCCGACACTCCGGACCCAACCATGAAGCGCAAGACAGGATTGCTCGCGGCGATCGCATTCGCGGTCGTTCCAGCGCTCGGCGCCGCCGAGCGGCCCGGTCCGGTGGAGCCTCCTCCGCTCGCACCGGCGTCCGCGGGCACGTCGGCGCCGGCCGAGCAGCCATCGGCGCGGTTGCCTGCCGCGGCCGGCGCGGCGATCGAAGCGGCGTCGGCGCCACGGCCGTCCCGCTGGCGTGCGGACCTCGACCGCCTCGATGCCAGCCTAAGGCTGCGACTGCTCGCGGCTCGAGATCCTCGCGAGCACTGGCTCGCGGCGCAATTCGACATCACCGACATCGCTTCCAGGGTCCGCAACCTCGCCGCGGCGCGCGTGGCCGCGCCCGACGATCGTCTCTATCTCGCGTCGCTCGCGTTCGCCTGCATGCAGCCGACGAGGCCGCAGCTGGCGGAGTGCGCGGCCGTCGATCGCCTCGCGGACTGGTCGGTGCGCGACGGCGGCAACGGCGTTCCCGCGTTCCTGCTGGGATACCGGGCGCTCGAGCGCGGCGAGGCCGACGCCGCGGTGGCTTACGTGGAAGAGGCCGCCGCCGCGCCGCGCTTCGACGACTACTGGAGCCGGGGCCCGCAGCAATGGTGGGGATACCTCTCCGAGTACCCGCTGGACATCGATCCTGCCGCCAAGGCGAAGGCCGCCGAGACCTACGCGCTCGAGCACGACCTGGGCTGGGCCTACGCGCTGCACGCCCTTTGCGCCGAGTCCAAGGGGCGGACCGCGCCGATGCGGGCCGCCTGCGCGAAACTCGGCCAGGCGATGGGCGAGCGCGCGGCGACGTTCGCCCTGCGCCGGGCAGGGGCGCGTGTCGCGGAGATCGACGCGGGCGATGCGGCGGCGCGTGCAGCGGCACAGGCGTTGGCGGCGGGGATCGTCGAGGCGAGTGCGGCGTGCACGCTGGCGGAGCCGGATTTCGACACTGCCCTCGAATCAGCGGATGCCCGGGACCGCGAGCGTGGCGTACGCCAGTTCGAGGCGTGGGTGGGCGCGCAGGCAAAGGCCGGCGAGATCGTCGCCTGCGAGCAAGGGGTCGCCGCGGCCAGGCGGCGCTAGCTGGCTGCTAGCGGTCGCGGCAGACCGGGCACTCCGGGTCGCGCGGCACCGTGAGCTCGCGCCAGTGCATCACCAGCGCGTCGAGCACCAGCAGGCGCCCGGACAGCGAGGTCCCGGCGCCGGCGATGAGCTTCAGCGCTTCGGCAGCCTGGGTCGCCCCGACGATGCCGACCAGGGGCGCGAACACGCCCATGGTCGCGCAGCGCGTTTCCTCCAGCTCGTCGCCATCGCCGAACAGGCAGTGGTAGCAGGGGCTCTCCGGATCGCGTGCGTCGAATACGGTAACCTGCCCGTCGAAGCGGATCGCGGCACCCGACACCAGCGGCGTGCGGGCACCGACGCAGGCCCGGTTGATCGCGTGCCGGGTCGCGAAATTGTCGGAGCAGTCGACGACCACGTCCGCGGCCGCGACGAGGCTTTCGATCTCGCCGGGACCGACGCGGACGGGGATCCTCCGCAACGCGATTTCGGGATTGATCGCAGACAGCCGTGCCGCGGCGGCATCGACCTTGGGCGCGCCGATGTCGGCGGTCGCGTAGAGGATCTGGCGCTGCAGGTTGGTCAGGTCGACGCGGTCGGCGTCGCACAGCGTGAGCGTCCCGACGCCGGCGGCGGCAAGGAACTGGGCGACCGGTGCGCCAAGGCCGCCCATGCCGACGATCAGCGCGTGCGCCGCTGCGAATTTTGCCTGTGCGTCGGGGCCGAGCTCGTTGAGCAGGATGTGCCGGCTGTAGCGAAGTAGCTGCGGATCGTCCATATCGGTGGCGGTGGCGGTGACCGCGGAAACCACGACGCCCGGTCGGGGACCGGGCGTCATCGGGGTGTCGCCGCGCCCGGTTCGCGGCCGGGCATCATCGCGTCGTCCGCGGGTTCGGCTATTGCGTCTTCGATTGTCCCGGCGTCGAGTCCGTCTTCGCCGATGCGATCACCGGCGACCCCTTGAGGAAATTCATCGCCTGCTTCAGCTGGAAGTCGTCGCCCGAGCCGAACTCCACGCGCGGCGGCAGCACGTCGATCCGGCCGCTGTCGGGCTTGGCCTGCGGTGACGGCGCTGCCGCATCCTTCGCGGCGCCGGCCTTGGTCGCGCCGCCGGCCCCCGGCACGTCCAGGTGATGGACGAGATTCGCCTCGCGAATCCGGATCATCGGCTCGCGTCCGTCGTCGACGGCGATGTCGGGCACGATGCCCGTGGCCTGGATCGACCGGCCCGACGGCGTGTAGTAGCGCGCGGTCGTGAGCTTCAGCCCGGTGTTGTTCCCGAGCGGCAGGATGGTCTGGACCGAACCTTTGCCGAAGGTCTGCACCCCCAGGATCGTCGCGCGCTTGTGATCCTGCAGCGCGCCGGCGACGATCTCGGACGCCGATGCCGTGCCGCCGTCGACCAGCACGACCATCGGGACCGTCTTGACGCCCGCGGGAAGGTCGCTCAGGTAGTCGCTGCCTCGGCGCAGGTAGTTCTCGCTCGAAGCCGTCAGGCGCATGTGCGAATCGGGAGTGCGGCCGTCGGTGTAGACGACAAGCGCATCCTTGCGCAGGAACGTCGCCCCGACCGCGACCGCCTGGTTCAGCAGGCCACCGGGGTCGCTGCGCAGGTCGAGCACCAAGCCCTTGAGCGGACCCTTGGCATAGAGCGTCTTCACCGCCTTCGCGACGTCGGCGCCGGTGTCCTCCTGGAACTTGCGCACCCGGATGTAGCCGTAGCCCGGCTCGAGGGCCTTGGAGACGACGCTCTTGACGTTGATCACCTCGCGGACCAGCGTGAACGTCAGCGGCGCATCGACGCCCTTGCGCAGCACCGTCAGCACGACGGTCGAGCCCGTCTTGCCGCGCATCTTGTCCACGGCCTTGTTCAGCGCCAGCCCCTGCGTCGCGGTGTCGTCGATCTTGACGATCAGGTCACCGGCCTGGATCCCTGCCTTGAACGCCGGCGTGTCCTCGATCGGCGAGATCACGCGGATCGCGCCGTTCTCCGCGCCGACCTCGATGCCGAGGCCGCCGAACTTGCCCTGGGTGTCGACCTGCAGCTCCTTGAACGCCTC
>DATIQL010000224.1:0-45353 GCA_035470905.1 Casimicrobiaceae bacterium
CACCACCCGGATCGCCGAGGAGGATGGCGTCATCAAGGTCACCGTGCACGGCAAATTCGTGGCGGGCGGGTTTTCGGCGGCGGCCATCACTCCGGAAGCGGTCGAATCCCAGACGCGACGGCAATACCAGGAGTTGCGCGACGAGATCCGGCGCCGGAAGATGAACGAGCCGCCACCGCCGTGCCTGCTGGCGAAGAATTGCACGGAAGGAACGGGCTGAGTCCTCGACGATGTCGCGGCGCCCCCGAAGCACGACCTAACCGGCCGCCATCCGACCCAGGCCATTCTGGCGCCTGGCAGCGAGCCGCTGCTCGCGGCGCGCATCCACGCTCCAGGCGCCCGCGCCCCAGGCAGCGAGCGTCAGCAGGCCCCCTACCACTGCGATGTTCTTGAAGAACAGGAGCTGGGGGATCATTTGCTGATCGGCCGGCAGCACCCAATAGTTGTGGAAGAAGAACGAAGCCACCAACGTGAATGCCGCCAGCACGATCGCAACGAGGCGGGTCCCATAGCCCGCGACCAGCGCCGCACCACCGACGATCTCGACAACCAGCGCGAGCGCCGCGGCCAGCTGTGGCAGGGGAAGACCCACCGCCGCTATGTAGCCGACCGTTCCGGCAAAGCCGGTGAGCTTGCCGATGCCCGCCGGCAGGAACAGCACGGCCAGCAGCAGGCGGCCGACGAAGGCCAGGGGATCTTGCAGTTTCTCGAACATGTCGACTCCTGTGAGGTGACGTGGAAGCAGAAGAAATCAGGCCGCGAGATCGAACACCAGCACCTCGGCATCGATTCCGTTGGCCAACACAATTCGTCTTTCGTTTTCCAGCAGTACGGCATCCCCGGCGCCGATCCGCTGGCCGTTGATTTCGAGCGCGCCGCGCACGAGATGCACATATCCCTTGCGGGCCGGGTTCAGCGCCACTTCCGCGCTCTCGCCGCCATCGAACAGCCCCGCATACAGCGCCGCGTCGGCATGGATGGTGACCGAGCCCCGGGCTCCATCGGCTGACGCCACCAGACGCAACGCGCCACGCTTCTCGTCGATCGGGATCGTCTTCTGCTCGTAGCTCGGCGCAATGCCGGTCACGTTCGGCTCGATCCACATCTGGAGGAAATGCGTCGTCTGGCCTTCGGTGTGGTTGAACTCGCTGTGCATCACGCCGGTCCCCGCGCTCATGCGCTGCACGTCGCCGGGTGGAATGCCCTTGACGTTGCCCATGCTGTCCTGATGGGCCAGTTCGCCCGCCAGCACGTAGCTGATGATCTCCATGTCGCGGTGGCCGTGCTTGCCGAATCCGGTTCCCGGAGCCACGCGGTCCTCGTTGATCACGCGAAGGTTCCCCCAGCCCATGTGGGCCGGGTCGTGATAGCCGGCGAACGAGAACGAGTGGTAGCTCTTGAGCCAGCCATGGTCCGCGTAGCCGCGGTCCTGGGATTTGCGCAGGGTGAGCATGGATGCATCTCCTTGTCGATGCGATCCATTGTGGACGCCGCCAAGGCGCTCTTGCCCCTGGCGATTTGATGGCATCATTCAAACTATTCGAATGGACAACGTCCGATGCCGACACCCCGCGACGTACTGACGCCGGACGCCCTGGCCATGCTGCAGACCATCGCCAGTGCCGGCAGCTTTGCCGCTGCCGCGCGCGCGACCAACGTGGTGCCCAGCGCCCTCACCTATCGCGTGCGGCAGCTGGAGGACGCGCTGGACGTGCTGCTGTTCGACCGCAGCTCGCGCCAGGCCCGCCTGACCGAGGCCGGCGCCGAATTGCTGCGCGAGGGCACGCGCGTGCTGGCGGACATCGATGCAATCGCCAACCGCGTCAAGCGGGTAGCCACCGGCTGGGAGCCGCAGTTCACCATCGCCGTGGACAGCATCATCAACGTCGCCACCATGATGGAGCTGTGCGATGCTTTCCTTTCGCTCAAACCTCCGACCCAGGTCAGGCTGCGCTCGGAGACCCTGTCAGGGACGCTGGCAGCGCTGGCGTCTGGCCAGGCCGACCTCGCCATTGGCGTGGTGATCGCCACGGGCACCGCGACCGGCCTGCACCGGGAGTCGCTGGGCAGCGTGCAGTTCGTCTTTGCAGTGGCGCCGCATCACCCGCTGGCGCACGCGCGCGAGCCGCTGAGCGACGAAGTCATCCGCCGGCATCGGGCCGTGGCGGTCGCCGATTCGATCCAGCATGGCGGCGGCGTCTCCATCGGCTTGCTGGCCGGTCAGGACGTATTCACCGTCAGCGGCATGCCGGCCAAGCTCGACGCGCAGATCCGCGGCCTGGGCGTCGGGTTCCTCCCGACTTGCCTCGCGCAACCCTACATCGACACCGGTCGCCTGATCGTCAAGCGCGTGGAGCGGCCGGAGCACCGGATCCAGGTCTGTTACGCCTGGCGCAAAGGAGCCCAAACCGGCAGGGGTCGGGCGCTGCAGTGGTGGCTGGCTCGGATGCAGAGCCCGGTCACGCGCATGGCCCTTCTCGGGAGCGCCGCGGACAGGCAAGCGCGAGCGCAGACGATTGAAGCAACGCGCGGTTGACGGTGCCGGCTCGATGCGCAGGCAGGCGCCCGCCTGATTGGACGACCTGATCTTACGGTCGCCCGCGGCACGCCCCCGGCGCAAGCGGGGCAGCTCGATTGCCCCTGTCCGGAAGCGCCGCCTGCAGGCAGGCAATGCCCGCCAGCAGTGCTGTCTGCGGATGGGTGCGCATGCCGTCGCGTGCCGCTTCCTCGCGCTCGCGCCGCAAGTGTTCGTCGCCGACGAGCTGGCGACAGTGCTCCACGATTGCATCGATGCCACAGACCGGATCGACCAGCCGCCGGTACAGCTCCGGAATCTCGGTGTCGTCCAGAATCTCGCTTACCACGGCCTTGCCGTTGATCAGAAGATAATTGACGCGCACCTGCTCGAAGATGTGGGCATCGTGGGCATGCAGGTTGAGAACGACGCGGCTCCTTGCAATCAGTGCATCGCGCTCCTTCCCGTAGTCCCACGGCGCACCGCTGAGGGCAACGACGCGGAGACCGTCGCGTCGTAACGCTCCGAGCCTCTCCGCGCGCGCCGGCGTGATCTTCCCGTAGAACAGCACGTCGATGTCCTGTTCCCGAGCGCGGGGAATGCGCTCGAGCTCAGGTACATGACCAAGCGTCATGATCTCCGCATGCACCTGAAGTTCGCGGAGCAGCCATTCCCGATTCCGCTCGCTGTAGTCGATCACCGGCGAGCCCTGCAGGAGGGCCCGGTAGGTGGCAGCATCGGTACGCTGCCATGCCTCGGGGGCGCACACCTGCTCGAGATTGAGAATGACGCGTTCGTCGAGCAACCGCGGGAGCAGCGCCGGCGGCATCCGATGCGCGGCTATCACCAGGTTGAGGGCTCCCCGGCGCATGGATCGGGGCTCCCACTCCACCTGCGCGCCGGCGCGCCTGAAACCATGAAAGAGGAGTTCGGCGACCTCCGCAAATACCGCGAGGGTCGGATCGCCGCAAAAGCAGGTGAGATGCAGGCGCAGCATTCAACGATGCTCCGGCATGGCCCGGAGCATTCCACGCGCGCTCATGGCGCGCGCTGAGCCGGTCGGTCGCGAACGCTACGGCGTGACGTGGCCGATGAAGGTGCCCCAGTTCGCATAGAGCGTACGCGTCCCGCCGGGGATGTACTCGTTGGCGAACCAGATCGAGCCGTCGGCGTCGGACACCGCGGCCGAGTAGTCGCCCCAGCGGCCCACGCGGCCACCGAACAACGCGTAGCCGGTGAAGCCGTCGTCGGGCGCGGCACCCAAGGCGGCGAAGCGAATCGCCCCGGCGCCGTTGACGGCATCGATCGGCGCGTAGGCTGCGCTCGGGTACACCGAGTCGCCGACGACGCTGAACGCGATCACGCCCTTCCCCTGGCTGTTGACGCCGATCGAGGGGTAGATGAGGCTGTGGTTGCTGACCGAGAGGTAGCCCTGCTTGACGATCGATCCGCCGAGGGTGCTGCCGTTCCAACCGGGCGCGACGATGAAATACGCCGTACCGGCCTTGACCACGCCGTTGGCCGGCTTGACCACCGTGTTCAGCGACGACCACAGCTTGCCGTCGGCCCAGGTCACCTGCTGCATACGGTCGTCGTTGCCGTCGACCAGCGGCAGGATCTGCGCCGACGCCTTGACGCCGAATCCACCGCCCTTGATGAAGTCGGCCAGCGGCAGCGGTCCGGGCTTCTGCTGTGCCGAGGGCGGCGCACCGTAGACCTGCGAATCGACGATCGTGCTCTGCAGCGCGACCGCCGGCGTGGCCGAGTTCAGCGACGAGGTGTTGGTCAGCGCCCAGACCGCGATCCGGTTGTCGAGGCTATTGTTGAAGTCGAGCGCGCTCATCAAGTACTCGGTGCCGCCCTGGCCGCTGGCGTGCGCGCCGCCCGGCGCGGTGGTCGCCGGCTGCAGCGAGTAGGCCGGGCCCTCGGCCAGCGGGATGTTGCCGAACGCCACCGCGGTGACGGGACCGCCGCCCTCGAGGGCGGCCTTGGACATCGCATAGACCTGGGCGCCGTTGAAGCCGCTCGTGAACAGTGGGAACTCGTTGGTCGTGACATAGAAGCCGTTCGCGTCGGCCCCGATCAGCGGCTGGTCGCCCAGGCAGGGGCAGCTGGGGTGGTTGACCGGATCGCCGGCGTTGGTGGTGTCCAGGCTGTAGACATACCAGCTGCCAGTCGGGTTGTCGCTCTGGCTCACCGCGATGAGCACCGACGAATGGCCCTGAAATGCACCGGTGGCAGGGTCCTGGTCGATCTCGAGCATGGTCACGAACCAGCGCCCGGTGTCGGCGTCGTAGTAGGCCTTGGGGTCGGAGGTGAACGGCCCGTAGATCCCGGTGCTGCGGTCGATGGCGGGCGCGAGACCGAAGAACTCGTTCAGGCCCACCGCGGGTACCAGGATTGAGCCGCCGGTGCTTCTCACCCGGATTGCGGTGTTGACGGCCTCGACGACGTAGCCGTTGCCGACCGCCAGGGCCTGGTCGGGCGGCTCCAGGCTGAACTGGTTGCCGCCGCTGGCGTTGCGCTGGTCGAGATGGGTCAGGCCGTCGAATCCGACGCCGGCCTGGAGGCCGAAGACCGCGCTGTCGGCCGGCGTCGGCACATGACTGGCGGGTACGCGGGCAGGGCTCACCGAGCCCTTGGCGAGGCGATCGAAGTGAGCGTCGAACTCGGGCCCCGGATGGATCTCTGGCCCCAAGCCCTGGCTGGCGCTCGAAGCGGTGGGCGCGAGCCGAGTCGTGCCGAGGTAATGGAGGGTTTGCCGCGATGGGGTGGCGAACGCGGTCTGACTCAGCGCCAGCAGGGCATACAGCACGAGAGCGGCGGCGATCCTCATGGCGAGCTCCATAACTGTGGTCGACGGACAACGCTGGACAAAGCGCAGGACGATACGCGCAGGGTAGACCGGATGCAATGTCTGCTCCGCATGGCTGCGCCCCGTTCGCCTGCACGGGAAGCCGAAGGCAGGGCGTGCACCGGGGCGATGGCAGCCGGAGCCGCGCTTGTTCGTTCCCGCGAATGGCTTCGGCGGCAATGGCAATATCGGGGATGAGAGGAAGCGCCGGCCCGGACCCCACCAGGAACCTCCACCCATGCCGCTACAACAAGTCGCCATCTTTCTCCTGACGGCGGTAATCGTCGTGCCGCTGTTCCGTCGCCTGCAATTGGGGAGCGTGCTGGGCTACCTCGCCGCCGGAGCCATCATCGGTCCCTGGGGGTTCGGTCTCATTCCCGAAGCAGAAGGCACGCTGCACTTCGCCGAGCTGGGCGTCGTGCTGCTGCTGTTCCTGGTCGGGCTCGAACTCGAGCCCTCGCGGCTGTGGGCCTTGCGTCATTCCGTGTTCGGTCTGGGTGGCGCGCAGGTGCTGGTCAGCGGACTCGTCCTGGGCGCGGCCGCGCATGCGCTTGGCCTCCCGTGGCAACCGGCGATCGTCGTCGGCTTCGGGCTCGCCATGTCGTCCACCGCCATCGTGCTCGCGTGGCTCGGAGAGCGCGGTCAGTTGAGCGGGCCGGCAGGTCGCAAGACTTTCGCGATCCTGCTGTTCCAGGACCTCGCGGTGATCGGACTGATCGCACTCCTGCCGCTGCTCACGCCGGACACCACCGATGCCGAGAGCGCATGGATGCTCGCTGCCAAAGGGGTGGCTGCCATCGCGGCCGTGATCGTCGGCAGCCGCCTGGTCACGCGGCCCGCGCTGAAGCTCGTCGCCCGCTTCGGCGGCCGCGAGATCTTCACCGCCGCCGCACTGCTGGTGGTCATCGGCGCCGCGTTGATCATGGGCACGATCGGCCTGTCGATGTCGTTGGGTGCGTTCCTGGCGGGCGTGCTGCTGGCAGACTCGGAGTTCCGCCACGAGCTCGAGGCCGACGTAGAGCCGTTCAAGGGCCTGCTGATGGGCCTCTTCTTCATGGCCGTGGGCATGAGTGCGAACCTGACGCTGCTCGAGCTTCGGCCGGTCGCCGTGCTCGGCGTCGCACTGGGCCTGGTGGCGTGCAAGGCGGCGCTGATGTACGCGATCGCGCGCATCGCCGGGACGCCCAACGAGGACGCACAACGCATGGCCGTGTGGCTCGCGCAGGGCGGCGAATTCGCGTTCGTGCTCTTCACCGCAGCATTCAGCGGCGGCATCCTGTCCGAAGCGGCGGCGCAATTCCTCATCCTGGCCGTGACCTTGTCCATGCTGCTCGCACCGCTGACGTTCATTGCCCACGAGCGGCTGCTCGCGCGCTGGCTCGAGCGCCGGCGGCCGCCGGAATTCGACGCGATCGACGGCCCCGGAAACCCGGTGATCATCGCCGGCTACGGTCGCTACGGGCAGATCGTCTCGCGCATTCTGCGCATGGCCGGCGTGCCGTTCACCGCGATCGAGCTCGACTATCAGCAGGTCGATTTCGTGCGCCGCTTCGGCAACAAGGTGTACTACGGCGACGCGTCACGGCTGGAACTGCTCGAATCCGCGAAGGCGCGCGACGCCCGGCTCTTCGTGCTCGCCATCGACGACGTCGAAGCGTCGCTCAAGACTGCCGAAGTCGTCCGCAAGAACTTCCCCAATCTGGCGATCCTCGCCCGCGCGCGCAACCGCGTGCACCTCTATCGGTTGCGCGACCTCGACATCGAGGCCATCGAGCGCGAAACGTTCCTGTCGAGCCTCGAGACCGCGCGGCAGGCTCTGGTGCGATACGGAATGGCAGAAGCGCAGGCCGCGCGCGCCGTGGAACTCTTCCGCGAGCACGACCGCAGACTCATCGAGGTGCAATACGCGGTGCGCCAGGACGAGCAGCAGTTCATACAGACGACCGCGCAGGCAGCGGCGCAATTGCAGGAACTGTTCGAGGCGGACGTGAAGGAGGCCGGCAAGGAACGACTGGCAGCTGCACGCTGATCACGCGTCCGCGCAGAGGCCACGGCTGGGCGGGCGGCGCGAAGGAATGACGCGATCCGGGCATCGGAATCATCTCGCCGCAAAGTCCGCGAGCACACCTCAGGGATACGCGATGGAGTCCACTGCCTGTCTGAAGGAAGGGTAGAGGACAACGTTGCCAAAGGCACTCAGGTGATCCGCGTCGAAGTAGAGCGGACCTTTCGCGGTGAGCGCCTCGCAGCGGATGGTTCCGCAAAGGACCGGCAGCGGGTCCCAGATGCGGATTGGAGGGTAGCGCGATGCCAGGCGTTTCATTGCGTCGAGTGCAGGTGCCCGATACGTCTCCTCGTCCGCCCGCGACTCGCTCGTGCCCCTGGCGCACTGTGGGTTCACCCGTGTGTAAGGGTCGACGCAGCGAAAGACCGGCACGCGAAATATCGGTTTTGGCGCTTCGAACAGGACCTGCAGGCCGGCGCGCTGAAATGGAACGAACCACTGCGGCGCGTCCTCGATCGCCGCCATAATCGACGGCGTCTCACCTGGCGACCGCCGAAACTCGTTTTCGCCTTCGTCCATCCGCACCGGGCCCCACTGGTTCACCAGACGCGGGACCCGAAGGGATGGCAAGAAGACGATATCGCCCGGGTGCGCAAGCTCCAGTACCTCGTTCACGGCGGCGCGTGCCCCCGACAGGCACCCGGGTGGCGGGTCCGCCATCGGGCCCATCAGGCTGATGTAGGAGCAGCCCGGCATTTCGTACACCCTCACCATGCGCCCCCCTTCGGCGCTCAGCTGATCGAACATCGGGAGATACGCCCGCGCGTGCGAGTCTCCAAGCACGAACAACTGCGCGCCTCGACCCACTTCGCAGCCCTCTGGGCGATACTCGGTAATGTCTCCGCCGCCTGCGAGTGAACGCTCGACGATGCGTGGCTCGCAGCGACGTGCCGTTCGCTCACCGCGCTCCATCCGGCGGGTCGCGTACCAATCCCTGGCGTCGCGGGTGACCTGGCTCAGACCAAGCTCCGGCTGTTCGTCCAGCAGCCAGCGCGCGCCGCTCCAACAGATACCGATCACGACCAGGAATGCGGTCACGCGCAAGCCTGCGGGAAGACGCTTGAGCCTGGCGCTTTGGCGAACCGGCCGTTCGATCCAGCGATAGGACCCCAGCGCAAGCAGCACCGCGAGGGTCGACGCCGCGAAACGCGTTGGCCAGGTCTCGAGGCCCACAGTCCATCGAAACAGTACGAACACCGGCCAGTGCCAGAGGTAGAGCGAGTACGACCGTTGCCCGATCCAGACCATGATCGGCCGTGCAAACAGCCGGCGCACATGGTCATCGGGACGGGCGCGAGGATCGCCGATCAGCAGCAACGCGCCCGCTACGGCACCCAGCGCCCCCGGCCACGGGAAGGTCTCCGCGCGCGAAAACACCAGGGTGACAGCGGTGAGGGCGATTGCAGGCCACGCGCCCCACGACAGGTACGCGGAGAATCGGGGCGACGGCTCGCGCGGTCGCGCCGCCCACTGGAACCAGAGCACTCCGGCTGCCAGCTCCCAGAAGCGGAAGATCAGGGCGTAGAACACGAACTCTGCCCCATGACGGGTTGCCGCCAGGAAGCACGCTGCAAGCGAAGCCAACGCGAGCGCGACCATCGCCGTCACGGCCACATTGCGGCGACCAGACCCGCCGCGCAGACGCACCCAGCCGTAAAGGAGCAGCGGCGCAACCAGGTAGAACTGCTCCTCGACACCGAGCGTCCACGTGTGCAGGTACGGATTGAAGTCCGCGCGCGGCGCGAAATAGGTCTCGGATTGGGTGCCCAGCACCCAGTTGCTGAGCCCCCAGAACGCGGCCCGCCCGACAGACTCGGTCAGCCCGCTCAGCCACGCGCGAGGCACCAGCAGTACGTATGCGACCGTCGTTGCCATGAGCATCACCAGCAGAGCCGGGGCGATTCGCGCGAGGCGCCGCGCATAGAAGCGCCCCAGGAACGCGGACATGGACTCCCCGCGATGCTCTGCCAACGATGCAGTGACGACAAAGCCCGAAATCACGAAGAAGACGTCCACCCCGGCGAAACCCCCTGGAAGCAGCGCGGGATGGATGTGGTACGCCATGACCGCGAGCACGGCGAGGGCACGCAACCCGTCCACGTGCGGGAAGTAGCGGGGCATCGGCTGCATCTGGTCAGTCTCGGGTGTCGGGTCCAATGGGCCCAAAGGGCCCAGGCTGACCGGCGAAGAATCCCGTCGTCATCTTGAACGATAGGGAATCAATTTCGACGAATGCCGAGCGACGGATGGCAATTTCGACCCCGCCAAGCGCCGACAGATCACGTTATCACTGGATGGAGCGGCCTGGCGGACCGGGAGGTTACGCGATCGCCCGTTGCCCGGGAGCGGCCGCCTTGGGGACGAGGCGCTATGACCGGTTCTGGCCGCAAGTCGCCTTATCGGCGACGGGCCCGCCGCGACCCGATCCTGCGCCTTCCAACCCGGAGAGCTGGCGCTCAACATTGCCGCTAAGCAACGGATGCAACGGGTCGATGGCGACGCTCATATGGGGATGACGCTACTTTCGCCACACGATTTCGTATCGTCCACCTTGATCGGACTCTGTAGTTAGGACCAGGTCATCGCCCCGAAACGATGCCAAGCGGATTTCCGTGGTGTTCAGACGTTTTGGATAGGGCGAGACCTTGATGTGATGCAGGACCTTGCCGCCCTCAACGGAGAAACTCCCCGAGTACGCGATGATGTCACTCACTAGCTTGGGTTCCGGAGCCTTGGTAATGAGTACGCTCATCGAACCGTCGGCGGCATAAATCAACTGCCCGTTCATCCGCTCGGCAGTGGGATGGTAGTTCCCCAGACTATCGACACGCCCATGTTTCACCAACCCCCAATTCCCGATTAGGCGGACTCGATCGATCATCGCAACACCTCAAGTTCACAGTGAGCCCAGGAAGGATGGGGTATGGATCTTCGCGATGCGTTCATGCTGCTCGGCAGCCGTGTAGAAGCCAGCTGCGTGAGTTAGCTGCCCGATCAGGTCGATCCGTCTTGGGGAACGGTATGCGGCGCGCCGGCGCCCAGGACGCAGGATAAACGCCAACGACCGGTTTCGGACAAATTTGGCGACGACCCTGATCGTCTGCAACCGGCCGCGCTCGGCCCAATCGTCGACGGTGCCAGTTCGACCCGGAGTGGTCTGTCACTCACCGCAAAAGCACACGCCCCATGCTTGACATGGGGCCATGCGACGGCACGGAACGTTGGGCGTCACCGCGCACGGATACGTTAGCGTTCGAGTGCGCGCTGTGGCCCCTGCGGAAGCCCAATACATGGCCACCACGAGAGCGCCGGGTGGGCGCCCTCGTGGTCCAGAAGCGGAGTCCGATCAACCGCGATTGCGCCGAACGCCCGCGATGCCGGTCGCCGCAACCAGTGCGCCCATCAGCAACAGTGCGAGGTCGCCCAGCGTCGGGATCGGCTGTGCCGAACCGGGCGGCGGTACGATCACGGCGTTGACGACCTGCTGCACCGCTGGCGACGTGCTCGGGGCATTGCTGACATCACCCCCGTAATTTGTGGTGATCGCATGTGTGCCTTGCGTCAGAGCGGAGGTCGTCAGCGTCGCGATGCCACCGCTTGCAGTGGCGCTCCCAAGGCTGCTCGCCCCATCGAAGAACTGGACGGTTCCAGTCGGCGTCGTACCGCTCACGGTCGCCGTGAACGTGACCGACTGGCCGAGCGTCGACGGATTCTGCGAAGACGTCAGCGTCGTGGTGGTGGCGCCAGCGGCGGCCGGATTCACCACCTGGCTCACGACGGGCGAGGTGCTCGTTGCGTTCCCGGCATCCCCGCTGTAGACCGCAGTGATCGAATGCGTACCTTGGGTCAGCGCGGAGGTGGAGAGCGTGGCGACGCCCCCGCTCAGGGCCACAGGGCTTCCCAGATTGCCGGCACCGTCCTTGAACTGCACGCTGCCGGTGGGGCTCGCGCCGGTAACCGTCGCGGTGAAGCTGACCGACTGGCCGACCGTCGAGGGATTGATCGACGAGACAAGGGCCGTCGACGTCGCAGCCGCGATCGCGGCCGGACATTGCGAGAATTCCGACGTGCCGCCGGCGGTGCTCGTGGCCGTAGACGTGATCACGGCCTGTCCGGGGGGCACGCCGCTGAAGACAAGTGGCCCAAAGCTCGCATTGCCGCTGGCGTCGGTACTGACATCGGTCACGCCGATGAACGTCTGGCCTTCGCCGTAGCCGGATGGGTCGCAGGCAGCGTTCGCGAAGAATTCCAGATGCAGCGACACGCTCGGGTTGCTGTTGATCGTTCCGGATACGCTCGCCGTACCCGCGACGACGCTCGCCGACGTGATCACCGGATAGTTCTGGCCGAGATTGCCGGCATTCGAGTCCGGGTCACCTGCGTCGTTGGCCAAGGGAACGCCGGTCCCGGTAAGGTCAATGCCGAGGGCGCCGTTGGAATAGATCGCATTCTGCGAAATGCGGTTGCCGGAGCTGGCGTAATCCACGTTCACGCCGATGCCGGTATTGAACGCGATAATGTTCGGCTGTCCCGCCGCGGAGCCGCCTACGGTCGAACCGGCGCCCTGAAGAAGTACGCCATAGCCGTTTGGCAGCGCACTGGTGCCATCGCGCTTCGTGCCGATGAGATTGCCCCGTAGCGTAGCGTTGCCGATCGTATGCACGCCTCCGGCGGAGTTTCCGGCAATGAGATTGCCGAGCACGCTCACCGCGCCCATGTCGGCGAGTCCTAACTGCAAATTCGTAGGCGTATCGAGGCTCAGCGTTCCGGTGACATCGGTGCCAATGTAGTTGCCCTGGATCAGATGGCCGGTCGTGCTCGGAGCCTGCAGCTGCACGCCGTAGAAAACGTGACCTGAAATGAGGTTGCGGTCCGCCGCGGCGGGTCCGCCGACGGTCAGATTGCTGGCCGTCGATTGCGCGACGATTCCGATCGTGCCGCGCTTGCCGACGGTTCCGGAAGCGTCCGTGCCGATAAAGTTGCCGGCGATTGTGACGTTATTGGCCACGACCGAGATTTCGTCGAAACGGTTATTGATCACGAGTCCGCGAATCGTGGTTCCGTCGGCCCCCGCGGCGATGTGCAGGTCTCCTCCCGAGGTCATGGCGAGTTCAATCTGCAGCACGGCGTTGATGCCGGCGTTCAGTGCATTCGTGTTCGGCGCGGACCCGGGTTGTGTATAGCCATCGATCAGAACGGGACTGGTGATGCTTGGAAGATCGGTCGTGGGCGTCGTAATGGTGTGCACGCCCGCACCCGGAATGTTGAACGCGATCGTGTCGAGACCCGCAGCGGCGTTGGCGTCGAGGAGCGCCTGGCGGAAGCTGCCGGCGCCCGAGTCGCTCGTGTTGGTGACGGTGAAGACCGCCGAAAGGGCAGGCGTCGCGAACAGGGCGACGAGCAAGGCGAGGCTTGCGATCCAGACGGGCGACCTGTTCATGCGCTGCACTCCAAGGCTACCCGGGCTGGGGTGGTGCATTGTGGGCGGTTGCGAATGATTGTCAACTTTATTTGGGGCTGGCCTCCTGATTGGGGCAACAATGGCGGCCGGGGTTGGCGCCCCTGGCCAGCCGTTGCGGGTGAACGGCCGCTTTGGCGGACGAGGCGCAACGGCCGGTCTTTGCCGCACGCGGACGGAACGTCGAGGGTCGCAGCTCGACCCGAACACGTCCGATGCAGACCGTCGACGTCGGTTGCAGGTGTGCCAACCTCGCCGGCCTCGAGCGGCGACTCCTGGTCCGCTGGGAAGCGATCGATCGCTCCTGGAAATGGCCTATCGTTCGCAATCACTTGCGCAGGCAACCTGAAAGAGCCCCAGGAGGTGAATCATGCCGATCTTCCGGCAACTCTTCGATCCTCAATCCTCGACCTACAGCTACCTGCTGGGCGATCGCGCGTCGGGTCAGGCGATCCTGATCGATCCCGTGTTCGAGCAGGCGGCGCGCGACGCGGCGCTGGTGCGGGAACTGGGCCTTACGCTCGCCGCCACGCTGGAGACCCATGTCCACGCCGACCATGTGACCGGAGCCTGGCTCCTGAAGAAACGCCTGGGCGGACGAATCGCCATTTCGGCGGCGAGCGGGGCCGAGGGCGCGGATATCCGGCTGGCCGACGGCGACCGGGTTGGCTTCGGCGGGCGCCATGTCGTTGCGCTCGCGACGCCGGGCCATACCAATGGCTGCATGTCGTTCGTGCTGGACGATGAGAGCATGGCCTTCACCGGCGACGCGCTGCTGATCCGCGGCTGCGGACGGACCGATTTCCAGCACGGCAGCGCGCACAAGCTCTACGTGTCGATCAAGACGCGGATCTTCACCCTGCCCGACGATTGCCTGCTCTGGCCGGCGCACGATTACCGCGGGCTGACGGCGACGAGCGTGGCCGAGGAGAAGGCGCATAACCCGCGCCTCGGCGGCAATGTTTCCGAGGCCGATTTCGCGGGCTACATGCAGAACCTCGGCCTGCCGCATCCCAGGCAGATCGACGTGGCGGTGCCGGCCAACATGGTCTGTGGTCGGCCGGCCGACGAGGGGCTGGCGACGAACGACCCGGGCTGGGCGCCGCTGACCTTCACCTTCGCCGGGTTCTGGGAGATCGAGCCGGCCTGGGTGGAAGAGCACGGGGCCGGGCTGCAGATCGTCGATGTGCGCGAGGCGGACGAGTTCGCCGGGGCACTCGGCCATATTGCAGGCGCCCGTCTGCTTCCGCTGGCCGATCTCGAGAAGGGCGCCGGAGGCCTGGCGAAGGACCGCCCGGTGGTCACCGTGTGCCGCGCCGGCGCGCGCTCGGCACAGGCGGCAGCGATCCTCAAGAAAGCGGGATTCGAAAAGGTCGCCAATATGGCGGGCGGCATGCTGCGCTGGCGCGCCCAGAACCTGCCGACGCAAGGCGCGCGGGACTGATGGCGGGTGGGGCAGCCCTATCGCGCGTCCGGGCCATTCATGGGCGCAGCCACCCGAGCCATGCGCACCGGGCTGCGACTGGCGTCACCCGACGGAGCGGGCGCGGGCCCTGCGGACGCGACTCAGGCTTTCGCGTACCAGGATTTCACGCCGGGATGGTCGCGCACGGCCTCGTACACCGCCATGAGCTTCGGGTAGCCGGCGAAGATCGTCGCGGGAATGTGGTCGACCTTGCCGCCGATGAACCAGCGCACCGCCATGTGGAGCTTGAGGTCCACGACGTGGAGCTTCGCGCCGCCGAAGAACGGCTCGCCGAGGATGTTCTTGTTCGCGGACCTCGCCCACGCGGGCAGGAAGCCGGCCACGATCGCCTCGCGCGCAGCCCGCTTCTCTGCGTCCCCCATGCGGATGGTCGGCGCGACGGCGGCGCGGAGGTCCTCGACGTGCTCCATCATTCCTTCGTGGCGTGCCGCCTCGAAGTCGTCGGCAGGGTGAAGGCCGTGGCGGCGGCCGATCAACACCAGGATGGCGTTGGCGTGCGCGAGCGGTGGGCGCCCAGGTAGCTCGAGGACAGGCAGGCCGCCGTAGGGCATCTGCTCTTTCATCGCGGGCCACGCGGCGGGCTTGATGCGCACGTCCTCGAAGTCGATGCCGGCGAGGTGCAGGGCGAGGCGGCACTCCTCGCCGCGACTCACGGGAGCGTCGAAGTAGGTCAGCTTGGGCTTGTTCACGGGGGGCAAGCGTACCACGCGGCGGATTGCAGATCGTCGCGCGAGGGCAGCGTCCCGACGAGCGAATCACCGCGGCGGGAGCGCCGCGCGATGAGCGTCCGCCGAACGGCCATCGATCGCAGCGCCGGCATCGAGCATCGCCGAGACTTCCGTCGTGTCGAATCCATATTCCGCCAGCAACTCGACGGTATGCTGGCCGATCAGAGGCGCCTCCCGGGTGATCTCGGGCTGAGACTCGCTCCAGGTCTGGGGCATGCCCATGACGCGGATCTTCCCCTCGGACGGATGATCGACCACCTTGAAGAATTCGATCGCCCGCATATGCGGATCCTCGACCAGCATCTCCGGCGTATTGAGCCGCACCGCCGGGATGTCGGCGTCCTCGAACAGCTTCAGCCACTCGGCCGTGGTCCTGGTGGCAACGGCTTCGGCGAGAAAACCGTAGAGAAAATCGATATTCTGGGTGCGCGTCGCCATGGAGGCGAAGCGTGGATCCTTCGCCATGTCCGGGCGGCCGACCAGGGCAAAGAAGCGGCTCCAGTGCTTGTCGTTGTAGACCAGCACGCCGATGTAGCCGTCCAGCGTCTTGTAGGGCCTCCGGTTCGGTTCCATCATCCGCACATAGCCGGCCTTGCCCATCGGGGGCTCGAAGGTCAGGCCGTAGAGGTGATCCCCCATGACGAATTGCGTCATGGTTTCGAACATCGGCACTTCGATCGACTGACCCTTGCCGGTACGTTCCCGATAGTAGAGCGCCATCCCGACCGAGGAGGCTGCCATGATCCCCACGACCCGGTCCGCGATCGCGGTTGCCACATAGGTGGGCTCGGAGATGCCGCGCGCCTGCAGGACCGGGAGCGATACGGCCGACTGGATGAGGTCATCGTAAGCAGGCTTCGCCGCGTAGGGCCCGTTCTGCCCGTAGCCGAAGGCACCGCAATAGATGATGCGTGGATTGGTGGCCGAAACCTGGCTGTACGAGACGCCCATGCGTTCCATCGCCTGGGGCCGGAAGCTGTACAGCAGGACATCGGCCTGCCCGAGCAATCGATGCAGGGCGTCGCGGGCAGCCGGCTTCTTGAGGTCGAGACACAAGCTGCGCTTGTTGCGATTGAGATGGAGGAAATAGGGTCCCATGCCGCGACTTCGCGACGGGCCGACGCCGCGAAGCGTATCCCCTTCCGGTGGCTCGATCTTGCAGATATCGGCACCCATTTCGCCAAGTACCTGAGCCGCGTAAGGGCCCATGACGTTCATCGTCATGTCGACGACGCGAACACCCGCGAGTGGACCACTCATTCTTCTCTTTCCTTCTTTGCTTCCTGGTTGACGGACCCCGCCGAGCCGAAAACTCCCGCCGCGCGGAGCCGGCCAAGCTCTGAATTCGTGAAGCCCAATTCGGCAAGAAACGTGTCGGTGTCGGCGCCAAGGCCCGGCGCAGTGGCGTGCAGCGCCGCGCCTCGCCGGCCATCGGTCCGGACTGGAAATGGCACGTGGCGTTCTCCGTTCAACTCCATCACCATCTCGCGTGCGGTCATCTGGTCGCTTCGGCTCGCCCTGGCCGGAGTGAGCGCGAGCTGGGCGGGCACGTCATGCTCCTCGAAGCGCGCCAGCCAGTCTGCAGCAGAACGCTGGCGCATCACCTCGCGCAGGCGCCGGGCCAGCGCATCGCCGTGAGTGCGGCGCTTCGGCTCGTCCGCAAAGCGCGGGTGATGCAGATCGGGCGCCAGGTCGGAGGCCGCCGCGACGAAGCCCTCCCAGAAGTGCTGCTCGACGATGCCGAGTGCAATCGCCTGGCCATCGGAAGTCTCGAAGAGATCGTTGGTCGGATAGAGGTGCGTTCGCGTCGGTTCGTCGAGATCGAGCCCATGGCGAAGCTGCGTGAAGGAGAGCGCTGCTTCGGCAAGGCTCAGATCGAGGTACACGCCCTTGCCGGTTACCGACCTCTCGTGCAGCGCGGAGAGAATGGCGATCGCGGCGTAGCTTCCTCCGGCGAGGTCGGCGACGGGCAGGCCTGAGCGCCGGGGCGGCTCCGACCAGTGGCCGGGCAACACCAGAGCGCCCGCCGCCGCCAGATAATTGAGATCGTGGCCGGGGGCCATGCACGCTGGGCCATCCTGTCCGTAGCCCGAAAGCGAGCAATAGACGATACGCGGGTTGTGCCGCGTGAGAGCGGCGTGGCCGATGCCCAGTCGATCGGCGACCCCGGGACGGAATCCCTCGATTGCCACGTCGGCCCAGCGCGCCAGTCTCTCGACCACCCCGGCAGCGTGCGGATGCTTGAGATCGAGGGTGATGCTGCGCTTGTTGCGGTTGGCCATGCGGAACATCGCGACCGGCATCTGGCGGGCGAAATCCCCGTCGGGCGGCTCGATCTTTGCGACGTCGGCGCCGAGGTCCGCCAGGATCACCGTTGCGAACGGTCCCGGCAGCAGCAGCGAGAAATCGAGCACGCGGACGCCCGCCAGCGGCTGCCACCCTTTCACGGGCGGCGCACTGGCCGGTGAGGACTCCGGTTTCATTGCTTCGCTGCGCCGCGCGCCAGGATTCGCTTCGCCAGCACCACGTGGGGTCGGTCGATCATCCTGCCGTCGATACCGATCGTCCCCGCCTCCGGATTGGCGGCGAAGGCGTCGATCACCTTGCGCGCCCAGGCGATTTCGTCGGCGCTCACCGAAAACGCGCGATTGATGGTTGCCACCTGCGCTGGATGGATCGCCATCTTCGCGGTGAAGCCCATCCTTCTCGTGGCACCGCATTCGGCTTCCAGACCGCGCTCGTCGTTGAAATCCGTGAACACGGTGTCGATCGCCGTCACCTCGGCAGCGCCGGCGGCGAGCACGCAGAGCGAACAGGCAAGACGGAAAACGTCGTCGTAAGCGCCGTCCGGCTTGCGGTTGACGCAGCCAATGGCGGCCGCGAGGTCCTCGGCTCCCCAGGTGAGCGCTTCCAGGCGGGGTGAAGCGCCGCGATAGCCACCGAGCTCGAATACCGCCCCGGGCGTCTCGGTGGCGATGGCGATGATTCGCGTGGCACCGGATGCGGATCCGGCTGCGGCTTCGAAGGCCGAAAGGTAATGGGCAAGCGTGCGCACGCCATCGGGTGTCGCCTTGGGCAGCATGATCCCGTCGGGTTTCGCGGGCATCACCGCGGCAAGGTCTTCCAGCGACGTGTCGCCGACCAGCGGATTGATCCGGACGTAGAAGCGCTGTTTCCCGGTGCGGGTGGCCGCCAGAAATGCACGCGCGATCCTGCGCGCCTCGGGACGCCGCGCTGCCGCCACCGAATCCTCCAGGTCGAGAATCAGCGCGTCGGCTTCGGATTCCCGTCCCTTGGCGAGCTTCCGCTCGCTATCCGCCGGCACGAACAGCAGCGAGCGCATCGCTCAACCCTCCCCTTTTGGCCGGCACTTCATGAACGCAGCGCGGACGCAGATCGCGACGACTTCCCCGCGCTGGTTGATCGCCTGATGCTCGAACTCGACGATGCCGGCGTCCAGGCGCGAGCGGCTTTGCCGTTTCGACTTCACGATCGTGCGCACCCGAAGGGTGTCGCCGTGGAAGACCGGCTTGGGGAATTCCACCTTGCTCATGCCGAGATTCGCGATGGTCGTGCCGAGCGTGGTGTCGCCAACCGTCATTCCGATCATCAGACCCAGGGTGAACAGGCTGTTGACCAGGCGCTGGCCGAACTCGGTCTTCCTGGAGAATTCCTCGTCGAGATGGAGAGGCTGCGGATTCATCGTGAGCGTGCTGAACAGCACGTTGTCCATTTCGGTCACCGTGCGACTCAGCCCGTGCTCGAACACCTGCCCATCGTGGAACTGCTCGAAATACAGTCCGGCCATGCCTTTCCTCCCGTGTCGCATCCCTGCCGCTTGCTCCCTCAGTAGGATTTCGGCAGGCCCAGAACCTTCTCCGCAATGAAATTCAGGATCATGTGCGGGCTGATTGGAGCGATGCGCGGGATGAAGCTTTCGCGCAGATAGCGCTCGACGTGGTATTCCTTCGCATAACCCATCCCGCCATGGGTGAGGATCGCCTGCTGGCAGGTTTCGAAAGCCGCTTCGGCCGCGAGGTACTTCGCCGCGTTGGCCTCGGCCCCGCATTCCTTCCCCTTGTCGTAGAGCGATGCGGCCTTGAAGACCAGGAGGTTCGCCGCCTCGAGCTCCGCCCAGCATTTCGCGAGCGGATGCGCAATTCCCTGGTTCTGGCCGATTGGGCGGCCGAAGACGACGCGTTCCCTGGCGTAGTTCGCAGCCTTGCGCAACGCCGCCCGGCCGATGCCGATGGCCTCCGCCGCGATGAGGATGCGCTCCGGATTCATGCCGTGCAGGATCGATCGGAAACCGTCGCCCTCGGCGCCGATGCGATCTGTCGCCGGAACCACCATGTCCTCGATGAACACCATGTTCGAATCGACGGCGTGCCGGCCCATCTTCGGTATTTCGCGAATTTCCGCGCGCTGGCGATCGAGACCGGTATAGAACAACGTCAACCCGTCGGTCCTGTGCTTCACCTGGTCGAGGGGAGTCGTGCGCGTCAGGATGAGGATCTTGTTGGCCACCTGCGCAGTCGAGATCCAGATCTTGTTTCCCGAGATCACGTAGTGGTCGCCACGCTTCTCGGCCTTGGTCGCGAGCTGCGTCGTGTTGAGGCCCACGTTCGGCTCGGTGACCGCGAAACACGCCTTGTCCTTGCCGGCGATGAGCGGCGGCAGCATGCGCCGCCTCTGCTCGTCGTCCCCGAAGACGACGACGGGCTGCAGGCCGAAGATGTTCATGTGGATCGCCGAGGCGCCGGTCATGGCGGCACCTGATTCGGCGACTGCCTGCATCATGATCGCCGCCTCGGTGATGCCGAGCCCGGAGCCGCCGAAGGCTTCCGGCATGGCGATGCCGAGCCAGCCATCCTCGGCCATCGCGGCGTGAAACTCCTCCGGGAACATGCCGTCCGTGTCCCTGGCGAGCCAGTATTCGTCGCCGAACCTCGCGCACAGCTTGAGGATCGATTCCCGAATCTGCTGCTGCTCAGGCGTGAATGCGAAATCCACCGGCCCTCCCCGTGAACGCTCAACCGACGTAGCTTTCGACCACCCGCGGGTCGCCCGCGATCTCGGACGCGGGCCCTTCCAGCAGCAGCTGGCCGGCCGCCATCACGTAGGCATACCGGGCGTGACGCAGCACCTCGCGCGCGTTCTGCTCGACCTGCAGGATGGCGAGGCCTTCGCGATGCAGCTCCTTCAGCTTCGCGAAAACCTGATGGACCAGGATCGGCATCAGCCCCCAGGAGATCTCGTCCACGAGCAGAAGCCTGGGCTCGATCATGAGCGCCCGCGTCAGCGCCAGCATCTGCTGCTCGCCGCCCGACAGCGTCGCAGCCAGCTGTCCGCGGCGCTCGGCCAAGCGTGGAAAGAGCGCATAGGCGCGGTCGATTCCCCGCCTGACCTCCACGTCGGGCTTGATGAAGCCGCCGACGCGCAGGTTTTCCTCGACCGTCATCTGCGGAAAGATCTGGCGTCCTTCCGGCACGTAGCCGATGCCGCGCCACTGTCGCTCCCAGGCAGGCAGGCGTGAGACGTCGTCGCCGTTCAGGCGCGTGCGCCCCCCATGGGGCGTCAATCCGACAATCGCGCGCAGAAGCGAGGTCTTCCCGGCACCATTGGCACCGATGAGAGCCACCCAGGCGCCAGGCTCGACGCTCAGGCTGACACCCGCGACGGCGACGGCCTGGCCGTATCGTACTTCGATGTTTTCGACCGCAAGCACGACGTTACTCCGCCTCGGTCCCGAGATAGGTGCGGATCACGGTCGGGTCCCGGCGGATCTCATCGGGTGACCCTTCCGCGATCACGGCACCGGCATCCATCACCACCGCCCGATCACAGATCGGCAGCGCCATACGCACGTTGTGCTCGACCATGATCACGCTCGTCTGCGCCTTGAGGCCCGAAACGAAAGACAGCAGGTCAATCGACTCCTTGTTGGTGAGGCCCGCCAGTGGCTCATCGAGCAGGAGCAGACGCGGAGAAAGCGCCAGCGCGCGCGCGACCTCCAGCCGCTTGAGCATGCCGAGAGTGAGTGCTCCGGCCGGATCGTCGGCCCGGGATTCGAGGCCGACCTGGCGCAACAACAGATGGGCCGAGTCGACGTCGTGCGGGCCGGTCGCGCCCTGGCGCTGCACCGCAGCCAGGAGATTCTCCAGTACGCTCAAGCCGCGGAACGCGCGCACGATCTGAAAGGTGCGGCCGATGCCGAGACGCGCTCGCCGGAAGGCTGGCAAGCGTGTGACATCCGTGCCCATGAACCGGATGAACCCGCCGTCCGATTGAAATGCGCCGGCGATCAGGTTGAACATCGTCGTCTTGCCGGCGCCGTTCGGTCCGAAGAGGCCGAGCAACTCGCCTTCGTCAACGGCGAGGCTGACGCCATTCACCGCGACGACGCCGGAGAATCGTTTGCTCAGATCGCAGGTCTCGAGGATCGCCACCTCAAGCCTTCCCTTCGCGGACGACGGGTCCGCCCGCCAGCACGGCGTCGCGCCGGCGGCGGCGCCGGCGCGCAATTTCGACGACCACGCCGTCGCGCATGTAGAGAATGACGGCGAGCAGGAGAAGGCCGACGATCACGAGGTGGGCCCCGGGTGCGATGACCTGCAGGACTTCGCGGATGCCAACATACAGCACGGCCCCCACGAGCGGTCCGGACACGGTGGCCACACCGCCGATCAACGGTACGGCGAGGGCAATCAGCGAAATGTCCACGGAGAAAACGGTGTCCGGATACAGCGACGCGGCGTAGAGGCCGTGGATCGCGCCGACGAGACCGGCGATTCCCGCGCTGGCGCAGAACAGGATCAGCTTGAGGCGAGTCGCATGGATGCCGATGGCAGCGGCGGCGACCTCGTCGTTCTTGATCGCCAGCACTCGAATCCCCAAACGGCTGCGGCGGGTAAGCGCCAGGACGATGGTGGAGCCGGCCGCCACGGCGATCATCATCACGTAGGGCACCCAGAGTGGAAGGATCTGGTCGAGCACCAGGCCGCCCGGCCCACCCGTGAACGGGAGCTTGCGCAAGAGCAGGAGCACGAGCTCCTGAAAGAACAAGGTTGCGAAGGTGAACGCCGTGCCCCGCAAGCGCAAGCTGGTGGCGCCGATCACGAGCGAAGCCAGGACGGACGCGACCATTGCTGCGGCAAGCGCCCCAGCCATCGGCCAGTCGCCATTGAGCGCGATCACCACGGCATAAGCGCCGATGCCGGCCAGTGCACCGTGAGCGAACGACACATAACCGGTGAGCCCGGACATCAGGTTCCAGGCTTGGCCGAGCGCGAGGTAATACGCGACGTAATAGACGAGCGTGCGCGCGTAGGGAGATACGCCGAGCCACGGCAGGGCCTCCGCAAGCGCAGCCAGGCCGAGCGTCGCCACGATGACGGCGACGATGCCGTGGGGCCGATTCATCGTTCGCTCGCGCCGCGACCGCTGGTGAGCGAGGTCACAGCGACACCTGGCGACCGAGCAGCCCGTGCGGTCGGGCCAGAATGGCTGCATAGAGCAGCAGATAGGTGACGATCTTGGCCCAGGAATCGTCGAGCAGGTAGCTCCCGAAGCTGTGGATCAGCCCGATCACGACCGAGGCGACCAGCGCGCCGGTGATGCTTCCCATGCCGCCCAGCACGACCACGACGAAGCCGTTCAAGACCCAATCATGCCCAACGGTGGGAGTCGTGGTGCCGATGAGACTCACCAGCGCACCGGCAGCGGCGGCGAGGCCGACCGCGAGACTGAAAGCGATCCGCTCACTCCTCAGCACATTGATCCCGCAGGCGGCCGCAGCGTCGCGGTTCTGTGCCAGCGCACGCAGGCCGAGGCCGATGCGGGTCTTCTGGACGAGAAGCAGCGTGCCGGCCCCGAGCACCACGCATGCGATGAGCACGGTGAGACTGCGCCAGCCGACGACGACCCCGCCGAGCTTGAGGTTGCCGCTCGGCCCCGCCGCGTAGCTGCGGAAGTCGCCGCCGAATCCCAGGGCGAAGAGGCCGAGCCCGATGACGGAAAGGGCATAGGTCACCATCAGCACGTCGAGTTCGGGCCGCTGGGTCACCCGTGACACGACCCCCACCTGAATGAACCAGCCGACAAGCGCGCCGAGTGCGAACGAAAGCGGAATGCCGAGCAGGGGCGAAAACGCCAGGTGGGTCACCAGAAGGAACGTCGTGTAGGCACCCAGGGTGATGAACTCGCCGTGGGCGAAGTTCACCACCCGCATGACGCCGAAGATCAGCGCGAGGCCGAGCGCGACGAGGCCGAGCAGCCCGCCGAGGACGAATCCGTTCACGAGAAGCTGAAGCGACAGGGTCGCACTCATGACCAGGCTCGCCGGACTTCGTCGCCGCCCTGCAACCTGTCAGCTATTTCCAGGCCGGTTTCGGCCACACGACGGGATTGTCCGAGCCGGCGCCGACGATCTTCGCCTGGCCGTCCTGCCACTGCATGGCGACATAGTGGTAGCCGACCTGCTGGCCCTTCGCATTCACCTCGTAGGGACCCATCACGGTCTGGATCTTGGTGCCGGCGAGGAAATCGCGTATTGCCTTGCGGTCGGTGCCTTTCGCCTTGATCGCCGCGGCAACCACTTCCCCCGCCGCATAAGCCGCAGCCGAATGGTAGGACGGAAGCCGTCCATACTTGGCCTGGTACAGCTTGGTGAAGGCCTGGGCCGCAGGAGTCTGGATCGTCGGCTCCCACGCCGAGCGGCCGAAGATGCCGTTGGCATTGGCGCCCAGGGCATCCTTGGTCACGCCGTCGGCAGCCTGGATGAAATGATAGGCAACCGGGTTGTAGCCGCGTTCGATCATCTGGCGCGTGAGGGCGATGCTCGGTTGGTAGTAGCCGCCCATCGAAACAGCGTCGGCGCCCGACGCGACGATGCGTTCGATGATCGAGCGGAAATCCTGGGAGCCCGGAGTGTAGCCATAGGCATCTGCGGGAATGCCCAGCTCCTTGGCCTTGGCCATCGCCCAGTCCTTGCCGCCGATCGAGAACGGTGATTCCTCGAAGACGATCGCGAGCTTCCTCACGGCGCCCTTTTTCGCCTCGAGAATGCGGAGAAATCCGTCGTGATCGTAATCGGAGGACGGGAAGGCCTGGAAGGTCCAATGCAGCTTGCGCCGCTCCCAGATGCTGCTGTCCGAGGCGATCGTGCCCATCATCGGCACTTCGGCGCGCTCGGTCACCGACGCCATCGCATCGGTGATCGGGCTCGAATACGGGCCCAGGATCATCAATACGCCGTCGCGATTGATCAGGCGGTCGGCCAGCACCCGGCCCGTATCAGCATTGCTCTCGTCGTCGTAGGTGATCAACTGCACGGGCCGGCCGTTGATGCCGCCCGCCTTGTTCACCTCGTCGGCCCAGAGCTCGTACCCTTCCTTGACGTATTTCGCTGAATCGGAGAAGCGCCCGGTCAGCGACAGTGCGGCGCCGAGCTTGATGGGGTCGGCGGCATTCGCCTGCGCGCCTATACCGGTTGCGATGATCGCGGCAACAGCGGCGGCTGCGACGCGGGCAATTCTTGACGCGAGAAGCTTGGCCATGGGTTTTCCTCTCTAAGGTTGTGGTTCGAGGGTTTGAAGAAGGGACCCGCGATCGTCCCAGCGGCAAAACGCGGGTCTTCGTCCACAACCCTTCTTGTGATCACTTGCCTGTTGCGGCTGACCATCGACTGTTCCGGAGCGTCAGCAAGATTCCCAGGTGATGTGCGGCAGGTCATGCTGCCTCGAGCAGGTCGGAAGCGTGCTGGGCAATGGCCTTGAGCTCGTCGGCCACGGTTTCCACCCCGGCGCGCCTGATCTGCTCGGTCACACCGACCGCGACAACCGCATGGGTCATCCCGCCGCCGCGACCGAGCACCGGGGCGGCAAGCACCGTGACACCATCGATGTAATTTCCCGCGTCGACGCTGTAGCCGTTGCGCCTCGTCGCCTCGACCTCGGCCCGCCACGTTTTGAGGGTCGGAGGACGGTCCCACCGCAGCGAGCGGAAGCGGGACAGGATTTCGCGCTCCGGATAGTCGCCGAAGGCGACCAGGCAGCGCCCGGTGGCGCTGATCAGCGCGGGGAAGCGACTGCCGATCTCGACATGGATGCGGAGCGGCTGTTCCGACTTGGCGATCACCACCACGATGAAATGGTCGAGCCCGCTCACCTTGACGCCGATGGCGGCGACGCCGAATCGCTTGGACAGCCGATCGAGGCCCGGCTGCACTATCCGGGCGAAGCTGTTGCGCCGAAGCACACTGCGCGCAATGGCGAGAATGCCCTCGTCCAGGCTGTAGTGCTTGGTCTCTTCGTCGAAGGCGACTAGCTCCTCCGCGACGAGCACGCGGAGGATGTGAAGGCAGGTACTTGGAACGAGACCGAGTGCCCGCGCAATGGCGTTGACGCCAAGCGGCTCGGGGCTCCTCCCGAGCAACCGCAGGGTCGCGATCGCCCGCGTCACCGCGGGCACCTGTCGCGCCACGGGCTTGCGCCGTGGCGCGGCGGCCGGGCGCTTGCGGTGCATCGTCGTCTCGAGGGCACGAGCGGTCGGTGGCATCGTGTTCAGCAGCAACTGCCTCGGTCAAGTCATTGTCTTTATACAACGAGGCACTCGTATTGACAATACCCCGCCCACGTGATTTATTCGACCCGTCCACCCGGCCGAGACGAGCACCGACGCGCCGAGCCAGGCGACCGAATCAGATCGGAAATGACAAAGCTGACCGACTACACGCGCTACGCCGACGCGCAACAGCATTTCTCGACGGCCAGGCTGTGGGAGCTCTTCGATGGCGGGCGCGAGTGGTTCAACATCGGCCACGAATGCATCGATCGGCATGCCGCGAATGGGCGCGTCGCGGTGCGCATCGCCCATGCCGATGGCAGGGACGAGACGATTACCTTCGAGGAGATCGCTGTCTGGTCTTCGCGCTTCGCACATTACCTCGCCGAACGGGGCATCCAGCCGGGCGAGCGCGTCGCAATCATGCTGGAGCCTTCGCTCGCCTTCTATGTCGGGATGTTCGGCGCTGCCAAGTTCGGCGCCATTGCGGTGCCTCTGTTCACCCTCTTCGGACCGGACGGGCTCAAGCTTCGCATCGACGACTGCAATCCACGCCTGCTGCTCGTCTCACCGGGCAAGGCGGAGATGGCACGGGGCATTGCCGGCCCTACGGTCGTTCCGGCCGGCGACGATTTCATGGACGCGCTTGCCCGATTTCCGGACCGCTTCGAGACACGTACGAAGTCCGACGACCTCGCCGTCTTCCAGTACACGTCGGGGACGACACGCGAGCTCCCCGCCGCCGTGCGCCATAGCCACCGCGCCATTGTCGTGCTGATGGTCGCAGCGCTCTATGGCACGGGAATCCGGCCCGGCGACCGCTTCTTCTGTCCATCCTCGCCGGCCTGGGGGCATGGACTCTGGCACGGCACCTTGGCCCCGCTCGCGCTTGGCGTCACGACCGGCGCGTTCGCCGGGAAATTCGACGCCGAACGGCTGCTGCGTGCGCTGCACGAGCACGAGATCACGAACATGTCGGCTGCGGCGACCCATTACCGCATGATGAAGAGCTCGGGCGCCGCCCGGAATTTCCGTTACGCGATCCGCAAGCTCTCCTACACCGGCGAACCGATCGACAGCGCCACGCTCGAGTTCGTGGAAGACACCTTCCATGTCCCCGTGTGCAGCATGTACGGCACGACCGAAGTCGGCGTCATCCTGGTCAACTACCCCGGCGCCGAGGATTTCACGGTCAAGCCTGGCTCGCTCGGCAAGGCGATCCCCGGCGGCAAGGTCGAGGTCCATCGGCCCGACGGCACGCGTTGCGCGCCTGACGAGCTCGGCGAAATCAAGGTATGGCGCCGGGACGCCTGGTTTCCGACCAAGGATCGCGGCTATGTCGACGCCGACGGGTACTTCTATCACGCTGGCCGCGCCGACGACGTGATCATCTCGGCGGGTTGGACGATGAGCGCCGTCGAGATCGAGGACGTCCTCCTCAAGCATGGCGACGTGCGCGAAGCCGCCGCCATCGGCGTCCCCGACAAGCTTCGCGGCCAGGTGGTCAAGGCCTTCATCGTCAGCCCGCGCGCAGGGGACGACGCGTTCGCGCGCGAATTGCAGGAGTTCACGCGTGCGCGGCTGAGCCAGCACGAATTTCCCCGCGTGATTGCGTTCGTCGCCGAATTGCCGAAGACCCCCGCGGGGAAAGTCAACAGAAAAACGCTTCGCGAACGCGAAGCCTCGGAACACGCTTCAGCCTAGCAAGGAGACCAACGGATGCTCGCCGAGAAGACACGCAGTTTTCCGAAAATCACCAAGGAAGGGCTCGACGAGCTCAGGACACGCATCGGCGTCCCGCTGGAGGACACGCTCGAGCCCTGGTGCCACGAGGCCACGCGCGACAACATCCGCCATTACGCGCATGGGATCGGTGATGACAATCCGCTGTGGTGCGATCCGGATTACGCCGCGAAGACCCGCTACGGCGGCATCGTTGCGCCACCGAGCTTCCTGTTCGCCTGCAGTCGCATCATTTCAGGGTACGTCGGCGGATTGCCCGGCGTGCATGCGATGTGGGCAGGTGCGGACTGGACGTGGCATCTTCCGATCCGGCGCAACGACGAGATCACCACCGAAGCATCGCTGAAGGATCTGATCGAGCACGGCACCCGCTTTGCCGGACGCGCGGTGCAGCAGATCTATCACGTGAACTTCTACAACCAGGATGGCGGTCTCGTCGCCGAGGCCGACAGCTGGTGCTTCCGCACCGACCGCGACCAGGCCCGCGAGGAGGGAACGAAGTACAAGGAGCTCAAGGCCAAGCCGCCCAAGCACTACACCGACGAAGAGCTGGCCGGGTTTTACCGACACTATGCCGCCGAGGAGATTCGCGGGGCGACGCCGCGCCATTGGGAGGATGTCGCGGTCGGCGACCGACTGCCGACGATGGCCAAGGGCCCGATGACCGTGACCGGCTTCATCGCATTCGCGCAGGGTTGGGGCGGCCTCTACATCCGCGCCAACAAGCTTGCCTGGAAGCAGATCCAGAAGCACAGCGGCCTCGGGATCAAGAACCGCTTCGGCATTCCCGATTGTCCGGAGCGCGTGCATTGGGAGAACGATTTCGCGCTGATGGTCGGAGCGCCGGGCGCATACGACTACGGCCCTGAGCGCTGCTCCTGGCTCACTCATCACCTCACCAACTGGATGGGCGATGCAGGGTTCCTTCGCCGCGCCCAATGCAAGATCAGGCGGCACAATCCGGAAGGCGATTGCCTGTTGATCGACGGAAAGGTGACCCGGAAGTTCGCCGACGGGGGTCGGCACCTCGTGGAGATCGAGCAGGAGGGACGCAATCAGGACGGCGAGCTCTCGGTTCTCGGCAGCGGCGTGGTGGAGTTGCCGACGCGGGGGTGAGCGGCGCGCCGCGGCGAGCAGTCGCGCGCTACGAAAGCTCCAGTCGGGAACTGTCTGCCTGACCGGGCGTGCGACCTGCGGGAGGCCCGGTCAGGATAGTCAGCTTCCGGCCCGCAACCATCATCTGCGTGGCCGACAGGCAGTCAGTGGGATCGCTAGGCGCAGTAGCCGACGGGCTGGCTCAGCGCAACCCGGTCAAGCAGCTTCGCGTTGCGCCCTAGCGCTTGGAGCAGGCATTCGTGTCGAAAGCGGGAAAACAGGCGACTCACGGTTTCCGGCTTGAGCCCCAGGTAGCTTCCGCACTCTTCGCGGGTCATTCGCAGCACGAACTCGCTCGGCGAATAGCCACGCGCTCGGTATCGCTGCGACAAGTCGAGCAGAAACACTGCGCGCCGCTGTTCGGCGCGCATTGTTCCAAGTACGATCATCAGCGAGTGGATGCGTGTACTCTCCTGTAACAGCAGCTTGTGCAGGGTGTGCCCGAATTCATCGCTGAGTTTTGCGAGTCGCTCGATCTGATCGAACGGCAGCCGACAGACTTCCATGCCCTCCAGCACGATCGCCTCGCACTCGTGAACGTCGGTGGCGATCCCGTCAATGCCGATGATTTCTCCCGCCATGTGGAAGCCAGCGACCTGGTCCTGCCCGTCGCTCGCGAGCAACACGGTGTTGCACGAATCGACGCGTATCGCGTAGAGCGCGTTGAATCTGTCCCCGGCTCGATATAGGACGTCATCCTTCCGGAAACCAGTTCGCTGGGTCAGAAGTCGCATGAGTTCCGGCGTCGCATTCTGATCGAGTTCGGCGGACGAGAAGAAGTCTGTCGCCTTCGAGGTCGAGTGCCGCGACGCGCTTTGCGTGACTGCGTGCTCGCACTGATCCGCGAGCACCTTCAGATGCACATTGGCGTCCGTAGGGTTCTCGACCTGTCGCTGCGCCGCGATCGATGCTTGCTGACGCGATTCCAGCGCACGCTGAAGCTCCGCCACCTGCGCAATGGCCCGATGCAATTGCGTGGATCCGGTGTTGATGGCGGCGCGCTGCCCGACACCGCGCGGGTACGCGACGCGGATGCTCGGCATCATGTCGACCTCCGACGGGTCAGTCATTCGCGTAGTCGCCATTCAACCTGCCCCACGGCGGGGTTGGACGGGTCCCATGCTTCTCCTTGCCGTTGGGCTGGGCTGTTCAAGACGCCGGCGACCGGGAGAGGCATCTATATCTTCTTACCGCCGGCATCGTTTCCCGGTTCGATGTGACGCAGGGCGGGGCGTCGGCAGAATTCGCAGTCACGGCCAGCGAAGGCGTGGGCGGCGTCGCGACGACGAGCTGTCTGCGATCGGGCGAATTTGACCGCTTTCGATCGCCCACAAGTGTTATGTGCGCCAGCGAACAGATTACGTTTCGCGGAATCCAAATAATGATGACGGCGGAAATCGCCGATGATCGGTAGCAGTGGAAGCGACCGATCCCACAAGGAGATCCAAGATGATCAAGAGAACTGTCGTTTCTCTATTGGCGACAGCGTTCGTCGCCAGCCTGTTTGGTGCGCTTGCAGGCTGCAATACGATGGCGGGTGCGGGCAAAGATATCCAGCAGGGAGGCAAGTCAATTCAGGACGAGGCGAACGAACACAAAAGCAACAAGTAGTGGAGAGATCCGGAACCGCGATTATCGGCTCCGTGCAATTCCTGGGTGTAATGACCCACTGACTTGCCGCTCAAGTCATAATTTCGAGGGGGTCATGACATGAGCGCAGTGACGAAAGAGGTCATCAAGAGGTCGACGGCGGAGCGCAACGCCGCGATGCGCTCGCCGAGACTCTGAAACTCGGCTTCGTCGAGACCGTTGCGTCGCGCCTGCTCGTCGGTCTCGAGGACCGCCGTCACCCAGACCTTCGCCAGGTCATTCAACTGCCCGGGCGCGAGTGCGGTCACCCACTGCTGTCGCGGCACTCGTCATTGCTCGCGAAGGCGCGCCGTTTCCTACGGCAAAACAGGCGCTTGCGAGGAGATGGGGTGGCGGATGGGATTCGAACCCACAACAGCCGGAATCACAATCCGGGACTCTACCGTTGAGCTACCGCCACCACGGGATGGGCAATACGCAGCAGCCTGACAGTATACATCCTCCCCGTCTGTCGACCCCTGCGACGCCACGCAGCGGGCGGCGCGCGGGAGCCGCGTCGCCGGTCAGTGCCGCGAGCCCATCATGTGGGTGGGAAGCCAGGTCGCGATCTCGGGAAACACGCAGAGGATGACGATCGCGAGCATCATGCACGCCACGTAGGGGATGGTCCCCCACATGACGCGCGTGACGGGAACGTCGGGCGCGATCGAGCTCACGATGTAGATGTTGAGCCCCACCGGCGGATGGATCAGGCCGATCTCCATGTTGATGGTCAGGATCACGCCGAACCACACCGGATCGAAGCCCGCGGCGGTGACGATCGGGTAGATGATCGGCGAGGTCATCAGGATGATCGCCGCGGGGGGGATGAAGAACCCGCACACCAGCAGGAACACGTTGATCATGCCCATCAACACCCAGCGGTTGACGTGCATGTCGGCGATCGCCTGCGCGAGCGTCTGCGTCAGGTAGAGCGAGGTCAGCATGTACCCGAACAGGGCCGCTGCGGCGATGATCATCAGGATCATCACCGACTCGCGCATGGTGTCGCGGAGGATGACCCACCAATCCCTTGGCGCCCACATGCCGTAGATGACCACGGCGAGGAGGACGCACAGCGCGGCACCGACGCCCGCGGCCTCCGACGGCGTCGCCACGCCCCCGTACAGCACGTACATGACGCCGACGATGATGGCGATGAACGGGGCAACCTTCGACACCGACTGCAGCTTCTCCTTCCAGCTGTAGCGGAAATCCGCCGCGTAGGCGCGGAATCCCCGCTTCCAGACGATGAACAGCGTCCACAGCATGAACAGCGCGGTCAGCATCACGCCCGGCAGCACGCCGGCGAGGAACAGGCGGCCGATCGAGGTCTCGGTCGCAATGCCGTAGAGGATCAGCGTGATCGATGGCGGAATCAGGATGCCGAGGGTTCCGCCGGCGCAGATCGACCCCGTTGCGATGTCGTCGGGATAGCCGCGCCGCCGCATCTCCGGAATGCCCATCTTCCCGATCGCGGCACAGCACGCCGGGGACGACCCCGTGAGCGCCGCGAAGATCGCGCAGGCACCGAGATTGGCGATGACCAGCCCTCCCGGCAGCCGGTACAGCCACCGGTCGAGCGCCTCGTAGAGGTCCTTGCCGGCAGGTGACGATCCGATCGCCGCCCCCATCATCACGAACATCGGGATCGAGACCAGCGTGAAGTCGTTCAGGCCGCCGAAATAGGTCTCGGCGACGACATGGAGGGCGTCGAATCCCTGGAAGATCGCGATGAAGGCGACGGACAGCAGGCCGAGCCCGAACGCGACCGGTGCGCCCGAAAGCAGCACCAGCAGCGTGACGACGAGGACGATCAGGCCCTGGGTCGTCGGGCTCATTTTCCGTGTCCGGCGCCGGCGATGCCGAAAGGCGGCTCGCGCCCGGAGACCAGATGGAAGATCTCGACGACGTACTGCAGCGAGAGAACCCACAGGCCGATCGGCATCGACGCATAGGGGATCCACAGGCGCACCCGCCACATCGTGTTCGACAGCCAGTGCCCGCTCCACGCCGAATGCCAGTACTGCGTGGCGAGCACCGCCACGATGGCGCAGAACGCCAGCGCGGCAAGCGCCGAGACGAGGGCGAGCCACCACCGCGGCCGCGGACGCAGGTAGAGGGGCAGGACGTCGACGTTCACGTGCCCGCGCAGCATCAGCACGTAGGGACTGCCGATGAACGTGGCCGCAATCAGGCTGTAGGTGACGAAGTCGGTCTGCCAGATCGTGCTCTCGCCGAGCACGAACCGGACGAACACCATCTGGCAGACGACGGCGACGCTGACGGCGATCAGCGCCGCCGCGACGTAGCCGCAGAGCCGGGACGCCAGGGTGACGCCCCGGGCGAAGCTATCCATGCACCGGAACCGAGGCTATTTGACGCTGAGTGCCTCGTCGATCAGCTTCTTTCCGTCGGGTGCGTCCTTGGCGAATTCGACGTAGGAGCTCTTCTTCGCGAGCTCGATCCACTGATCGTATTGCGCGTCGGTCAGCGTCTTGACCTGGACCCCGTGCTGCTCGTATGCCTTGATCGTCGCAGCGTCGACCGATTCGGCCTTGTCCTCGTAGAATTTCTGCGCTTCCTTGCCGGCCTCGATCAGGACCTGCTGCTGCTTCTTGTCGAGCTTGTCGAAGGTCTTCTTCGACATCAGCACCGGCTCGTACATGAACCACAGCGCGTTCTTGCCGGGGGCGGTCATGCACTTCGCCTGCTCGTAGAGCCTGAACGACAGGAAGCTCCCCATGCTGGTGTCGGTGGCCTCTGCGACGCCGGTCTGGAAGGCGTTGTAGATCTCGTTCGACGGAACCGACACGATCGAGGCGCCGGCCGCCTGCCACATCTGCGCGAAGGTCGGGCCCGCAGCGCGGAACTTCACTCCCTTGACGTCGTTCGGTTCGAGTATGCAGCCTTGCTTCGACACCATTCCGCCGCCGAACCAGGCGTCGGACAGCACGATGACGCCGGCCTTCTCGATGTGCGCGCGGATGTCCGTCATGAACTGCGAGTCGTTGAGGCGCTTGGCCCGATCGTAGTTGCGCACCAGCCCGGGCATCAGGGTTGCGCTGAATGCGCGCACCTGGCCGCTCGCGTAGTCCAGCGGAAGCAGCGTGATGTCGAGCTGGCCGTTGGCCATCGCGTTCCACTGCTGCTCCGCCTTGAACAGCGAGGCGCCGGGATAGACCTGGATCTCGAGCCCGACGTTCGCCGCCTTTGCCCTGGCGGCGATCATGCGCACCATGTCGTCGCGGACGTCGCCCTTGCCGCCGGGGAACTGGTGCGAGGCGCGCAGCACGATCGGTTCGGCCACAACGGAGCCGCTCACCCACGCCAGCGCCAGTGCCAGCGCCGCCAGCATGCCGAAGCGCATGAATCGTTTCATCGGTCGTTCCTCCCTCAGTCGATCGACCGCACCCCGCGCAGGCGGGCCGGGCCGATTCGGATCGATTGGCATCGTCTTGCGCCGATGCATATCTGCCCCGGCACGCGAACGATTGTAATCCCGAAAACGGCGAAAGGAACGGCGACCGGCAGTCTGCGCGCCGCTGCGGCCACCGGCGGCGGTGGCGGATGGACGTCGAGGGGGCGCGTCGGAGAGTGGCACGCCCGACAGGACTCGAACCTGTAACCGCCGGCTTAGAAGGCCGGTGCTCTATCCGGTTGAGCTACGGGCGCAATGCCTGCCAACCGCTCTGCGCGACTGGCGCCAAATGGTACCAGACGGCGCCTGGCGCTGCGGCCCCGGGGGCGGCGCGGCTGGATCGATGCGGCCACGTACCGTAAAGTTGCCGTTGCGACCGTTGTCGCATGGGGCCCCGGTTGTCCGAGCATTCCGCATTCGCGACGTTCCTGTTCACCGACATCGAGGGCAGCACCCGCCTGTGGGACGAGCAGCCCGAGCGCATGAAGAGCGCGCTCGCGCGGCACGACGCGATCGCCCGCGATGCGGTCGAATCGCACGGGGGGCACGTGGTCAAGATGACCGGCGACGGCGTGCACGCGGTCTTCGCCGACCCGCTGGACGCGATCCAGGCGGTGCTGCAGATGCAGTTCGCACTGACCGAGCCGCAGCCCGCCAACGGCCTGCAACTGCGCGCTCGCTGCGGCCTTCACGCCGGCATCAGCGAGCGCCGCGACAACGACTACTTCGGCACGGTGGTGAACCGCGCCGCGCGCATCATGGGCTCCGCACACGGCGGGCAGGTGCTGCTCTCCGATGCGGTCGCGACACTGGTCGGGGAGCACCACCCCGCGGGCTTTGCACTGCGCGACCTGGGCCGCGTGCGGTTGCGCGACCTGGCGAGCCCCGAGCGCGTCTACCAGCTCCTGCATCCGAAGCTGCGCGCCGAATTTCCGCCGCTGCGCTCGCTCGAGGCGACGCCCAACAACCTTCCACAGCAGGTCACCTCCTTCGTCGGCCGCGATCGCGAGCTCGCGCAGGCGCGCGATCTGCTGACGCGCGGCCGGCTGCTCACGCTGCTGGGCGTCGGCGGGCTCGGCAAGTCACGGCTGTCGCTGCAGATCGCGGCAGAGATGCTCGACGCATTTCCGGACGGCGTGTGGCTGGTCGAGCTGGCGTCCATTGCGGACGAGCGCCTGGTGCCCTTGAGCGTCGCCTCGGCGCTGGGCGTCAAGGAAGAATCCGGGCACCCGGTACAGGAAGCCCTGGTGAGGTACGTCGCGGATCGCCAGTTGCTGATCATCCTCGACAACTGCGAGCACCTGATCGGCGCTTGCGCACATCTGGCGAAAGCCCTGCTGCAGTCGGGCGCGCACGTCAGGATCCTCGCGACCAGCCGCGAGGCGCTGCGCATCGCGGGGGAAACGACGCTGCAGCTTCCGACGCTGTCGGTTCCGGATCCCGACGCGGTCCCCGCGCTTTCCGATCTGCGCGAGATCGATGCCATCCGGCTCTTCCTCGATCGCGCGACCGCCGCGGACCCTGGATTCCACCTCGATGAGCATAACGCGGCAGCGACCACCGAGATCTGCCGGCGCCTCGACGGCATTCCGCTCGCGATCGAGCTCGCGGCGGCGCGCGTGCGCGTGCTGCCGGTCGATCGGATCGCAGCGCGCCTCAACGACCGCTTCAAGCTGCTGACCGAGGGCGACCGCACGGCGCTGAAGCGCCAGCAGACGCTGCGTGCGCTGATCGACTGGAGCCACGACCTGCTGACGCCGGTGGAGCGCGCACTGTTCCGCCGCCTCTCGGTGTTCGCCGGCGGATGGACGCTCGACGCGGCCGAAGCCGTGGCGACGGGTGCCGACGTCGACGAGACCGACGTTCTCGACCCGCTGACGCGGCTGGTCGAGAAATCCCTCGTGGCGCCCGATGCGGATGGGTCGCGCTTCCGGTTCCTCGAAACGATCCGCGAGTACGCCGACGAGCAGCTCAGGGATTCCGGCGAGGAAGGGGACGTGCGCATGCGCCACCTCCAGTGGTACCTGGCCCTGTTCGAGGCGGGGCGCCCGCATCTGATCGGTCCCGAGCAGGCGACCTGGCTTGCGCGCCTCGACACTGAGCGCGAGAACCTGTTCGCGGCACACCGCTACTGCGACAGCGCGCCCGGCGGCGGCGAGCTCGGGATGCGGCTGATGTCCGCGGTCCGGCGCTACTGGTTCGACCGCGGCCTCCTCGGCCTCGGCTACCGGACGACGATGGAGGCCCTGGCGCGTCCTTCCGCGCAGGCCCCGACCCCCGCACGCGCCGCAGCGCTGAACGACGCGGGCCAGATCGCCGCGTTCATGGGTCGCTATGCCGAGGCGCACGCGCATCTGGTCGCAAGCCTCGCCGTCACGCGCACGCTCGGCGACAGGCGGCGCATCGGTTACCTGTTGCAGCCCCTCGCGCTTGCATGCATGGGCATCGGCGACCTCGCGGCGGCGCGCGAATATCTCGACGAGGCGCTCACGATAGCGCGCGAATCGGGCGACACCCGCGAGATCGCGGCGGTGCTCAGTTCCCTCGCCCAGATAGCGCGGATGGAAGGCGATCTCGAAACCGCGGAGCCTCTCTACCGCGAGGTCCTGGAAATCGGCCGCGACACGCCCGACATCGCGTCATTCACCCTGCTCAACCTGGCGATGGTCGCGATCCTGCGCGGCTCCTCCGAAAGGGCGCGCGAGATGCTGCTGGAAGTCATCGCGATTTGCGACGAGCTGGACCTGAAGACCACCGGCCAGAGCGTGATGGAGGTGACCTCGGGGCTCGCCGCCGCATGCGGCGACTGGGAGCACGCGGCGCGCTTCTTCGGCGCCGCCGAGCGCCAAAGCGCGGTCAGCGGCATGCACCGCGATCCGACCGACGAGGCGTTCCTGCTGCCACTGATCAAGAAAGCGCGCGCCGCGCTCGATTCATCGACCTACATCGCCGCCGAGACCGCCGGACGCGCGCTCGACTACGCGTCGGCGATGACCGCGGTGCGCACCTGGCTCGCCGCCGCGGCGACGTAATTGCATCCCGGGCCGGCGGACGGCCGATTCACCTCTGGTTGATGATCGTCGGATCGAAGCGCGGGCAGGCCTCGGTCCCGTGCATCAGATCGACGCCGTACCTGTAGGTCTTGGTGTTCGTATTCCTGTCGGTCAGCAGGTATCCGTTGCCCTGGTCGACGCTCCTGCCGTTCTGGAACTGGTCATCGGGGTCCGAGCCCTTGATGATGATTCCGGTCGGGGCAAACGTGTAGCTGCCCTCCCCGAGGCGGATCCTCCAGTGGATCACGCGGGTGCCTCCCTTCACCTCGAGCGGGTCGGGTTCGAACGCGACCTGGGTGCAGGACGTGACGTCCACGTACACGTTGCATTCGGCGCCGCCTCCCGGGCATCCGGCTGGCGGACCCGAGCGCTGGTCCGGCGGCGGCCCGGGGGGGGTCAGTGCACAGCCCGAAAGAAGCAGTCCCAGGGCGACCGCAGGGATCAGGACTCTTGTTTTCATGTTCGAACTCCCCGATGGCTGGCGCGAGGCTCATTGTCGAGCAACCGACCCCTTATGAAAAGGCGGAAAATTCGCATCGCCGCCGCTGCCCCCCGGGCGCCACCCGATGCCCCCGTGCCCGACCGGGCGGCATTGCGGGTTGATCCTCCTCAACCCGTCCGCCGCACGAACGTGCGACCATTCCCGCCAGGGCGAGGCTGCCCGGCGCAGCGCCCCGGGCAGCCTCGCCCACCCGCGATGAACAAGACCCACAAGCTCAACGCCTGGTACCTGCTCGCCGCGATCCTCGGCGTGCTGTTCGCGCAGCAGTTCTTTCACCAGGCGAGTCAGACCGAGGAGGTGCCCTACAGCACCTTCGAGAAGCTCGTCGCCGAGCACCAGGTGGCGAGGATCGTCGTCACCAGCCGCCACATCGTCGGCTATTTCAAGACTCCCCAGAACGGCAAGACCCAGTTCGTCACCACCCGCGTCGACATTCCCCTCGTGACCCAGTTGAAGGACTCGGGGATAGAGGTGACGGGGGGCGAGGACTCGGGCCCGCTGGCGACGCTGATTTCATGGGTCGCGCCGGCCGTGGTGTTCTTCGCGATCTGGTTCCTGCTCTATCGCCGGTTTGCCGAGCGCATGGGCGCCACCGGACTGATGTCGATCGGCAAGAGCCGCGCCAAGGTCTACGTCGAGAAGGACACCAGCGTGACCTTCAACGACGTCGCCGGCGCGACCGAGGCGAAGCAGGAGCTGCACGAGGTCATCGACTTCCTGAAGAACCCGAAGGAGTACGGCCGGCTCGGCGCCCGCATTCCCAAGGGCATCCTGCTGGTGGGGCCTCCGGGGACCGGCAAGACGCTGCTCGCGCGCGCGGTCGCGGGCGAAGCCGGCGTTCCGTTCTTCTCGATCAGCGGCTCGGAGTTCGTCGAGATGTTCGTCGGCCTCGGCGCCGCGCGGGTGCGCGACCTCTTCGCCGAGGCGCGCAAGCAGGCGCCCGCAATCATCTTCATCGACGAACTCGATTCGCTGGGGCGCGCGCGCAATTCCTATGGCGGCATCGGCGGCCACGACGAGCGCGAGCAGACGCTGAACCAGCTGCTGGCCGAGCTCGACGGTTTCGATCCGCGCGAAGGCGTGGTCCTGCTCTCCGCCACCAACCGTCCCGAGATCCTCGACCCGGCGCTGCTGCGCGCGGGCCGCTTCGACCGCCAGATCCTCGTCGACCGCCCGGACAAGCGCGACCGGATCGAGATCGTCAAGGTCCACACCCGCAAGCTGACGCTCGCACCCGACGTCGACCCGGAAAAGATCGCAGCGCTGACCCCCGGTTTCACCGGCGCCGACATCGCGAACCTCGCGAACGAGGCAGCCCTGCTCGCGACGCGGCGCAGGGCGCAGGCGGTTTCGCTCGACGATTTCACGCGGGCGGTCGAGCGCATTGTCGCGGGGCTGGAGAAGCGGAACCGCCTGCTGATCCCGAAGGAGCGCGAGATCGTCGCGTACCACGAAATGGGCCATGCGCTGGTCGCCCTCGCGCTGCCGGGCACCGAGACCATCCACAAGGTGTCGATCATCCCGCGCGGCATCGGCGCGCTGGGCTACACGATCCAGCGGCCGACCGAGGACCGCTTCCTGATGACCCGGCAGGAGCTGGAGAGCAAGATCGCGACGCTGCTGGGCGGGCGCGCTGCCGAGATGCTGGTGTTCGGCGCAGCATCGACCGGCGCTGCAGACGACCTCGCCAAGGCCACCGACATCGCACGCGGCATGGTTGCGCACTTCGGGATGGACGAGAATCTCGGCGCGGTCAGCTACGAAACCGATCGCTCGACGCTGCTCGGCCCGGGCCAGCCGCAGACCTATCTCGAACGCCGCTATAGCGAAGCGACCGCGCAGCAGATCGACGCGGCGCTGAAGCGCATCATCGACCAGGCATTCGGGCATGCGGCTGCGCTGCTGCGCGAGCACCGCAGCGTGCTCGATGCGGCCGCGAAGGAGCTGCTGGAGAAGGAAACCCTCGACGAGGATGCGTTGCGCGGCTATGCCGCGCAGATGACCGGGGTGGCGAGCGGACTGCCGAGCGGCGCAGCGCCTCCGGCAGCCGGGGGCGTGGCCGCAGTGGCGGCGGGGTCGCCCGCGGCGGTATCCGGGACGTGACCTGCGAGCGATCCCCGGCCGCCGCCGATGGCTCAGCGCCACTCGTCGATCGTGGGAACGCGAATGCCTTCGACTTCCGGCAGGTCGAAACCGAAGTGCTCGGCGAGCAGCGTCCGCAGCGCTGCGCGGTCGGGGAGCTGCAGCGCCTGCGACTCGGCCCCGCGTCGGATCGTGACGTCGCGGTTCATCACCGACACCTGGCCGTCGTCGGTCAGCGCCCGCAGCATGAGCCGATTGACGAAATGCGAGCTCGGATGCGTTGCGGTGAAATGATTGCCGACCTCGAAATCGATCAGGTTGTCGTCCTCGACGGCCGACACCCAGCAATCGACCGCCTTGTCGGGGGTCTTCGCGCGCAGCGCCCAGACGTTGCCGTCGCGCGCCATCCAGTGGGTCGCCGTCCCCGCCCTCGCCTGCACGCCTTCGACGAGCGGGACCGGCACCCGGGGCGCCAGCGCGCCGAAGCCGGGATCGACGACGAACGTTCCCTCGGGCAGGGGCACGGTCAGGAACATGTGCGTGCGCGGCGATGCGCCGCGCGGCGCGACGACGACCACGCGCGCCGTATGGCGCGACGGCGCGAAGCCAATCGCCTCCAGCGCCGCAGCGAACAGCGTGCAATGCTCGAAACAATAGCCGCCACGTCGCGCGCCGACGAGCTTGTGCTGCACCGATTCGAGATCGAGGCGCACGCCCCGGCCGAGCAGGACGTCGAGGTTCTCGAACGGAATGCGCGACATGTGGGCATCGAGCAGCCCGCCGAGCGTCGCGCGATCCGGACGAAGCTCGCCGTTCCACCCGATGCGCTGGAGATAGGCGTCGAGATCGAAGGCCATGATCGTGCTGCCTGCCGGGGGACCGCCGCCCGTTGACCGGCAGCGGCCACCGGCGTCCGGTGCCGACATTATGGAGGCAGAACCATGAGCAAGCGAAGCTTCCCGCTCTCCGATGTCTACCGGCTGCTCGAGCCCGGGCCGGTGGTGCTGGTGACGACCGCCGCCAAGGGCGAGACCGACATCATGGCGATGTCGTGGCACATGATGATGGAATTCGAGCCTCCGCTCGTCGGCTGCATCATCAGCGGGCGCAACCATTCGTTCGACCTGCTGCGTTCCAGCCGGGAGTGCGTGCTCAACATCCCGACGGTCGACCTCGCAGCCAAGGTCGTCCAATGCGGCAACACGTCGGGGCGGCGCGTCGACAAGTTCGAGCGCTTCGGCCTGACCCCGGTCGCCTCGGCGCAGGTCGACGTGCCGCGGATCGAGGAGTGCCATGCCAACCTCGAATGCCGGATCGCCGATGCGCGATGGGTCGACCGCTACAACATGTTCGTGCTCGAGGTCGTCAAGGCATGGATCGATCCCGCGGTGAGGAAACCGCGGACGATCCACCATGCCGGTCGCGGCGCCTTTGTCGTCGATGGCGAGACGATCCGGCTGCGCTCGAAGGCGAAATAGACGAGGTGCCACCGATGCCCGCTCGCAACAAGGTCGCCGGCGCCCGCGCCAAGGTCGTGGGCAAGCCCCCGCGCAAGCGCAAGGCTGCGCCGGCGCGAACCCCAGCACGGACCGCCGGCGGCGAAGCCGGCGTCATCGGAGTGGCGCGCCAGCTGCGCGCCTGGACCGACTCGGTGCTGGGGGTCGCGGGGGCCGCGGCCGACATCTCGATCGGCGCCGCCAAGGCGCTGCTGGTCAAGCCCGGACAGCGCGCCGCGCTCGAACGGGCGGGAGCGCTGCTGCGGCGGATGCGCGAGACCGCGGGCCTCAGCGTCCGGGAAGTGACCGACGCGATCGACCTCGAGGATCCGGCGTTGCTCGAACTGGTCGAGAACGGCAGGATCGCGCTGCCTTTCGAGATAGTGCTGCGGCTCGCTTCGGTGCTGGGGCGCAACGATCCGCTGTCCTTCGTCATGCGCTTCACCCGCTCGTACAACCCCGACGTATGGCGCACCCTCGAAAGCCTCGGCGTCGGGCGTCTGGTCGTGCAGGCGGGACGCGAGCGCGAATTCGCGAACATCTACCGTGGCAGCGATGCCGCGCGCCGGCTCTCCGACGAGGATTTCACGGCCGCCCTCGCGTTCACCAGGCAGGCGTTCGAGCTGGCGCTGGCGTTCCGCGGCGGCAGGGCGGGTGGCGCACGACGAACCGGGACGGGCGCGTAACCGCTCTTCTCGGCGTCAGGCGGCGACCGGCTTCTCCGTCGGGCGCGCGCGCAGGCGCGCGGCGAACCACCATGCGAGCAGCGGCAGCATGACGGCAGCCCCGGCGAACACCCGTGCCGCCGACCCATGGTCGACGACCCATGCGGCGCAGACGATGCCCACGGACTGGCCGAGGAAGAGCGTGCAGGCGTACAGCGACACTGCAGTGCCCCGCACCCGCGGCGCCATCTGCGTCGCGTGAGTCTGCAGCGTATTGTGCAGCATGTAGAAGCCCAGTCCGCCGATGAAACAGGCCGGGAGCGACCATGCCCAGTGCGGCATCAGCGCCAGCATCGTGAATGTGAGGCAAAGCAGCAGGCCGCCGCCGCGCACCAGCCCCGCCTCGCCCCAGCGCCGCAGCATCGCCGGCGCGAGGCGGCTATAGAAGAAGCCGCCGACGCCGTAGAGCGCCAGCACCGCGCCCGCCCAGGTCATCGCCAGGCCGAAACGCTGGTGGAGGGCGGAGGGAACGAAAGCGAAGGCGCTGTAGGCGAACCCGCCTTCGACGAAAGCGAGCCCGAGGATGCGCCGCGCCCAGGGCACCGAGACGACGGCACGGATCCGGGCGCCATAGGTGTCGGGCGCGCTGCCGGCGGCGTCCCGCGGACGACGCGCAGCACCCCCGGCAAGGTCGGCGGCAGCGATCGGCGTGGCATGGGCGTCGGCGGCGCCAAGCGCGTCGCGCGGCGGCATGGCTTCGCTGCCGGTCCGTCGCAGGTCCACGCGCATCAGCACGCCGACGACCGTGAACAGCAGGGCCAGTGCAATGAACACGCTGCGCCAGCCCAGCGTGTCCGCGAAAAAGCCGCCGGCCCACTGCCCGATGATCATGCCGACCACCGTCGCCCCCAGCAGGCGGGCGAGCACCTCCTGCCTGCGGTCGTAGGACACGGCATCGCCGATCCACGCCATCGTCAATGGAATGACGGCGGCCGCCGTGGCGCCGGTCGCCGCCCTGAACACCACGAGCAGGGCGAGCGACGGTGCGAACGCCGCCGCGAGATTGGCCAGCGCACAGCCCACGACGGCGAGCGACACCACGCGGAACTTGCCATAGCGATCGGCGAGCGGCCCGTAGAAGAGCTGCAGCACGCCGTAGGCGATGGCGAAGGCCGAGATGACCTGCGCCGCGTGACCGGTGGTGGTGTCGAAGTCGCGCGCGAGCGCGGGCAGCAGCGGATCGCAGATCCGCATCGACGTCATGCTCGCGAAAGCCGCAGCCGTCAGCAGCGTCAGCTGGCGCGGTGAGGCGACGCTTGGGGCCGCAGCGTGCCTCGCAGTCACCGGCGTCCCGTGAACTGCCTCGGCAAACCCTGCCAGCACCGGAAATATTCGGCCTGAAGCTGCGCGGACTCCAGCGCCTGGGCAGTCGGACGGATGACGCAACGCGTCTCGAACATGAAGGCCATCGTGTCGCTGACGTAATCGGGCTTCGACGTGTCGGCGTTGCTCGCCCGCTCGAAGGTTCCCGCATCGGGCCCGTGGCCAGTCATGCAGTTGTGGAGGCTCGCCCCCCCCGGCACGAAACCTTCGGCCTTGGCGTCGTAGGCGCCGTGGATCAGGCCCATGAATTCGCTGGCGACGTTGCGATGGAACCAGGGCGGCCGGAACGTGTGCTGCATCGCGAGGATGCGCGGCGGGAAGATCACGAAGTCGATCGCATCCACGCCGGGGGTGTCCGACTGCGACTGCAGCACCAGGAAGATCGAGGGATCGGGATGGTCGTAGCTGATCGAGCCGATGGTGTTGAAGCGCCGCAAGTCGTACTTGTACGGCGCGTAGTTGCCGTGCCAGGCGACGACGTCCAGCGGCGAGTGATCCATCGCGGCCGACCACAGGTTGCCCATGAACCGTGCGACGAGCTCGCAGGGACCCTCGCGGTCCTCGTACCAGGCGATCGGCGTCAGGAAGTCGCGCGGATTGGCGAGGCCGTTGGAGCCGATTGGTCCGAGGTCGGGCAGCCGGAATGGGGCGCCGTAGTTCTCGCAGATGTAGCCGCGCGCAGCCGAATCGCGCAGCTCGACGCGAAAGCGCACGCCGCGCGGAATCACCACGATCTCGTGCGGCTCGGCGTCGACGATGCCGAGCTCGGTGACTAAACGCTGCCTGCCCTGCTGGGGAACGATCAGCATCTCGCCGTCGGCATCGTAGAAATACCGGTCGGTCATCGAGAGGTTCGCCGCGTAGACATGGATGCCGCAGCCGGCTTGCGCATGCGGGTCGCCGTTGCCCGCCATGGTCACGATGCCGTCGACGAAATCCGTCGGCGCAGAAGGAACCGGCAGCGGGTCCCAGCGCAACTGGTTGGGGGGCGTCGCGATCGCGCCGAAATCGGCTTCGTAGCGGCCGTTGGCGATGCGCCGGAACGGGCGATGAACTGCCGCGGGGCGGATCCGGTAGAGCCACGACCGGCGGTTCGCGCCACGCGGCGCAGTGAAGGCCGTGCCCGAGAGCTGCTCGGCATACAGGCCGTAGGGACATTTCTGCGGCGAGTTCTGCCCCACCGGCAAGGCGCCGGGGAGCGCCTCGGTGGCGACTTCGTTGCCGAATCCGGAAACGTAGCGTGCCGGGTCCATGCCGGCGCCCGTCGTTCCGGCGGAGGACGCCGACCTGTCGGCCCTGCCCTTGGCTGCAGTGCTCATGAAGCCTCCTTGGGCGCTTCGCTTTCCGACGCGATCCCGGCCCGCGCGTGCGCCATCGCCTGACGCAATATGTCGAGGTCGCCGATGTGGTTCGCGAGCAGCAGGATCAGCTTGGCATTGACGAGCTCGCTCTGCTCGGGCGCGAGGTCGCGATGGGTTTCGATCAGCGCCTCGTAGAATTCGTCGGGCGCGGCGATGTTGGGTTCGATGTTGAGCGTGGCGGCCATGTCGGACTCTTCTTCAGGGATTGCAGGTCGCGCGCGCGACCGCTGCCGTGACGCGGGTCGCGTCGAGGCGCCGCCAGCGGGCGCAGACATGCTGGTCCGGACGCAGCAGATAGCAGGTGCCGTTGCGCGCGTCGTAGCGCTGCGCCAGCATGCGCTGCACATCCTCGACGACGGCGACGCCGGGCGGCGCGCCCGCGCCGGCGTCCCTGCGTGCCGGCACGACGACGACCGCCTCGACCGGAATCGCCTGCTGCGCGAGCGAATGCAGCGTCGACGTGGTCCCGGGCGATGGCGCACCGTCGTCGCAGAACACGACGGCGGCGAACCTGCCCCCGGTCTGCGCCAGAAACCAGTCGTCGCGTCCGTCGACGCGCACCGGCGCATCCGCCGCGGGCGCGCCGGGCACCATCGCTCCGGCGAACGCGTCGCCATCCGGCGTGTTGAGCGTGGATTGCGCGAGCGTCGCGGGAACGGACAGCCGGCCGCTGTTCACCAGGCGCCGCGCGAACGGATGATCGACGGCGAGCTTCAGCACCGCATTGCGAAACCCGCGGCTCGCGTCGCTCTTGGGCGTGATGAAATCGGTCGAGCGCGTCGAGTTCAGGATGTTCTCGTCCGCGGCAAACTCGCGCTCGGCGGCATAGGTGTCGAGCAGGGTCTCCGGCGCCTTGCCGTCCAGGACCAGCGCAAGCTTCCATCCCAGGTTGTCGACGTCCTGCACGCCCGAGTTCGCGCCGCGCGCCCCGAAAGGCGACACGCCGTGGGCCGCATCGCCGGCGAAGATCACGCGGGCATGTCGGAACCTTTCCATCCGCTGGCAGGCGAACGTGTAGATGCTGACCCACTCGAGCTCGAATCGGGCGTCTTCGCCCAGCAGCGAGCGGATGCGGGGGATGACCTTCTCGGGCTTCTTCTCTTCCTCGGGATCCACGTTCCAGCCGAGCTGGAAATCGATGCGCCAGACGTTGTCGGGCTGCATGTGCAGCAGCACCGACTGGTTGCGATGGAA
>DATIQL010000225.1:0-26777 GCA_035470905.1 Casimicrobiaceae bacterium
CGGGGCTTCCTGGTCGAACGCGACGCGAAAGGATTTTCGGCGCCGCGCATCGAAGGAAAATTCTCCCTGCGCGCCAGCGTCACCGGCGAAATCGTGCTGGAGGATGTGCTGGTGCCGCAGGACGCGCTCCTGCCCGGCGCGAGCGGATTGTCCGGTCCCTTCTCCTGTCTCAATCGCGCTCGTTTCGGCATCGCCTGGGGTGCGCTGGGCGCAGCGGAGGACTGCTGGCACCGCGCGCGCCAGTACGTGATCGACCGCAAGCAGTTCGGCAAGCCGCTCGCGGCCAACCAGCTGGTGCAGAAGAAGCTGGCCGACATGCAGACCGAGATCACGCTGGGGCTGCAAGGCTGCCTGCGCCTGGGCCGCATGAAGGACGAGGGCACGGCCTCGGTCGAGGTCACCTCGATCATGAAGCGCAACAGCTGCGGCAAGGCGCTGGAGATCGCGCGCATGGCGCGCGACATGCACGGCGGCAACGGAATCGTCGACGAGTTCCACGTGATCCGCCACGTGCTCAACCTCGAGACGGTCAACACCTACGAGGGCACGCATGACATCCATGCGCTGATACTGGGACGCGCACAGACGGGCATCTCGGCGTTCTGAAGGCGAAGCTCAACGCGCAACATTCGAGCGCGGGCATTCCCGCGTTCCAAACCTGCTGAAGCGATGAAACTCTACGATTACTTCCGTTCGTCCGCCGCCTATCGCGTGCGCATCGCGCTGAACCTCAAGGGCGTCAAGCCCGACGAGCGCACGTTCGTGCACCTGCGCATGGGGAACCAGCGCGCCCAGGATTACCTTGCGCTGAACCCGCAGGGCCTCGTTCCGGCGCTCGCACTGGACGACGGCCATGTGCTGACCCAGTCGCTCGCGATCGTCGAATACCTGGACGAGACGCATCCGGAGCCGCCGCTGCTGCCCGCCGACCCCGTTGCCCGCGCCCGCGTGCGAGCAATCGCCCTGCAGATCGCCTGCGAGATCCATCCGCTCAACAACCTGCGCGTACTGAATTACCTGACCGGCACCATGGGGGCGTCGAAGGAGCAGAAGGACGGCTGGTACCGCTACTGGATCGACGTCGGTTTCGAGGCGCTCGAGAAGGAGCTCGCGCGCAATCCCGAGACCGGCCGCCATTGCCACGGGGACACGCCGACGCTCGCCGACGTCTGCCTGGTGCCGCAGCTCGCCAACGCCCGGCGGTTCGCGATCGATCTCTCGCCGTACCCGACGCTGACGCGCATCGAAGCCGCATGCAACGCGCTGCCTGCTTTCGCCGATGCCGCGCCGGCGAGGCAGCCCGACGCCGAGTAGGCAATCCGGTCCGGCGGCAGCCTCGCCGGGCCATTCCGAAGTTCGACTGCACGACTCACCTCCAGGAAACCCGTTCATGCAATACGCGATCCCAGTTTGGGAAGTTCCTTCGGTTCCCGTCGTGGGGACCAGCCAGCGCTTTCCGGTCCGTCACATCTACTGCGTCGGCCGCAACTATGCCGAGCACGCGAAGGAGATGGGAGGCGACGCCTCGAAGGAACCGCCGTTCTTCTTCATGAAATCGGCCGATGCGATCGTGCCGGTCGTGCCGCCCGCCGTGGGCCGCGTCGACTATCCGCTGGCGACGTCGAACTATCACCACGAGATCGAGCTGGTCGTCGCGATCGGCGGCAGCGCAGTGAAGCTCGCCCCCGAGCAGGCGCAGTCGATCGTCTGGGGCTATGCGGTCGGCCTCGACATGACGCGCCGCGACCTGCAGAACGACATGCGGGAAAAGAAGCGGCCCTGGGACATCGGCAAATCCTTCGCCCAGGCCGCGCCCATCGCGCCGATCCATCCGGTGACCGCGACCGGCGTGCTGTCGCGCGGCGCGATCGAGCTCGACGTCAACGGCGTGTCACGCCAGCGCGGCGACCTGTCGGACATGATCTGGGACGTGCCGCACATGATCGCCTTCCTGTCGCAGATGTACCGCCTGGAGCCGGGCGACCTGATCTTCACCGGGACGCCGGCGGGCGTGGGCCCGGTGAAATCGGGCGACCGGCTCGACGGCCGCGTCGCCGGACTGACACCGCTGTCGATCGAGATCGCCGCGCCGGCGGCGTGATGCTTCGAGGCGCCTGACGATGCCGATGAACATGACGCCGGAGGAGGTCGAGCGCGGCTACAACAATCGTGCCGCGGTCCCCGATCACCCGGCATGGCTCGCGCAGTTCACGTCGCGCTCGCAGCGTGCGCTCGAGGAGCTGAAGCCCGCGCTGGATCTGCGCTACGGCGCCGGAGACAAGGAAACCCTCGACCTCTTCCTGCCCGCGGTGCCGGCGCGGGGGACCTTTGTCTTCATCCACGGCGGTTACTGGCGCACCCTCGACAAGGCCGATCACGGGTTCGTCGCGCCGCCGTTCGTCGCTGCAGGCTTCGCGGTGGCGGTCATCAACTACGATCTCTGCCCGGGCGTGACGATCGCGACCATCGTCGAGGAATGCCGGCACGCGTTGCGCTGGATCGAGCGCCACGGCCCGCAGCACGGGGCAGTCGGGCCGGTCGTCATCGGCGGGGATTCGGCGGGCGGACATCTGGTGGCGATGATGTTCGCGACGGACTGGCAGGGCCAGGGCCTCGCGCGCAGCCCGTTCGCCGCGGGGGTCGCGCTGTCGGGCGTGTACGACCTCGAGCCGCTCGTCGTGGCGTCGATGAATGCGGATCTGCATCTCGACGTGGAGGAGGCGAGGCGAATGTCGCCGGTGCATCTCGCGCCGCAGGTCGACGCGCCGCTGCTCGTCGCCGTCGGCGCCGACGAGACCTCCGAGTTCATCCGGCAGTCGCAGCTGATCCATGACGCCTGGCCTGGCAACCGGCCGACCGGAGCGAACGGGCCGCTGCTCATCCGCGATCGCAATCATTTCAGCGTCGCACTCGACTTCGCCGATCCCGGGACCGAGCTGACCCGCGCGACCCTCGCCCTGTTGACAGCTGACCCCGGGTCATTCACGCTACGTCGCAAGTGACCGGCAGTCAGTTGACATTGCCGGCGGCAGCGCGGGCAGGGCGATGGCGATTCGACAGCGGGCGGTGGATCTCGAGCGCAAGGAGGAGCGGCGGCACGCGATACTGGATGCGGCCGAACGGCTGCTGACGCGTGCGCCCGACCGGATCGCGAACGTCGCGGAGGTGGCCGACGAGGCCGGGCTCGCCAAGGGCACCGTCTACCTCTATTTCCCCAGCAAGGACGAGCTGCTGCTGGCGCTGCACGAGCGTCACGTGGACGGCTACTTCAGCGCGCTAATCGGGTTTCTCGAGCGCTCGCCATCGGTCGCGATCGACGACTTGCTCGAGATCACGCTCGCACATCTCGCCGCCAAGCCGGCATTCCTTTCGCTCGCGACGCGCTGCCAGGGTCTCGTCGAGACCGAGGTGCCCCGCGAGACGGCGGCGGCGTTCAAGGCGCGGATGAGCGAGCGCCTGGCCGCAGCCGGTGCAGGACTGGAGCGCCACTTTCCCGAGCTCGCGCCAGGGGACGGCGTCGCACTGCTGCGGCACACCTACGCGCTGATCCTCGGCCTGTGGCAGATGTGTTCGGCCAACGCAGTGCCGACGGGATTGGCCGGCGAGGCCTGCGTCGGACATCCTTTCGAATACCCGCGGGAGCTCGCTCGCGCCTTGCGCGCACTGTGGGAAGGCGCGATCGGGGCGCGCCTGCGCCCGCGGGTGGGCGAAAGCCCCACGGCGGTCGCGTGAGGGCGATGCGGTAGAATTCCGCGCTTCCGAATCGCCGTTTCTCCCGCGGGATCCCAGCCGATGCCGATAACCCCGATCACCGAGATCGTCGCCGAAATGAAGGCGGGGCGGATGGTCGTCCTCGTCGACGAGGAGGACCGCGAGAACGAAGGCGACCTCGTTCTCGCCGCGGACTGCGTGACCCCGGAGGCGATCAACTTCATGGCGCGGTTCGGCCGCGGACTGATCTGCATGCCGATCACCGAGGAACGCGCCCGGCGCCTCAATCTCGCCCCGATGGCGCAGGTCAACCGGTCGATGCACGGCACCAATTTCACCGTGTCGATCGAAGCCGCGGAGGGCGTGACCACCGGAATCTCGGCAGCCGATCGGGCCCACACGATCCGCGTTGCGGCCGCGGCGGATGCCAAGCCCGAGGACGTCGTCCAGCCCGGACACGTGTTCCCGCTGGTCGCTCAGGCGGGCGGGGTGCTCGCCCGCGCCGGTCACACCGAGGCCTGCTGCGACCTGGCGCGCCTCGCCGGACTGTCGCCGTCCGCGGTGCTGTGCGAGATCATGAACGACGACGGCACGATGGCACGCCTGCCCGATCTCGAGATCTTCGCGCGCGAGCATGGGCTGAAGATCGGCTCGATCGTCGACCTGATCCATCATCGCAGCCGCACCGAGCGGCTGGTCGAGCGCATCGCCGAACGTGCGCTGATGACGCCCGCGGGCGCATTCCGGCTGGTCGTCTACCGCGACAAGCTCTCGGACGCGACGCACCTCGCGCTGGTGCGCGGGCCGATCGCGCCCGACGTCGAGACGCTGGTGCGCGTGCACGAGCCGCTTTCGGTCATCGATCTTCTTGAGGCCGACAGCACGTCGCATTCGTGGAGCGTGCTCGAGGCGCAGCGCGCGATCGCGGCAGCCGGCCGCGGAGTGATCGTGCTGCTGCACCGGACCGAAAGTCCGCAGGAGCTGCGCCGGCGCGCGGTCGACACCGGGCCGCAGGCCCCCGCCAAGATGGACCTGCGCAACTACGGCATCGGCGCCCAGATCCTGCGCGACCTGCACGTAGGCAGGATGCGGCTGCTCGCCCGGCAGCGAAAGATGCCGAGCATGGCCGGCTTCGACCTCGAAGTCACCGGCTACGACGAGGCGCCGCCCGCGCGCCAGGCGTCGTAGCATGCCGATCGCCCGCATCGACCCCGATCATCGCGGTGAAGGCCGGAGCGTGGCCATCGTCCTGTCGCGCTTCAATCCGCGCGTGGGCGACGGCCTGCTGGCCGGCGCGCTGCGTGCGCTGGACGACGCGGGGGTCGCCGCTGGCGACGTGACCGTCGTCACCGTTCCCGGTGCGCTGGAGACGCCGCTGGCGTTGCAGCGACTCGCGCAGCGCGGCGCGTACGACGCGCTGGTCGCGCTCGGCGCCGTGATACGCGGCGACACCTATCACTTCGAGATCGTTGCCAACGAATCGGCTGCGGGCGTGTCGAGCGTCCAGCTCGAATTCGGAATCCCGATCGGCAACGGCATCCTCACCTGCGACACCGACGCACAGGCCGAGGCGCGGATGGACGCCAAGGGCTACGAAGCGACGATGGCCGCACTCGAACTCGCCAACCTGATCGACGCGATCGGGGAGCGATGAGCATGGGCTGCCGTCGATGAGCACGGCGACGGCGCGCCGCCGTGCGCGCGAGCTCGCGCTGCAGGGGCTCTACCAGCGGCAGATCGCCGGCAACGCCGACGATCAGATCGAGGCGGACCTCGTCGCGAGCCCCGGCTATGCCCGTGCGGATCCGGTGTACTTCGGTGAGCTGTGGAGCGGGGTGACGCGCGAGTACGACGACCTGCTCGCCGTGGTCGCGCCCAAGCTCGATCGAAAGGCCGCCGACCTCGCACCCGTCGAGCGGGCGCTGCTCGTCATCGGCGCCTGGGAGCTTCTCCGCCGCCTGGACATTCCCTATCGCGCGGTGATCAACGAGGCGATCGAGCTCGCCAAGTCCTATGGCGGCACCGACGCGCACAAGTTCGTCAACGGCGTCCTCGACAAGCTCGTCCCGGATCTTCGCGCCGACGAGATCCGCGCGGCGGCGGATCGCGGATGAATGAATTCGAGCTGATCGAGCGATATTTCCGGCGGCCGCCGCACAATCCCGACGTGCGCGTGGGCATCGGCGACGACGGCGCGGTCATCGCGCCATCGCCGGGGATGGAGTACGTCCTGACCGTCGACATGCTGGTCGAAGGGCGCCACTTCGTCGCGGGCGCCGATCCCGAGCGCCTCGGTCACAAGACGCTCGCAGTCAACCTCTCCGACCTCGCCGCGATGGGCGCGCTGCCGCGCTTCGCGCTGCTGGCCGGCGCGCTTCCCGACGCCGACGAGTCGTGGGTCGCCGCATTCATGCGCGGCTTCGACGCGCTGGCGCGGCAGTACGACGTCGAGCTGATCGGCGGCGACACGACCCGCGGGCCGCGCAACCTCTGCGTGACGGCGATCGGTGAGCTGCCCGCGGGCTCGGCGTTGCTGCGCCGCGGCGCCAACCCGGGCGACACGATCTACGTGTCGGGCACGCTCGGCGATGCGGCACTGGCGCTGGCCGTTGCGGGTGGGCGCGCCGATGTCGATTCGCAGTGGCGCGCAGCGCTCGACCGGCGGCTCGATGCACCCGAGCCGCGCGTCGCTCTGGGCGTCGCGCTGCGAGGCGTCGCCTCGGGCGCGATCGACGTGTCCGATGGCCTGATCGGCGATCTCGGCCACATCCTGGCCGAATCGCGCGTCGGCGCGACCGTCGACCTCGCGTCGGTGCCGTCTTCGCCCGCGCTGCGCGCGATGCTCGAAGGGGACGAGCGCGACCTGGCGCTCACCTGTCTGCTCGCGGGCGGCGACGACTACGAGCTCTGTTTCACGGCGCCGCCGGCGATGCGCGGGCGCATCGATGCGCTCGCACTGGCGCTGCGCCTGCCGCTGACGGCGATCGGGTAGATCGGCGTCGAGGCGGGATTGCAGGTTCGCGACGAGCTCGGCATCCCGCTCGCCCGTCTTCCGCAGGCGTTCGATCACTTCAGATGAGCGGAGCGGCGCCGCGCCAACATGCAATCCCCGACGTTCGCATTCCTGATCCGCCGCCCGGCACATTTCATCGCCCTGGGCTTCGGGGCCGGGCTCGCGCCGGTGATGCCGGGTACCTTCGGCACGCTGGTGGCGTTCCCGATCGCCTGGTGGCTGCACGCGCATGCCGGTGTCGCAGGGTGGCTGGTCGCGATCGGGGGCCTCACCGCGATCGGCGTGTGGTCGGCGCAGGTGACGGGCGCAGATCTTGGCAAGCCCGACGACGGCAGCATCGTCATCGACGAAATCGCCGCATTCCTGCTCGTGCTCCTGTTCACCGGCAGCGACGCAATGCGCCAGGTCACTGCGTTCGCGCTGTTCCGCTTCTTCGACATCGTGAAGCCGCCGCCGATACGCCAGCTCGACGCTGCGCTCAAGAGCGGCTTTGGCGTGATGCTGGACGACTTCGTCGCCGCGGGTTATGCGCTGATCGTGCTCGCAGTCGTCGTACGCTTCGCCGGGGGCGCGTAATGGGGGGCATCCCGTCCGCCGGCGCAAGCGACGGCATCGCCCCGGCGCGCGTCGAGGAAGCGGGACTCAATGCGCTGCAGACGCAGCGGCAACTCTTCTACGACGGCTGGCTGTTGCGCCTGTCGCCGGGAAAGGCCAGACGCGCGCGAAGCGTCAACGCGCATTTCGGCTCGACGCTGCCGCTGGACTCCAAGATCGCGCATTGCGAGCGCCTCTATGCTGCACATGGATTGCCGGCACTGTTCCGCGTGACCCCGTTCGTCCAGCCTCGGGATCTGGACGATGCGCTCGGGCACCGCGGGTATATCGCGTTCGACCCGACGCTGGTCCAGGTCGCGCCTCTCGGCCCGGCGTCGGATCCGTCGCCCGCTGCGCCACGGGAATCGGCGGATTCCGCCGCGATCACGCTCGCTTCACCGCCGATCGACGAATTCGCGCGCGAGGTCGCGGCATTGCGCGGCTCGACCGACGGGCAGCGCGCCGCGCATCTGGAACGTCTGGCCGGGACACCGCTGCTGACGCGGTCGATCGTCGCCCGCCGGGACGGCAGGGTCGTCGCCTGCGGCCATGCGGTGCTCGACGGCGAGCTCGCCGGCATCTTCGACATGGTGACCGATGCCGCATCGCGCAGCCGGGGCCTCGCCACTCGGGTCGTCGCGGAACTGCTGACCTGGGCCCGTCGCCAGTCGGCGACGCACGCGTACCTGCAGGTCGACGCCGGGAACGTGCCGGCGCTCGCCGTCTACCGCAAGTTCGGTTTCGCGACTGCGTATGCGTACCACTACCGGGCGCGAGCGGGGGAGTGCGGATGAGCCCGAAGGGCCGCCCCGAGGGCGATTCCCGGAGTGCGCAGCACGAAGGTCGCTCAGCGACCCCGAAGGGCCGCCCCGAGCGCGAATCCCGGAGTGCGCAGCACGAAGGTCGCTCAGCGAGCCGCGGCGCCAACGAGGCGCTGGCTGCCGGGCTCGGACGCATCCTGCTGGCCCGCGGACTGCGCGTGGCGACCGCCGAATCCTGCACCGGCGGGCTCGTCGCCGGGGCGATCACCTCGATCGCCGGAAGCTCGGACTGGTTCGATCGCGGTTTCGTCACCTACTCGAACGACGCCAAGACGGAGCTCCTCGGCGTCGATCGCGCGCTGATCGAGGCCCACGGCGCGGTTTCCGAGCCGGTCGCCGCGGCGATGGCGGAAGGGGCGCTCGCGCGCAGCCGGGCGGACATCGCCGTGGCGGTCACCGGGATTGCCGGACCGGGCGGCGGGTCGCCCCGGAAACCCGTCGGGACGGTCTGCTTCGCCTGGGCCCGCCGGGGGGGCGGGACCCCGGGTGTGCGCAGCGAGCACCTGCCGGGCGACCGGGCGGCCGTGCGCGAGGCGTCCGTGGGCATCGCCCTCGGGGGCCTGATCGAGGCGGCAAAGGCGCCGTAGGACGCATTCCGGCCGCAATTCGCCTTCGAGCCTAGGCCGTCGGGCCGCTTCCATCGAACGATCGTTCCATGCAATAATCGCCGCCAATCCCCCACCTCATCGCCCCGATTCCCCACACCCGGTACCCAAATGGACGACAACAAAGGCAAGGCGCTCGCCGCCGCACTGGCGCAGATCGAAAAGCAGTTCGGCAAGGGCTCGATCATGAAAATGGGCGACGCCCAGATCCAGAACGATCTGCAGGTCGTGTCGACCGGGTCCCTGGGGCTCGACATCGCCCTCGGCGTGGGCGGGCTGCCGCGGGGACGCGTCGTCGAGATCTACGGTCCCGAATCCTCGGGCAAGACCACGCTGTGCCTGCAGGTGGTCGCCCAGGTCCAGAAAGCCGGCGGTACCGCCGCCTACATCGACGCCGAGAATGCGCTCGATCCCGTCTACGCCGGCAAGCTGGGTGTCAATGTCGGCGAATTGCTGATCTCGCAGCCCGATACCGGTGAGCAGGGACTGGAGATCGCCGACATGCTCGTTCGCTCCGGCGGCGTCGACGTCATCGTCGTCGATTCGGTCGCGGCGCTGGTGCCGAAGGCCGAAATCGAAGGCGAGATGGGCGATCAGCTGCCGGGCCTGCAGGCGCGCCTGATGAGTCAGGCGCTGCGCAAGCTGACGTCGAACATCAAGCGGGCAAACGTCCTGGTCATTTTCATCAACCAGATCCGGATGAAGATCGGCGTCATGTTCGGCAACCCTGAAACGACCACCGGAGGCAATGCGCTGAAGTTCTACGCATCGGTGCGCCTCGACATCCGTCGCATCGGCGCCATCAAGCGCGGCGAGGAAGTCGTCGGCAACGAGACGCGCGTCAAGGTCGTGAAGAACAAGGTTGCGCCGCCGTTCCGGGAGGCGTTGTTCGACATCCTCTACGGCGAGGGCATCAGCCGCGAAGGCGAAATCATCGAGCTGGGCGTCAACCACCGGATCATCGAAAAATCCGGCGCCTGGTATGCCTATGGCGGCGAGAAGATCGGCCAGGGCAAGGACAATGCGCGCGAGTTCCTGCGGGAGCACCCGGAAATGGCGGCGGAAATCGAAGCCAGGATCCGCGACGCCGTTGGCGTTCCGACCCCGGCGCGAATCAAGGGCGACGCCGGCGGCGCCGAGGACTGAGCGGCGCATCCGGCCGACGATGCGCGATGCGCGCGACAAGCCGCCGCCGTCGGCCCGTGCCGCGGCGATCCGCATGCTTGCACGGCGCGATCTCAGCAGCGCCGAATTGCAGCAGCGCCTGCGCGCGCGCGGCATCGCGGAGGCGAGCATTGCCGCAACCCTCGACGAGTTCGAGCGCCTGGGCTACCTGTCGGACGCCCGCTATGCGCAAGGCATCGTCGAACACCGTGCGGGGCGCTTCGGCAAGCGGGCGATTGCGCGTGACCTCCACGACCGGAGGATCGCGCCTGCAGTCGCCAGGGAGGCCCTCGGGGCGCTGGAATCGCGCGACGAACTCGCCGATGCGATTGCGCTGTGGTCGCGGCGTTTCGGGCAGGCTCCGCGAGACGACCGCGAAAAGGGTCGGCAGATCCGTTTCCTGATGTCGCGCGGCTACGGCGCCGCGATCGCGTTCAAGGTGTTGCGCGCGGCAGGCGCGAGCGTCGACGGCGACCTGGAATGACGCGGGCAGGCGCGATGCGCCGGATCAGCCCGTGGCGGCCGCGACCCCGCTAGGGTCGGAATGCGGATCGAGGACGTTGTTGCGGCCGGCCAGCAGGGCGACGGTGCGGCGGGGCAGGTCCTCGGTATTGAGCGCGAACGCGCGACGGCGTGCGGCATTGCCTAACCCTGCGGCCCGTTCGCGATCGCCGGCGAGCGCGAGCACGCGCGCGACCGCCTCGGCGGTCGACGACACGACATGCCCGGTCGTTCCGTCGAGCAATTGTTCGACATATCCGCCGCGTTCTCCGGCGACGACGGGCAGGCCGGTCGCCATCGCTTCCATGACGACCCGCCCGTATGCTTCGAACCAGCGCGCGCTGGTGCGGTAGACGAAGCAATCGAGCGAGCGCAGGAACGTCGCGGGATCCTCGGCGCCGGCGGGCAGCACCTCGATGCCGGGGTGGCCTGAGAGCTCCCCGGTCAGGCAGGTTGCTCCCATCAACCTGACGCGGCAGCCGGCCAGCGCGAGCGCCCGCCACAGCAGCGGATCTTCCTCGTGGTGCTTGGAGCGCAGGTCGCGCGACAGGCGACCAACGGTGAACGGTCGCGCAATGCGCGGCTCGCGCGAAGGATGGAAGCGCTGCACGTCGATCGGGCTTTCGAGGACTTCGCCGTGGCCGCCGTGCAACTGGCGCAATGCCTGCGACGTGTATACGACCCCGACCTCGTGCCCCGCACGCGCGAGGCGCTGCAGGTTCTTGGCCAGCCGATCGGGCTGATCGGTGTTGTAGAGGATCAGGACGCGATCAAAGGAGGCGAGGCGCGTCCAGTGTCCGATCCGGAAGTAGGTGCCGATGAACGCCAGTGTTCCGCCGCGGGGGATCTGGAGCGACAGCGGCCGGATGCGCTGGACCGGGTAATCGCGGGTGAAGACCGCCGAAGGCTCGTATTCGGTCCACAGCCCGACACGGGCATGCTGGCGCAGCAGGCGCCAGGTATCGATGGTGCGCCAGTCGGCCCCTCCGCTGGGATCCCACAGCGGGTTGACGAGATGCACCTGCGGCAGGTCGATGCTTTGCTCCGATGGTTCCAAACGGGCCTCCACGCGAAGCCTCGCGACAGTTGACCACCATGCGGGGACGATGTCGCAGTCTGAAGTGTAACCAAGGATTGCGGAGCCTGCCGCCGAGGCGCTGCCGCACGATCGCAGCCGGCGGCCGCAGGGCGTCCTCGCGCAGCGCGGTTTCCCGCAGCATGGCAGGTTCGGGATAAAATGTAAGCTTTTGATTTCTCGACGGTCGAAGCGCCATCCCTGCGTCGACCGACGCACCCAACGGACCCGCATGAAAGTCGCCGACATTCGCCGTACGTTCATCGATTACTTCGTATCGAAGGGCCACACGCAGGTCCCGAGCTCGCCGCTCGTTCCGGCGAACGACCCCACGCTGCTGTTCACCAACTCCGGCATGGTGCAGTTCAAGGACGTGTTCACCGGCGCCGAGAGCCGGCCGTACACGCGCGCGACGACGTCGCAGCGGTCGGTGCGCGCCGGCGGCAAGCACAACGACCTCGAGAACGTCGGTTACACGGCGCGCCATCACACGTTCTTCGAGATGCTCGGGAATTTCAGCTTCGGCGACTACTTCAAGCACGACGCGATCCGGTTCGCATGGGAGCTTCTGACCGAGCACTTCCGGCTTCCGCCCGAACGCCTGTGGGCCACCGTCTACATCGACGACGACGAGGCCTACGACATCTGGACACGGTAGATCGGCATCCCGCCCGAGCGCTGCATCCGCATCGGCGACAACAAGGGTGCGAAGTACGCGAGCGACAATTTCTGGCAGATGGCGGACACGGGCCCTTGCGGGCCGTGCTCGGAAATCTTCTACGACCACGGCCCCGATGTGTTCGGCGGTCCCCCGGGTTCTCCCGACGCCGATGGCGACCGTTACATCGAGATCTGGAATCTGGTGTTCATGCAGTTCGATCGCCAGAAGGGCGCCGACGGCTTCACGATGACGCCGCTCCCGAAGCCCTGCGTCGATACCGGCATGGGGCTCGAGCGGCTCGCCGCCGTGCTGCAGCATGTCCATTCGAACTACGAGATCGACCTCTTCGTCGCGCTGATCGACGCGGCGGCGCGCGAGACGGGCGTCGCGGATCGCGACAATCCGTCGCTCAAGGTGATCGCCGACCACATTCGCGCCTGCGCATTCCTGATCGTCGACGGTGTGATCCCCGGCAACGAGGGACGCGGCTACGTGTTGCGGCGGATCATCCGGCGCGCGATTCGCCATGGCTACCAGCTCGGCCAGAAGCGCCCGTTCTTCCATCGCCTGGTCGAGGATCTCGACCGGCAGATGGGAGACGCCTATCCCGAGCTGACCCGCGACAGGGAGCGCGTTGCGCAGGTGCTGAAGACCGAGGAGGAACGCTTCGGAGAAACGCTCGAGCATGGCATGAAGATGCTCGATCAGGCACTGGCCGGCGGCGTCAAGGTCCTCGACGGCGAGACCGCGTTCGCGCTCTACGACACCTACGGCTTTCCGCTCGATCTCACCGCCGACGTCTGCAGGGAGCGTGGCGTCGCGGTGGACGAATCCGGATTCGACCGCGCGATGGACGCGCAGCGTGAGCGGGCGCGCGCCGCCTCGCAGTTCAAATCGGGCGAGACGCTCGCCTACGAGGGGCCGAAAACGCGCTTCCGCGGCTACGAGACGCTGTCCGACGAGGGCCGGATCTGCGCCCTCTACCGCGAGGGCGTGCGCGTCGACGCCCTCGCCGCCGGCGATCGCGGGGTCGTCGTCCTCGATCGCACGCCTTTCTATGCCGAGTCGGGCGGGCAGGTCGGCGACCGTGGCGAGCTTTCGAAAGGCGGAGCCTGCCTGACGCTGTTCGCGGTGTCCGACACGCAGAAGATCCAGCCGGAGGTCATCGGCCACGTCGGCGAGGTGAAGACCGGCGAGCTCTCCGTAGGCGACGTCGTCGCCGCGAGCGTCGATCACGAGGCGCGCGGGCGCACGATGCGCAACCATTCGGCGACGCACCTGATGCACAAGGCGCTGCGCGAGGTTCTCGGTGCGCACGTCCAGCAGAAGGGATCGCTGGTCGACCCGGACAGGACGCGCTTCGATTTTGCCCACAACGCGCCGATGACCGACGACGAGTTGCGCCGGGTCGAGGTGCTGGTCAATGCCGAGATCATCGACAATGCCGCGACGTCGGCCCGCACGATGCCGATCGCCGATGCGCAGAAACTCGGCGCAATGATGCTGTTCGGCGAGAAATACGGCGACGAGGTGCGGGTGCTGGACATCGGGACCTCGCGCGAGCTCTGCGGCGGCACGCACGTGGCGCGCACCGGCGACATCGGGTTGTTCAAGATTCTGGGCGAGTCCGGCGTCGCCGCAGGCATACGCCGCGTCGAAGCCGTCACCGGCAAGGGCGCGCTCGCGCACATCCAGAAGCAGGAGGCTCAGCTCGTTGCGGCAGCGCAGGCGCTGAAGGCGCCGCTCGCGGAAATCGAGGCGCGCATCGCGCAGCTGCAGGAGTCCGCTCGCAATGCGGAACGCGAGCTCTCGCGCCTGAAGGCGAGGGCCGCCTCGAGCGCGGGCGACGACCTCGCGGTCCGCGCCGTCGAGATCAAGGGCGCGAAGATCGTCGCCGCGACGATCGACGGTGGGGATGCGAAGGTGCTGCGCGAGACCGTCGACAAGCTGAAGGACAAGTTGAAGAGCGCCGCGATCGTGCTCGGAAGCGTGGCCGATGGCAAGGTGACGCTGATCGCAGGCGTGACCGCCGACCTGACGTCGAAGGTGAAGGCAGGCGAGCTCGTCAATCACGTCGCGCAGCAGGTGGGCGGCAAGGGCGGCGGGCGGCCGGATATGGCGCAGGCCGGCGGCAATGATGCCGCGGCGTTGCCGCAGGCATTGAAATCGGTTCCCGACTGGGTCGGCGAGCGGCTGTGATGTTCTCCTCACCCCAGCCCTCTCCCGCGTGCGGGAGTGGCTCCGCGACGCGCAAGCGGCGGGCGGGTGAGGGTCGATCTCGCCTGAAGGGTCGATGATGGAGGCAATGGCACCGCAGTTCGCGAGCGACAACAACGCGGGGATCTGTCCCGAAGCGTGGCGCGCCCTGGAGGCCGCGAACACCGGCCACGCATCGGGCTACGGCGCCGACGACTGGACCCGGGCGGCGAGCGACGCGCTGCGCGCTGTCTTCGAGACCGACTGCGACGTCCATTTCGTGTTCAACGGCACAGCGGCCAATTCGCTGGCGCTCGCGTCGATCTGCCGCAGCACCGATGCGATCGTCTGCCACGCGCTGGCGCACGTCAACGTCGACGAGTGCGGCGCACCCGGGTTCATGAGCGGCGGCGCGACGCTGGTGACCGTCGACCTCCCCGATGCGAAGCTGACGCCCGACGCCGTCGTCGGCGCAGCGGTGACCCCGCACGACGAGCATTCGTCGCGCCCGCGGGCGCTGTCGCTCACGCAGGCGACGGAGCTCGGCACCGTCTACTCGCCCGCGGAGATCGCGGCCCTGTGCGCTGCCGCCCACGCTCGCCGCATGCGCGTGCAGATGGACGGCGCGCGCTTCGCCAACGCCGTCGCTTCGCTCGGCTGTGCCCCGGCCGACATCAGCTGGCGCGCCGGCGTGGACGTGCTGTGCCTGGGCGGCACCAAGAACGGATTGCCGGGCAGCGAGGCAATCCTGTTCTTCGATCTCGATCTCGCAGACGAATTCGCGCGCCGCCGCAAGCAGGCCGGGCAGCTCGCTTCCAAGATGCGGTTCCTCGCGGCGCCCTGGCTCGGGGTGCTGGAGGGCGGCGCGTGGCTCCTACACGCCGCGAACGCCAATGCGATGGCGCGTCGGCTCGCCCGCGCGCTGGAGGCCTTCCCGCAGGCACGTCTGCTCGCCCCGGTGCAGGCGAATGGCGTCTTCGTCGATCTGCCCGCGACCGCGATCGACGCCCTTTATGCGAGAGGTTGGCATTTCTACCCGTTCGTCGGGGAGACGGGCGTGCGCCTGATGTGCGCATGGGACACACCGGTCGAGGCCGTCGACCGGTTCGTCGCCGATCTCGACCAGGCGCTGGCCGCACCGGCCCGCGTCGCATCCGCCTGATTCGCCGGCGCCGAGCGCGACGCGGGGACCCGATGCCGCTGCGCAAGGATTTCACGCTCGAGGTGGCGAATCGCCGTGGAACGGGGTTCCTGCCGGGGCTCGTCGGGGTGCGCATCACGGCGATCTGCGAGGGCCGCCTGGAATCGGAGCTCAAGATCCGGCCGGAACTGCTCGCACCCAACGGGTACCTGCATGCGGCGACCGTCGTGGCGCTTGCCGACACTTCCTGCGGCTATGCCTGCCTCGGTCACCTGCCCGAGGATGCCGCCAACTTCACGACGATCGAGCTCAAGGCGAATTTCCTCGGGACCGCGCGCGACGGCACGATCGCGTGCACGGCCAGTGCCGTGCACCTCGGGCGGACGACCCAGGTATGGGACGCGACGGTGACGCGCAACGGCGACGAGCGGCCGATCGCGCTCTTTCGCTGCACGCAGCTCGTGCTCTACCCGTCGCGCTGACGCGACCGGGCCCGCCGTACCCCCGCCCTCGAACCGTCCCGCTGACCGGCTTCGTCCGACCGGACGTGCATCGGCCGAACGGCCGATCGTGCCCGGATGCCGTCTTCGCGCAGGATGATGGCACCGAAACCGAGGGTGCTTGCGCATGTCCTTTCCGGTCGCCGGTGTCCTCGGGGGATTTGCGATCGGCGCCACGGGGCTGCAGGCATGCGCGCGCCTGCCGCCGCTGCCGTGGCCTTGCGCGGTCCTCGCGGCGTGCGCAACCGTCGCGGGGCTCGTCCTGGTCGCCCGCTGCAGACGCGCGACGCCAGGGCGGCACCTGTCGATGGCCCTCGCGATCTGCGCGGCCACTTCGCTCGGCTTCTGTTATGCCGCCGGCCGCGCGGAGCTCCGGCTCGCCGATGCCTTGCCCGCCGCGTGGGAGGATCGCGACCTGCGCGTCACCGGCATCGTCGACGATCTGCCGCACAATGGCGGAAATGGCGCGCGATTCGCGTTCGCGATCGAACGTGCGCTGACGCCGGGGGCGGTCGTCCCGCGGCGCGTTTCACTCGCGTGGTTCGCGCCGCGCGCCAGGGACGACGTTGCGTCTGCGCCGCCCCCGGTAGTGCGCGCAGGCGAGCGCTGGACGCTGACGCTGCGCCTGAAGCGTCCGCACGGCAACGTCAACCCGCACGGATTCGACCTCGAAGCGTGGCTGCTCGAGCGCAACCTCCGCGCGACCGGCTACGTGCGCGACGATCCGGGGAATGTCCGGGTTGCCGCATTCGCTGGGCGGCCCGGAGACTACATCGAGCACGCGCGCGAGAGGATCCGCGAGCGGATCGATGCCGCGCTCGCGGGGGCGCCCTATCGCGGCGTTCTCGCGGCGCTCGCGATCGGCGACCAGCGCGCCATCCCCGAGGCCCAGTGGAGCGTGTTCAACCGCACCGGAATCACGCATCTGGTATCGATCTCCGGCCTGCATGTCACTGTCTTCGCGACACTCGCAGCCGCTTGCGTGCTCGGACTCGCGCGCCGCAGCACGACGCTGACCTCGCATCTGCCTGCGCGCAAGGTCGCGACGCTCTTCGGGGTCTGCGTGGCCGGCGGATACGTGCTTCTCGCCGGCGCCGAAGTGCCTGCCGTGCGCACGCTGCTGATGCTGCTGGTCGCTTCTGCAGGCTTGTGGGTGGGGCGTCCCGGCACGGCGGCCCTCGTCTGGCTGTGGTCGCTGTGCGCCGTGCTGGCTTGGGACCCGTGGGCCGGCTTGTCGCCGGGATTCTGGCTGTCGTTCGGGGCCGTCGGTCTGCTGCTGTATGTCTGCAGCGGACGCCTTCGTGCGCGTCCGGCGCGCAGCTGGCGCGCGCGCGCGACCGCGATGGCGCGCGAGGCCGCACATGCGCAGTGGGTCGTCACGGTCGGGTTGGTTCCCGGAACGCTTGCGCTGTTCCAGCAGGTATCGATCGCGTCGGCGGTCGCGAACGCCGTCGCGATTCCAGCCGTCACGCTCATGATCGTTCCGCTCGCACTGACCGGCATCGTGCTGCCTTTCGATCTCCCGTGGCAGGTTGCGCACGTGATTCTCTCGGCGCTGATGCATTGGCTCGAGGCACTCGCCGCCTCGCCGCTCGCCGCGTGGGCCTCGCACGCGCCGCGCGCGTGGACGGTCGCGATCGCGATCGCGGGGATGCTGTGGCTGTTCGCGCCGCGGGGTGTGCCGGGCCGGCCGCTGGGCACGCTGTGCGCGCTGCCGATGCTGCTGCTGTCTCCGCCCGGCGTGCCGGACGGCGGTGCCCGGATCGTCGTCCTCGACGTGGGGCAGGGACTCGCGGTGCTGGTATCGACCGCGGGCCATTCGCTGCTCTACGACGCCGGCCCGCGGTTCACCGACAGCGTGGACGCCGGCGGACGCATCATCGCCCCGTTCCTGCGCGCCGCGGGCGTCGCCAGGCTCGACACCCTGGTCGTGAGTCATGCGGACACCGATCATTCTGGCGGCGCGCGCTCGGTCCTGAAGGCGGTATCCGTCGGGTCGCTGATGTCGTCGCTGCCTGCCGGCCATCCGGTGCTCACCGCCGTGACCGGCCCGGAAGCGGCCATTCCGACCGCGGCCATTCCCTGTGCCGCCGGCGACCGGTGGGAGTGGGACGGCGTCGCATTCGAGATCCTGCACCCGGCCGCTTCCGCGTACTCGCAGGCGGCCCGCAAGAGCAATGACCTCTCCTGCGTGCTGCGCGTGGCATCCAGGGCGGGCAGCGTGCTGCTGACCGGGGACATCGAGGCCATGTCGGAGGGCGAACTGCTCGCCCGCGACGCGTCGGCGTTGCGCGCCGAGGTCCTCGTCGTTCCGCACCACGGCTCGCGAACCTCGTCGACGCCCACTTTCGTCGCGGCGGTATCGCCACGCATCGCCATCATCGCCGCCGGGTATCGCAATCGCTTCGGGCACCCTCGCGGCGAGATCCTCGCGCATTACGTGCGCGCGGGCGCCGAATGCGCGCGAACCGACGTCGAGGGCGCGATCAGCGTGCTGCTCGCCCCCGGGAAGCCGATCGTGGCCAGTGCCTAGCGCGACCGGACGCGGCGTTACTGGTACGACATTCCCGGCCGCTCCTGCGCGCATCCAGGCGGCATGGGCCCTCAGCCGACGTAGCGCCCGAGCCGCACGGCCGTCTCGCCCTGCTTCGGCCGCCGTGCCGGCATGATCATCACGCAGTCGTCGTAGGGCGACCGGATCTCGCGCCCGCCGTCCCGTGCGATGAGGGTCCCGCCCTCGGCGACGATCCGCATGCCGTTCACCGGAAGGGCGAAGGCGAAATCGGGGCTGCCGATCGTCACGACATCGGTGATCTCGATCGTCCGTTGCGGCGGCAGAATGCCGGCATCGAGATGCGCCTCGAGGAATCCCGGGTCGGCCATCCGGAAATGCTGCAGGAAGCGCAGTGTCGCCTGTTTGGCGACCATCGGGGCCATCACCTCCCAATGCTGACCGCATTCGACGAGGAGTGCGCTGCGCGCGTCGACGGGATCGTCGAACTGCGCGTAGTCGCGCAACCTGCGTCCGGCCTGATGTCCGGCGTCGACGATCACGTATTCGGGCATGCGGATGCCGTGGGCGAGCTCGAGTCCCTTGCGCTGCCGCCCGGCGAGGGCGAGCGGGGGACAAGGGTCGGTCATCGAATGCAGGTCGAGCAGGAAATCGGTGGCGTCGTAGCAGGCGCGCAATTCACGGGCGCGCGCGAGCTCGCGCGTCCTGCGCGGTCCGTCGAGCACGGACGCATCCCACAGTCGGTTGAAGTCCTCGTCGAGGCAGCGCGATGCGAACGGATCGCTGCGGTCGAAGCTCGAGTAGGCCGCGACATTGGCGAAGATCAGTGTCAGCGTTCCGTGCGTCGGCCGGAAGCCTTCGGCAAGCAGCCAGTCCAGCGCGAGCGCACCGCAGACCTCGTTGCCGTGAGTCAACGCCTGGATGGTGACCTGCGGGCCGGCGCGCTCGCCGACATGGCGCCAGACGTAGGGCACGCCGGTGTTGCCTTCTGCCCAGCGCGTGATGTCCGGAAGCGCGACGTCGATCGCGGATGCTGCGCCAGGATCCTTCATCGTCGCGTCAGCGCCCCCGACGATGCGGCATCAGGCTGCGCAGAGGCGGTCGGCGAGGCGCAGCATGAAAGCCTCGCAGCGCGCGAGCTGATCGAGGCTGATCCATTCGTCGGGCTGGTGCGCCTGCGCGATATGGCCGGGACCGCAGAGCACGGTGGGAATGTTCGCGCCGTGGAACAGCGACGCCTCGCTGCCGAACGACACCTTGCCGCAGTCGGCGCCCCCGTTGCAATGCCTGCCGAGCACCGCGATCGCGCTCTCTTCGCCGGCATCGAATCCGGCGGCCGACGTCAGCGAATCGAATTCGATGTAGGTGGCCGGGTCGACGGCGTGCATCGCCGGCAGGAACGTGTCGGCGTGCCGGCGCAGGTCGGCGTAGAACGCCTGCGGGTCGTCCAGCGGCAGGTTCCGCATCTCGAAATCGAACGAGCAGTCGCGCGGCACGATGTTGAGCGCGGTCCCACCCTGGATCGTGCCGACGTGCAGCGTCGTGAAGGGCACGTCGTAGGCGTCGTCGCGGCGGCCGCGATCGCGGTACCGCCGCGCCTGCTCCGCGATGTACGAAACGATCTCGCAGGCGATCTGGACGGCGTTGACGCCCCTGGGCGTCAGCGACGAATGCGCCTCGTGCCCGCGGACGCGGCAGCGCCAGGTGGACCTGCCCTTGTGCGCGACGACCAGCTGCATCCCGGTCGGCTCGCCGACGATGCAGCCCGCGGGCTTCCAGCCTTTCGCGACGACGTCGGCGATCAGGCGCCGCACGCCTATGCAGCCGACCTCCTCGTCGTAGGACAGCGCAAAGTGCAACGGTCGCTCGAGTCCGCGGCGGAGGAATTCGGGCACGAAGGCGAGGGCGATCGCGGAGAAGCTCTTCATGTCCGCGACACCGCGCCCGTACAGCCGGTCCCCTTTCAGCGTCGCGACGAACGGATCGGTCGTCCATGGCTGGCCGTCGACGGGCACGACATCGGTATGGCCGGACAGCACGATGCCGTCGTGGGACGCATTGCCGCTGCGGGCGGCGAGGGTGGCAAACAGGTTGGCCTTGGTCTTTTCGTCGTTGTAGGTCAGCGACGTCGTCGCACCGTGACTTTCGAGGTAGGCGCCGATCCACTCGATCAGCGCGAGGTTCGAATCGCGGCTCACCGTCGCGAACCCGACGAGGCGGCGGATCATTTCGAGCCCCCGGACGTCGTTGGGGCCGATCGTCGATGGCGTTAGTTCGCGAAGCTTGGCAGGCGCGTTCATGATGACGTCCCGTTGCGCATGGAACGTCAGGATATCACCGTCGCCGGCCAGGCACGACCGCGCCGACCCCTGGCAATCCGCGATGCCGGCGACACCGGCGCGGCGGATTGCGCTCAATCGCGATCGTGATCGACGCGGCGATCCCAGTATGATTCGACACCCGGATGGTGCGCGTAGTGCCTGCGATAGATGACCGGAGGCGCATGGGCGGCACGGGGGGCGTAGACACCCGGGGGAGCGTAGCTGGAGACGACATAGCCGGCGACGACGTAGCCTGCCGGGGGCGGGGCATGAACCGGACGCCACTGCGGTCGAAAGTGCTGCGACCGGTAGCCGTAGGCCGGCCAGGCAGGCCGTCCCCAATATGGCGCGTTGCCGAACGCGACCGCGTAACCGGGTCCGCCGATCGCAACGCTGAAGCCGAGGCGGTCCGCGTGCGCGGCGGGTGCGAAGGATATCGCGGATGCGGCCAGTGTGGCGGCGATCGTGGATTGCATGAGGCGTGCTGGCATCGTCGGTCTCCTTTGCCCGTGGCGGACGCTGCCCGCCGATGCGCGCCGCGATTCGCGTCGCGCCACCACCACCAACGGGTCGCTCGCGACGGTCGTTGACGCTGCGCGGCAGCCGTAGCGATTTGTTACATCCGCCGGCTGCGCTATGCTTGATCGCATTCCCGCCTTCACTTCCCGAGGTTCCAGTCCTTGTGCAGCCGATGCTGAACGCCCCGGAGCTTCGCTGGCCCCCATCGAGCCTTCCGGCGTGCCATTTCATCGACAACCGCTTCGTCGCCGCTGCGGATGGGGCCACATTGCCGATGACCGATCCGCCGGACGGGACGGCCTTCGCCTCGATCGCCCGCGGCGGAGCTGCCGACATCGCCGCTGCCGTGGAAGCGGCGCAGCGCGCGCGTGACGGGGTCTGGGGCAGGTTCTCCCCGGTGCAGCGCGGTCGCGCGCTCGCATCCATGCCTTTCGACGACGAAGCCGACGCCCTGCGGCTTGCCAATGCGACCGGCTACGGATTGGTCGCCGGTGTGTGGACGCGCGATGGTGGGCGCGGGCTGCGGATGGCGCGCGGCGTGTGCAGCGGCCGGGTTTTCGTCAACAGCTACGGCGCGGGCGGGGGCGTCGAGCGGCCGTTCGGGGGCGTCAAGCATTCCGGATACGGCAGGGAGAAGGGATTCGAGGCGCCGTACGGATTGACGACGCTGAAGACCGTCGTCCTGTGTCATGGCTGAGCCGCGTGATCCGCCGGGCGATGCCCCCGAAGAATCGCTGACCCTCGCGCAGCTCGTGCGCAAGCTCGTCGGACGGCTGTTCATCTATTCGCTCTTTCCCGTCGTGTTCTCGCAGGCATTCACGCTGCGCCGGCATGCGATGAATTTCGTTCCGCCGGTCGGGCCGCCTACGGGCAGGATCGGGCGCGGCGATCCGCTGCATTTCCTGGCGATCGGCGATTCGATCGTCGCCGGCGTGGGGGCGAGACGCATCGAGCAGTCGACCGTGGGCCACGTGGCGCGCTTCATGTCGGGTCGCCTTGCACGCGAGATCAACTGGCACGCTGCCGGAAAGATCGGGGCGAGCGCGCGTGGCGTGCGCCTCGACATCGTTCCCGGCCTGCCCAGCCAGACATTCGACGCGATCCTGGTGTCCGTGGGTGTCAACGACGTGCTGAAGCTCGAGCGCAGCGCTCGCTATCGCCGGCAGCTCCTCAAGCTGCTGCACGACCTGCGCAGGCATTCGCCCGACGCGGTGATCGCCTGCCTCGGCCTGCCGCCGCTCGACGAGTTTCCGAAGCTGCGGCGGCCATTGCGCTGGATCGTGGGCCTGCGCGTGCGGCGCTTCGACCACGTCGCACGGGAGGCTCTCGGGCGCGTCCCCGACGTCGTGCACATTCCAGTCCGGTTCTCGCCCCGGCCGGACATGTTCGCCGAAGACGGGCTGCACCCATCGGAGGCCAGCCAGCGCAGGCTGGCGAAGATCATCGCCGAGGTGATGACGCCCCGACTCGACGCCTCGAAGCGGAACGCACCCGATAAGGCATGCTGAAAGCCGGTGCGGGCGCGCTGACGTTGCTGCTCGGAGCGCTGATCGCGCTCGCACCGTTGACCATGGACATCTACCTGGCGTCGATGCCGTCGATGGTGCGTGCGCTGTCGACGACGCCCGACCGGGTGCAGCTCACGCTGTCGGTCTACATGTATGCCTGGGGCTGTGCCCAGCTCGCTGCAGGGCCGCTGTCGGACCGCCTCGGGCGCCGGCCCACGCTGCTGTGGGGGCTCGGGGTCTTCGTCGTCGCCTCGGCCGTGTGCGCGCTGTCGCAGAGCGTGTGGACGCTGATCGGCGGGAGGCTCGTGCAGGGACTGATGATGGCCCCGATCGCGGTCATCCCGCGCGCGATTGCGCGCGACCTCTACGCGGGGGAGAGGGCTGCGCACATCCTGTCGCTGATGGGGATGGTGCTGGGCATCGCGCCGATCGTCGCACCGATCATCGGCAGTCATCTGCACGTCTGGTTCGGGTGGGAGGCGAACTTCGTGTTCGTCGCCGCGTTCGGCGCCGTCCTGTTCGTCTGGACCTTCGCCGCGCTGCCGGAAACGCTGCGTACTCCCAATCCGCGCGCGACCGATCCGCGGGTCATCGCCACCAACTACGCCCGGCTCCTGCGCTCGCGTCGCTACCTCGTGTACCTGCTGGTCGCGGCCTTCGGCCAGAGCGGGCTGTTCGCCTTCCTGGCAGGAAGCTCGTTCGTGTTCGTCTCGGCGATGGGACGCGGGGAGACCGGCTTCAGCTGGCTGTTCGGAAGCGTGATGCTCGGCAACCTGATGGGAGCGACGCTCTCGAGCCGGCTGGTCAGGCGCACGGGCATCGACCGGCTGATCGGGGCCGGGACGACGCTGATGCTCGCGGCCGGGGCCGCGCTGGCGGGGCTCGCCGCGCTTCGCGTCAATCACCCGCTGGCGGTCGTCGCGCCGATGTTCGTGTTCATGGTGGCGCTGATGATGACCATGCCGGGCGCGATCGCCGCCGCGCTGACGCCGTTCCCCGACATCGCCGGCAGTGCGTCGTCGCTGTTGTTCTTCGTGCAGCTCGCCGTCGCCTCGACCGCTGCCCTGATCGTTGGACTGACGTTCGACGGCAGCGCGCGCCCGATGGCGTTGACGATATGCGTCGCTGCGCTGGGAACTTTCCTGAGCTTCAGGCTCGCGAAGCGCGTTGGGACCATGCCTGGCTAGAGGTCGTTCCCACCCCGTCCGGGCGCGCGCAGCACCTGCGCGGGTACCGCGCGGGTCGCATCCGGGGCGAAGTTCACGGTGCGGCGAGCAGGCGCTCGATCGACGACACGATCGGCGTCGCGGGCTCGATGCCCAGGCGTTTCACCAGCGCCTTGGCGAACTCGGGAAGCAGGTCGTGGAGGTCGCGCACGTTGGCGGTCTTCTGCAGCCGCATCATCATGCCGTAGCCGCGCAAGCCGAGATGCGCATTGATCGCGTCGCTCATCATCTGCTGCGCCTGCAGGAAGCGCTCGACCTCGTCCTGCGAGCGCTGAGGGGCGGCCTCCTGCACATCCGGGCCGCTCGAGACCGAGGGCGCAGAAAAGCGCTTGGCGATGAGCCCCCCGCGCTCCAGGGCCGTCATCGCGCGCTCGTCGAGCTTCAGGGCGCGCGCCTTGGCGAGCACCTGGGCGACGGTGCAGTTGCCGTCGATCAGGATCAGGAGACTGCGCAAGGTCAACGGGAGGTTGAGCGTGCGCTCCTTGAGTTCCCGCAGGCCGAGTTCGGTCTTCGCATAGATTTCGGAAGGATCCATCGGCGCGGCGTCGATGTAGCTGGCATCCATCATGGGCAACGCTGCAGCAATTATAGTGCCAGGTCTCCTGACGTAGTGAACAACCAATTCGCTACAGGGTCGTCGCCGCATCATGGGAGAATCCGCGGCCGATGCCCGATCGTCCGGATCGATGCATCGTGCGAATCCCAACCGGGACCCATCTGATGCTCGCGACCTTCGATCGGCGGCTCTGCGCTGTCAACCGGTGGTGCGTCGTGGTCATGCTCGCCGCGATGGCCTGCATGGTGTTCGCCAACGTCGCGCTGCGCTTTGTCACCGACCGGTCGATCCTGTGGGTCGAGGAGGCGTCACGCTACACGATGATCTGGCTGACGCTCGTCGGCGCCGGACTGGTCCTGCGCCATGGCGGACACATCGGCATCGACGCATTGCAGCAGAAGGCGCCGCGCCACGCCGCTGCGATCCGCGTCGGGATATTCGCCGTGCTGCTGGGATTCTTCGCCCTGATGACGGTCGTCGGCCTGCGCTACGCGATGCTCACCTGGTCCCAGACGACGCCGGTGCTGGAAATCCCGATCGGCGCCGTGTACCTGGCGATGCCGGTGGGCTTTGCGCTGATGATCGTGCACCTGTTGCTGATGGGTCGGAGCTACCTGCGCGATGGCAGGTTCCTCGCCGGCGGCGAGTTCGACGCCGACGCGGCCAGGCTCTAGGCGCCCGGCATCGATGGTCGCCGCGCTTTTCGTCGTCGTCGTCGCGCTGCTGGTGCTGGGCGTCCCCGTCGCCTTTGCGCTTGGCGGCGCGACGCTCGCGGCGATGCTCGCGGGGCAGGTGCCGCTGGTGGCGCTGCCGAAATACCTGTTCTCCGGCATCGACCTGTTCGCGCTCGAAGCCGTGCCGTTCTTCATCCTGACCGCCGAGCTGATGACCGGCGGCTCGCTCTCGGACGTCCTGCTCCGCTTTGCGTCGCAGTTCGTCGGGCGCTTTCGCGGGGGTCTCGGCCACACCAACATCCTGACCCTGACGTTCTTCTCGGGGATCTCGGGGTCGGCGCTCGCCGATGCCGCGGGGCCCGGCGCGATCATGATCCGCATGATGCGCGAGGATGGATACGATCCCGGATACGCTGCGGCGCTGACGGCCGCGACGTCGGTACTCGGCCCGATCATCCCGCCGTCGATCAGCGTCATCGTCTATGCGCTCGCCTATCCCGACGTGAACCTGGTCGGGCTGCTGATCGCAGGCGTGGTGCCCGGCGTCGTGATCGCAGCTGCGATGGCCGCGATCAATCACCTGACGTCGGTGCGCCGCAACTACCGGGGCCTTGCGCAGCGAGCGACCGTCGCCGAATGCCTGCGCAACACCTGGCGGGCGGCCCCGGCGCTGATCCTTCCCGTGCTGATCCTCGGCGGCATCGCCTCCGGGGCATTCACGCCGACCGAGGCCTCCGTCGTCGCAGTCTTCTACGCACTCTTTGCAGGACGGGTGATCTACCGGACGCTCGAATGGAGGATGCTGCCCGGGATCCTCGCGCGCTCGGCCCTGATGACGGCGTCGGTGCTGATCATCGTCGGCATGTCGGCCGCGTTCGCGTGGGTGCTGACGGTGTCGCGCGTGCCGCAGCACCTGACCGACTGGATCGTCGGCATGCACCTGCCGCCGCTGGCGTTTCTTTTCGCCGTGAACCTGCTGTTGCTCGCCTTCGGCATTTTCATCGAACCGCTTCCCGGGATCGTCGTCCTGGTGCCGATCCTCGCGCCGATCGCGCACGCGCTCGGCATCGACGACCTCCAGTTCGGCATCGTCGTCATCGTCAACCTGACGATGGGCATGATCACGCCTCCGGTGGGCGGGTTGCTGTTCGTCACGGCAATCGTCGCCAAGGTGCCGCTCGCCCGCCTGGTGCGCGAGCTGTGGCCGTTCCTGTGGGCGCAGATCGGCGTGCTGGCACTGCTGTCGCTCGTTCCGGGACTGTCGTCGTGGCTGCCGGGGGTGTTCGGGTACCGGTGAGGCCCTGAGCGTCCTGAGCCTGATCGGTCGCGGGCGCTGCGCCCTGCCGGGCGCGGACTTCGGTGACGCAACCCGCGTCGTCGCGCGGGTCCCGGCGCGGCTTCGGTCGCCAACCCACGGCTCCCTCGCCGCGCCACTCGCATTGCGACGACTGCGTCAGAGGCGTCCGCACCCGGCAGGCC
>DATIQL010000226.1:0-60821 GCA_035470905.1 Casimicrobiaceae bacterium
GGTCAGCTGCAGCACGAGCTTGCGCCGGTCGCGTCCTTCAGACCCAGCGCCTTGAAGATCCTGGCGGCCGGGCAGAAGCCGGTGAAGCCCATCTGGAACAGGTTGGCGCCGACGAAGGCGGTGAACCACAGCCAGTTCGCGCTCACGAACAGCGGGCTCCCCTGGACACCGAGGGCGAGGGAGAGCAGCACGAAGCTGCCGGCGAACATGCGGATCAGGCGGTTGGTGGTCATGGCAGGAAGTCTCCTTCAGGTCACGGATGGATGCCGCTCACCGGAACCGCTTCCGGTTGACGGCGTAGTAGAGAACCGGGATGACGACCAGCGTCAGCAGCGTCGACACCAGGATCCCGAAGATCAGTGCGATCGCGAGCCCGTTGAAGATCGGGTCGTCGAGGATGAACATCGCGCCGAGCATGGCGGCGAGCCCGGTCAGCGCAATCGGCTTGGCCCGCGCGGCGGCGGAGTTGACGACTGCTTCCGCGAACGGGGTGCCCCGCTCGACCTGCAGGTTGATGAAGTCGACGAGCAGGATCGAGTTGCGCACGATGATGCCTGCCAGCGCGATCATGCCGATCATCGACGTCGCCGTGAACTGCGCGTGCAGCAGCGCATGCCCCGGCATCACGCCGATGATCGTCAGCGGGATCGGCGCCATGATGATCAAGGGCGTCATGTACGAGCCGAACTGCGCGACGACGAGCAGATAGATCAGGATCAGCCCGACCGCGTACGCGATCCCCATGTCGCGGAAGGTCTCGTAGGTGACCTGCCACTCGCCGTCCCACTTGAGCGAGTAGGCGCGGAAGGGATCGGAGGGCTGCCGGATGAAATATTCGCCTAGCTTACCGCCCTCGGGCAGCGACACGCCTGCCAGGGCCTCGCGCACGCCGAACATGCCGTAGAGCGGGCTGTCGATCCTGCCGGCGACGTCGGCGATCACGTACGAGACGGGAAGCAGGTCCTTGTGATAGCGCGTCAGGTCGCGCTCGACGCGGCGCGCCTGCACGACTTCGAACAGCGGCACCAGCGCGCCGTTGGCGCAGTGAACCTTCATCGCCAGCAGCTCGTCGACCTTCGACTGCCGCTCGGCGGGCAGGGTCAGGCGCACCGGGATGCCGTACTTGGCCTGCCCGTCATGGAGCATCGTCACGTCCTCGCCCTCGAGCGCCATGCGCATCGTCGCAACGATATCGGCAGACGACACTCCCAGCGCGGCCGCCCGCGCCTGGTCGACGTGGACCAGGATCTTGGGCGCGCTCTCCTCGATCGAATCGTCGATGCCGACGATCCCCGGCTCGCGCGTGAACTGCTCGCGCACGAACTCCGCGACCTTGTGGCGCCCGGCTTCGTCGGGGCCGTAGATCTCGGCGACGATCGGCGAGAGCACCGGCGGCCCCGGCGGGACCTCGACGACCTTGACCTTGGCGCCGAATTCCGCCGCGATCTTCTCCAGTTCGGGACGCACGGCATTCGCGATCTCGTGGCTCTGGCGATCGCGCTGGTGCTTGTCGACGAGATTCACCTGCAGGTCGCCGTTCTCGGGAAGCTGGCGCAGGTAGTACTGCCGGACCAGCCCGTTGAAGTTGATCGGCGCCGCCGTTCCTGCGTAACCCTCGTAGTCGGTGACCTCCGGCACGGTCGCGATGTAGGCGCCCATCGCGCGCAACACCGCGGCCGTGGCCTCGACCGGCGTGCCGGCGGGCATGTCGACGACGACCTGGAACTCCGACTTGTTGTCGAACGGCAGCATCTTGAGGACGACCCACTGCACCAGCGCCAGCGACATCGACAGCAGGATCGCAACGACGATGCCGGTCCACAGCAGGCGCCGGTTGCGCGTGCCCTTGTGCGGGTCGAGGAACGGCGTGAGCAGGCGGGCAAAGCCGCTCGAAAGCCGTGCATCGAGGCGCGACGGCCCGTGCGAGGCATGCGCGGGTGCCGCGAGCTTGAGCGCGAGCCAGGGCGTGACGACGAACGCGATGGCGAGCGAGATCACCATGCCCATGCTGGTGTTGATCGGGATGGGGCTCATGTACGGCCCCATCAGCCCGGTGACGAAGGCCATCGGCAGCAGCGCCGCGATCACCGTCAGCGTCGCCAGGATCGTGGGCCCACCGACCTCGTCGACGGCCTTCGGGATCAGCGTCGTGAGCTTCGCCCCGGGCTCGAGCCCGCGGTGCCGGTGGATGTTCTCGACGACGACGATCGCGTCGTCGACCAGGATGCCGATCGAGAATATCAGCGCGAACAGCGACACCCGGTTCAGCGTGAAGCCCCAGGCCCAGGACGCGAACAGCGTCGCCGCGAGCGTGAGTATCACCGCCGCACCGACGATCACCGCCTCGCGCCGGCCCAGCGTCGCGAACACCAGCGCCACGACGGACAATGTCGCGAAGATGAGCTTCTGGATGAGCTTGACCGCCTTGTCGTTCGCGGTCACGCCGTAGTTGCGCGTCACCGTCACGTGGACGCCGGACGGAATGACGGTGTTCTGCAGTTCATGGACGCGCTGGATCAGGCGGTCCGCGACGTCGACGGCGTTCTCGCCGGGTTTCTTGGTGACGGTCACCGTGACCGCAGGGAATTCGCCGCTCGCGTCGATGCCCACCGACTTGGCGGCGGGACCGGCGCCGAGCCACACGTAGTGCGATGGCGGCGGGGGGCCGTCTACGACGCGCGCAACGTCCGACAGGTACACCGGATTGCCGTTCGATGCGCCCACGACCAGCGATGCGACGTCCTTCGCGCTGGTCAGGAATTCGCCGGTTTCGACCAGGATGGACTTGTTGTCGGCGTCGATCGTCCCCGACTGCCGCGCGGCATTGGCGGATTGCAGCATCCGCTGCACGTCCGAAGCGGCAAGCCCGAAGGCGGCGAGGCGCTCCGGATCGAGCAGTACGCGCAGCACCCGCCCGGGGCCGCCGATCGTGGTCACTTCGCGCGTGCCGGGTACGCGCTTCAGCTCGACTTCGATCGCATGCGCGACGTGCTCGAGGTCGTAGGCCCCGCGCGCCTGGTCGCGCGTCCAGAGGGAAAGCGAGACGATCGGGACATCGTCGATGCCCTTGGGCTTGATCAGCGGCTCGCCGACGCCGAGCTGCGTGGGCAGCCAGTCCTTGTTCGACAGGATCGTGTCGTAGAGCCGCACCAGCGCGACGATCCGCGGGACGCCGACCTTGAACTGCGCAGTGACGACCGCCATCCCGGGTCTCGACACCGAGAACACGTGCTCGAGCCCCGGCATCTGCGAGATCACCTGCTCGGCGGGGGTGGCGACCAGCGTCTCGACGTCCTTGGCCGACGCCCCCGGAAACGGGATCAGCACGTTGGCCATCGTGACGTCGATCTGCGGCTCCTCCTCGCGCGGCGTGACCAGCAGCGCGAAGCCGCCCAGCAGCAGCGCGATCAGCGCGATCAGTGGCGTCAGCCGTGATTCGAGGAAGAAGCGTGCGATGCGACCCGAGATGCCCATGAGGTTTCGGAAACGTTTCAGGACTTGAGCTTGACGATGCCGAGCGCCTTCATAACGTACTTCTCGTAGATCGGCTCGGACGTGCCTTTCTTCATCTTGCGCATGAAATACTTCTCGAACGCCACCTTCGCGAGGTGCACCCACTTGCCTTCGGCGAACCAGTTGACGTTGCGCGGCGGAATCTGGGGCAGCGCGACGAAGGCGACACCGGTGTCGCCGAAATCGGCGAGGCATATCGCGTTCCACGTCGCCTTGGCCGTCGGCTCCTTGCCGTCGAGCTGGTCGCGGATGTTCCGGACCGTCGCCGTGACCATCGACTCGATCATGTAGCCGGTCTTGGGGGCGCCGGTGGGCACCGGCGTCGCCTCGACCGGCGGGATGGCGACGCAGACGCCGACCGCATAGACGTTCGTGTACTTCGGATTGCGCTGGTGCTCGTCGATCAGGATGAACCCGCGCGGATTGGTCAGCCCCTCGATGCCGGCGACCGCGTCGATGCCCTTGAACGCCGGCAGGAGCATCGAGTACGCCGACGGCAGCTCGTGCTGCTTCTTCGGCTGCCCGTTCTCGTCGTGCTCGGTCACGTAGACCTTGTCGGCATCGACCTTGGTCACCTTCGCGTTGCAGATCCACTTGATGTGGCGCTCGCGCAGCGCGGATTCGAGAAGCGACTTCGAATCGCCGACGCCGCCCAGGCCCAGATGGCCGATGTAGGGTTCCGCGGTGACGAAGGTCATCGGCACGCGATCGCGGATCTTGCGCCGCCGCAGGTCCGTGTCCATGATGAACGCGAATTCGTAGGCGGGCCCGAAGCAGGACGCGCCCTGGACGGCGCCGACGACGACCGGCCCCGGCCTGGTCACGAAGCCTTCCCATGCCTCGCCCGCGGTGACCGCATGGTCGACATGGCAGACCGACTGCGTGTGGCCCTGCGGACCCATTCCCTCGACTTCCTCGAATGCGAGCTTCGGCCCGGTCGCGATCGCGAGCACGTCGTAGTCGAGCACCGATCCGTCGCCGAGCTCGACCTGGCTCCGGTCGGGATGCACGCGCGTAGCACCCGAGGCGTTGAACGCGATCCCGTGCCTGGCGAGGTACGGCGCGATTGCGAACTCGATCGCGCCCCGCTTGCGCCAGTTGACGGCCACCCAGGGATTCGACGGGACGAAGTGGAAGTTCGGATTGTTCGAGACCACGGTGATCCTGTCACCGGCGCGAAGCTTGTCCTTCATTTCGTACGCGAGCGGCATCCCGCCGATGCCTGCGCCGAGTATCACGATGTGCGCCATTGCCGTCTCCCAGAATCTGCGTCGTCGAACGGGACGTCCACGCGGTCCTGCACGATCACCGATCGCGCCGCGGGCGTCAGGAGCGCGGGCTGCCGGTCGCGCTGTCTTCGATGCCGGTGCGCACCGGCTCGATCGACACGCGATCACCCGCATTGAGACCTGCCAGGACTTCCACCAGACCTTTGTCCGCCGGCTCGCCCAGGCGAACCTGGCGCAGCTGCGCCTTGCCGCGGGCATCGAGCACGTAGACGGCCGTCACCTCGCTGCGACGCAGCACCGCCGCCTCGGGAATCGTCAGCGCCTTCGCATGTCCGGTGACGATCGCCGCGCGCGCATACTGGCCGGGCATGAGCCCCGCCGATTCCGGAAGGTCGAGACGGACCTGGGTCGTATGCGTCCGCACGTCGGCCACCGGGATCACCGTCACGTGCTGCGCGGTGAGCGAGCGCTTGAGCGATGGGATCTCGATGGCAACCGGCGCCGCGAGATCCGCGCGGGCGAGCACCGCCTGCGCCAGTGTCGCGGTGACCCGCAATGCCCGCGGGTCGAACACCGTGACCAGCGGCCGCCCCGGCGTCGCCATGTCGCCGATCTGGACGTCGGTCGACGCGATGACCCCGTCGTAAGGCGCGACGACGGTCGTGTAGCTCTTCGAGGTCGCCGACACGCCGGCGTTGGCGATCGCTGTCGATGCCTGCGCCTGGGCCGCCAGGTACTGCGCCTCGGCCTGGTCGAGGGCCGCCTGGCTGATGAACTTCTGCGCGGCGAGCTGCTTGCTGCGCTCGAACGCAGCCTTGGCGTTGGTGAGGTTCGCCTGCGCCTCCCGCACCTGGCTCTGGCTCGCGGCCTCCGTCTGGGCTGCGCTGCGCGGATCGATCTGGACCAGCAGCTGACCGGCCTTGACCGTGTCGCCCGCCTTGACGTTCAGTGCGATGACGCGCCCCGCCACCTGCGCGGCGATCGTCGACTGGCGCACCGCCTCGACCACGCCCTCGGCGATCGCCCGGCGATCGATGTCGCGGTAGGCGACCGTGGCGCTCGTTGCAGCTGCGGCCTGCGGCGCAGCCTGACCGGCGGCCGGCTTCCCGGCCACGGGCTGTCCCGCCGCGGGTGCGCCGGCGGCGACGGACGCGGCCCCCGCCAGCGCGAGGGCGAGCGCGAGAGGAACGAGCAGGGGCAGCCGCCCGGCAATTGGCGAAGGACGCATCATCGGCTTACCGGCTCCTGCAGGTCTTGATTCCGAACGTGGCGTAGGCAGGACACCACCCGACCAACCCGGTCAGCAGCGGAACGAAACCGATCAGGGCCCACCAGCGATGCGGCCCTTCGACGAGGAAGAACAGGCCGAGGATCACCAGGCCGGCAACGATGCGCAGCCCACGGTCGACACCGCCAACATTCGCTTTCATCTCCGTCTCCCGGGTCAAGGTTGAAATCTGCGCGCAGCATAAGTCGCCACGGGCATCGCATCTGTGACTTGGATCACAAAGCGCCAATCCGGCAGCCACGGCGTACGCCTGTAAAATGCAGGCGGCAGGCTGACCCCTCAAGCGCGGGCACCCGGTGCACCCAGGCCCATCCCGGGCCCGACGCCTTGCGCAAGGCCCGTCCTGGCGTGCGACGCGCGTGCGGACGGGGTGTGACCAGGCCCCGGACCCCGTTGACGACTCCCGCCCCCTCGCCGACCCCCGCCGTCGCGCTGCGCAGGCTTTTCCCGGCGCTGGCGGACGCGGCGCCCGCGACGCTCACCCGCATCATCGAGCACGGCATCCACCGCAAGGTCTCCGCCGGGACGGTCCTTTTCGATGCGCACACGCCCTGTGGCGGCTTTCCGCTGGTGCTTTCCGGAACGGTCAAGGTGCTGCAGCGCTACCCCAACGGCCGCGAGATGCCGCTCTACCGGGTGAAACCCGGCGAGAGCTGCCTGCTCTCGGGAAGCTGCCTGCTCGGCCACAGCGACTACACGGCGACCGGGATCGCCGAGACGGACGCCGAGCTCCTGATCGTGCCGCCGGTCGATTTCCACGCGCTGATGGCGAGCGACGCGGTGTTCCGCAATCACGTCATGAGCCTGTTCGGCGAGCGGCTCGCGACGCTGCTGTCGCTGGTCGAGGCGATTGCCTACCAGAAGCTCGACCAGCGTCTGGCCGCGCTGCTGCTGTCCAAGGGCGATTCGGTGCGGGCGACCCACCAGTCGCTCGCCGACGAGCTCGGCAGCGTCCGGGAGATCGTGAGCAGGCTGCTGCGGGCGTTCGAGGACAAGGGCTGGGTGGATGTCGCCCGGGAGCGGATCCGGATCACCGACCGCGAAGCGCTCGCCGCGCTGGCGCGCGCATGAGAGGGGGCGGCGAAGACGGGTCGACGCCGGTCAGGCATCTCCCCAAGCTGCGCAGGACCCCGGCAGGCGCGATCCCGCGCCTCACCCGGCGCTGTTGCAACCCGGGTCGGGGGCGGGGCCACCCGCCCCCGCGGGTTTCACACTGATGCGAGCACGCGTTCCAGGCGCGAGCGTACCTCGCTCGCGACGGTCTCGATCTCGGGACGCCCGACGAGCTGCAGCACCGACCGCGGGTCCATGATCTCGACGATCGTCGTGCCTGCCGCATCCTGGCGCACGACGACGTTGCAGGGCAGAAGCGCCCCGATCTGCGGCTCGACCTCGATCGCGCGCTGGGCGAGCTGCGGATTGCAGGCACCGAGGATCTTGTACGGCGGCATGTCCTTGCCGAGCTTTTTCTTCAGCGTCGCCGCGACATCGATCTCGGTCAGGACGCCGAAGCCTTCGGCCGCGAGCGCCTCGGTGGCTTTGCGGACGGCCTCGGCGTGGGACATGGCAACCGTCTTGCCGAATACGTAGGGTGTGGACATCCTGCGCTCCGTCGAATCGACCACGCTAGTCGTCGCCGCCTTGATCCATCCACCACGGGGCGAACTCGCGCAGGCGCTCGCGCTGCTCCTTGGTCAGCACCGACCGCATCTGGTTGCCGGCCTCGACCCTGGCCTTGATCATCGTGAGGCGCAGGTCGTCGATTTTCTTCTGCTGGTCGGCGATCGCATTCGGATCCGGCGTGTCGGCCATGTACAGATTGCGGAGCTTGAACTGCTCGCTGTGCATCTGGCCCCGCGTATCCCAGGTCTTGCGGCGCATGTCCTCGCGGATGGCGGCGATCTTCTCTTCCTGATCGGCGCTCAGGTCGAGTTGCGCCAGCCCGCCGCCGGGGCCGCGCCCCCAGCCCGGCCCGCCGCCCCAGCCGCCCATCATGCCGGGACCGCCGCCGCGCGCACCCGGACCGCCGCCCTGCCCGTACATCATGCCGGGACCACCGCCGTAGCCACGCATCATGCCGGGGCCGCCGCCGTAGCCGTCGCAATCGCCGCGCCCCGGACCACCGCCGTAGCCGCGCATCATTCCCGCGCCTGGACCGGGCCCCGGACCCGTTCCGGGCCCCGGACCCGTTCCGGGTCCGCTGGCGGGCTGTGCGAGAACCACGGCCGACGCAAGGGTCATCCCCATGGCGACGGCTGCCTTCGTCCAGGTGCTCGGCTTCATCATCGATCTCCGCATGTCGAATTGGAAAGGTCGTCGCGCCGAGGGTAGCCCCCGGCACCGCGGCGTCGGTTGACCTGCGTCAACCGACGTGCTCAAAATGCGGTCCGACGGGCTGCGGCGCTCCGCCAGCGGGCTTGACCGAGGTCAATTCCGGCATGTGCGCCGGTGCGACAATCGACGCGAAATGGACACCATGACGCTACTGGAGTTCGCCCGTGGACCGATGCTCGACATTGCCCTCGCGGTGTTCGTGCTCGGCATCGTCTGGCGCCTGTTCCACCTGTTCCTGCGCCCGTCGAAACCCGATCTCTCCGAGCCGCGCAGCACGGCCATCGCGCGCGGAGCGCTCGGGGCGATCGTCTCCCGGATGTGGCACCACCGGACATTCCGCGAGCGGACCCTCGCCGGAACCCTCAATGCGTACGCGTATCACATCGGGCTCGCGATCGTCTTCTTCGGCTTCCTGCCGCACATCGAATTCATCGAGCGGCTCACCGGACTCCACTGGCCAGCCGTACCCGGGTGGCTGTTCGCCACCGCGGCAGCCGCCGTGTTCGTCGGCCTGGGCTATGCGCTGATGATCCGGCTGACCTCGCCGGTGCTGCGCCTGCTCTCGGGTTTCGACGACTAAGCGAGCTGGGTCATCGCGATCCTGCCGATGTTCACCGGCATGGCGGCGCTTTCCCTGCCGCTCGACTCGACGTATCCGGCACGGCCGCTGTACCCGGTACCGCTGGCGATCCACCTGCTTTCGGTCGAGCTGCTCTTGATCTGGCTGCCGTTCGGCAAGCTTTCGCATGCGTTCATGGTGTTCGTCTCCCGCGGCATGACGGGCGCCGCATTCGCGCGCAAGGGAGCCGGCCTGTGAGGGTGCCCTGCGTGGAGGCATCTCGATGACGAGCGACGCCGACCTCACCCATCCGCTCGACCTCGAGAGTCCGCGGCTCTCGGTCGAAAAGCCCGCGGTCCGCTACGACACGCAGGGGGACCGCTCCGATTCGGACCGCCTCGCCGCCGCGATGACGGCGTTCACCCACGACTTCGGCCGCAATGCGGCGGCGTGGCTCGAGTCGTGCGTCCATTGCGGCAACTGCGCGGAGGCCTGCCACTTCTACCTGACGACCCGCGACCCGAAATACACGCCGATCTGGAAGCTCGAGCCTTTCAAGCGCGCCTACAAGCGCGAGGCCGGCCCGTTCGCCTGGCTCTACAAGGCGGTGGGCGCGAAATCGAAGGTGACGGTGGCCGAGCTGGAGGAATGGCAGGAGCTGATCTACGACGCCTGCACGATGTGCGGACGCTGCACGATGGTCTGCCCGATGGGCATCGACATCGCGAGCCTCGTCGGGCTTGCCCGGCACGGCATGGCGCAGGCCGGGCTGGTGCCGCACGAATTGTGGGCAGTCTCCGAGCGCGCTGCCCGCGAAGGAAGCCCGCTGGGCGCGACACCCAAGGTCCTGAAGGAACGGCTGGAATGGCTCGCCGACGAGAACGAGGTCGATATCCACGTCGACCTGCCGCAGGCGGACGTGCTGGTCACGTTCTCGTCGATCGAGATCATGAAGTATCCGCAGTCGCTGGTCGCCACCGCGCGGGTGATGAATCACGCCGGCTATACCTGGACGATCGCGACTGCCGGCTACGAAGCGACGAACTTCGGGATGCTCGCCGGCAACTCCGAATGGCAGAAGCGCATGACGATGAAGATGATCGACGCGGCGATCGCCTGCAAGGCGAAGGTCGTCGTGCTGCCCGAATGCGGGCACGCGTATTCGGCGATGCGCTGGCAAGGGGCCAACATGCTCGGCCGGCCGCTTCCATTCAAGGTGCTGCACATTTCGGAGTTCCTCGCGGAGAACGTCGCCAATGGCAGGATCGCCGTGACTGCCGTCGGCAAGTCGGTGGCTTTCCACGACCCCTGCCAGGTCTCGCGCCGCGGCGGCGCGACGCAGGCCCCGCGCGACGTCCTGAAGGCGCTGGGCGTCGAGCTCCGGGAAACGAGGGATTCGGGCAACCTGAACTTCTGCTGCGGCGGTGGAGGCGGCGTGATCGCCAACCATCGCGCCGACGAGATCCGCTACAAGGCCTTCGGCATCAAGATGGCGCAAATGGACGCGACCGGCGCCGACGAGATGGTGACGAGCTGCAGCAACTGCCGGCAGAGCTTCGACGACGGCCAGGCCCATTTCGGCTGGGACCGCAAGATGGGCAGCCTGCTCGAACTCGTCGCCGACCATCTCGCCGCACCGAAGGCTGCCGGCGGCGCCGGCGGAGCCGCTCGCTAGGCCGGGGCACGCCTTGACCCGGCAGCCGGGGCAGGAGGGACTTGACACCCCGGAGCAATATATTAGACATTGCTAATATCCCGTTTCGGCGCGAGGCGCGGGCGGTTGCAGCCGTCTGCGCACGCCGGTTTCATTGCCCATCGACACATCCGGACGACCCGGAGGAGGACATACCCATGGATTTCGACAAGGAACTCGACGCCCGCGGCCTCAATTGCCCGCTGCCGATCCTTCGCGCCAAGAAAGCCCTCGGCGAAATGACCAGCGGCCAGGTTCTGCGCATCGTCGCCACCGATCCCGGCTCGGTCAAGGATTTCGAGGCATTTTCCAAGCAGACCGGCAACCCGCTGCTCGAGCAATCGGCGGCGAACAAGGAATTCACGTTCTTCTTCAAGAAGAAGTGACGCCGTCCCGCGGGTGACCACGGTGAACCGCCACGCCGGAGCCGGCGCGCGCGTCCCGGACCACGCGGATCGCAGTCCCGAACCGGCGCCGCGGCGGCGCCGGGCGGTGTTCGTCGGCCACGACGTCTACCGACGGCGGGCGTATGGAACGATGCACCCGCTGGCGATCCCGCGCGTCGAAGCGGTCGTTGACCTGTGCAATGTGCTCGGCTGGTTCGACGAAAGCGACTACCAGACGAGTCCCTGCGCGACCGAGGCCGATCTCGCGTGGTTTCACGATCCCGCATATGTCGCCGCACTGCGCCAGGCGACCGAGTCCGGCGCGGTCGACATGGCGACCCGCCAGCGCCACGGCATCGGCACGATGGAGAATCCGCTGTTCCCCGGCGTCTTCGAACGCGCCTCGACCAGCGTCGGCGGCTCGATCCGCGCCGCGGAGCTCGCGCTCGGCGGCCGCGTGGCCTTCCATCCCGCGGGGGGCACGCATCACGGGCGCCCCGATCGCGCCAGCGGGTTCTGCTATTTCAACGACCCGGTGTTCGCGATCCTGCGTCTGCTGCGGGCCGGGGTCGAACGCATCGCGTATGTCGACCTCGACGCCCATCACGGCGACGGCGTGCAGGACGCGTTCGCGCGGGACCCGCGCGTGCGCACGCTGTCGATCCACGAGGCCGGGCGCTGGCCGCACACCGGCAAGGCGTCGGATACCGGCGAAGGCCGCGCCTGCAACCTGCCCGTTCCGACCGGATGCAGCGATGACGAGCTGCAGCTGCTGCTCGACGACGTGATCCTGCCGCTGGTGTCGCGCGCCGCGCCCGAAGCGGTCGTACTCACCTGCGGCGGCGATGCGCTCGCCGACGACCCGCTGACGAAGATGGCCCTGACCAACGTCGCGCTATGGAACGCCATCGAGCGGATCGTCGCCCTCGCGCCGCACGCCGTGGTGCTGGGTGGGGGCGGCTACAATCCGTGGACACTGACCCGCTACTGGACGGGATTGTGGGGCCGGCTTTCCGGGCGCAGGATCCCCGAAACCCTGCCCGCCGAAGGCAGCGGGATCCTGGCGCGCATGCACTGCGACCTGGTCGACGACGAGGACATGCGTCCGCAGTGGCTGACCACGCTGGCCGACGTACGGGTGACGGCCGCGGTCCGCGCCGAGGTGATCGCATTGCGCGACCAGGTCCTGGCCGGGGTCGACGATCGCAGGTGGCGCGACTTTCGCCCGCCGGCCGCCGTGGCCACCGCAGTGGCCACCTCAGTGGCCATCCCTGCACCGGGCGGGTCCGTGGCATTTGCCGCGCCTGCCGAAGCGATGACCCTGCTGGAGGAGATTCCACGATGAGCTGGCTCGAATCCATTGCCGCCGTCGACGAACTCGAGGATGCCGAACTCGACGCCGGCCTGATCGCCGACTTCGAGCGCGCGCGCGACTCGGTGCTCGGCCGCGAAATCCGCTTCTCGACGCCGACGTTCAAGGCCTATTCGAGCTGCGACCTCGAAGGCTGCGGCAAGAACGCATTCCCGGCGTTCTCGGTGACGGCAGGGGGCTGCGCGCTCGATTGCGACCACTGCCAGGCGAAGATCCTCGAGCCGATGATCCCCGCGACCAATCCCGCGATGCTCGATCGCAAGGTGCGCGAGATGGTCGAAAGCCAGGACCTGCAGGGATTCCTGCTGTCGGGGGGCTCGAACAAGCGCAACGAGATCGCCTACGAGCGGTTTTTCCCGGTCATCGAGAAACTCAAGCGCGACCACCCGCACCTCAAGATCGCGATCCACTCGGCATTGCTGTCGGCCGACCGCGCCAAGGGCATGGAGGCCGCGGGCGTGGACACGGCGATGATGGACGTCATCGGCGCGCAGGACACGATCCGCGACGTCTATCATCTCGACCGCCCGGTGGCCGATTTCGAGGCCACCCTCGCCGCGCTGTGCGCCACGACGATGGAAATCGTCCCGCACATCGTCATCGGCCTGCATTACGGCAGGATCCTCGGCGAGGCGAACGCGCTGGACATCGTCTCGCGCCATCCGGTCCATTCGCTGGTGCTGGTCGTCATCATGCCGTTCTATGCGAAGCCGGGCACCTTCGAGACGCCGAAGACCTCGGACATCGGCCGCATCTTCCTGGAGGCGCGACGCCGCATCCCCGACCGGTCGGTGCTGCTCGGCTGCGCGCGGCCCCCGGGCATGCACCGGCGCGTCACCGACGCCTATGCGATCGCCGCGGGACTCGACGGCATCGCGTTTCCCGCCGATGGCGCGGTGGCCGTCGCCGAGGCCATCGGCCGGCCAGCCGTGCAGGAGCACGCCTGCTGCTCGATGAAGACCGGGCGCACGATCAAGATCCATCCCCGCGCGTCGCTCGCGCTGTCATGACGTCCGCGGCAGACGCGCCGGACGCGGAGATTCGCCGATGAGCGACGTGACGGTCGACGTGCTGTGCTCGGGTCTTGGCCCCGCCGGCGCCCGCGCGGCAGCCGCTGCCGCGCGCCGCGGGCTGCGCGTGCTGGCCATCGACCGCAAGCGCGAGCCCGGGCTCCCGGTGCAATGCGCGGAATTCGTCCCCGCGCTGATCGGCTCCAACGTCAGCGGGCTCGCGCGCTCGGTGCGGCAGTCGATCCGCGCGATGGAGACCTACGTCGATACCGAAGCGCCGGACCTGACCGACCCCTTCCCGGGGCAGATGCTCGATCGCGCGGCCTTCGATGCCGCGCTGGTCGACGAAGCGCTCGAGGCAGGTGCGGCCTGCAGGTTCGCCACGACGCTGCGTGCCGTCGACCGCGACGGAAGCGTCGAGCTGTCGGATGGAACGCGAATGCGCGCCCGCGTGCTGATCGGCGCGGACGGTCCGCGCTCGCTGGTGGGGCGCGCGATCGGCAGCGTCAACCGCCACCTGGTCGAAACGCGGCAGGTCACGGTGCCGCTGCACAAGGCGCACGATGCGACCGACATCTTCCTGTCGGCTGCCACACCGGGCGGCTATGCGTGGTTGTTCCCCAAGGGCGAAGTCGCCAACGTCGGCGCGGGTGTGGATCCGGCGCACAAGGGCGCGCTGAAAGCCATCGTCGACGACCTGCACGACAGTCTCGTCGCCGCGGGGCGCGTCGGCCGCGAGATCCTGATGCGCACCGGGGGCGCGATTCCCGTGGGCGGGATGGTGAAGCCGACCGGCACGCTCGGTGCGACGCAGGTGCTGCTCGCGGGCGACGCCGCAGGGCTTGCCAATCCGGTCACCGGCGCCGGGATCGCCGCCGCCGTGCATTCGGGCGCGCTGGCGGGCGAGGCTGCGGCCGCTGCGGTCGGCGGCAGCCCGGATGCGCTGTCCGATTACGAGGACGAACTCGATGCGCTGTTCGCAGCCGCGCTGTCGCGCGCCGTGCGCCGGCGCGACGAGCTCGCCAGTGCAATGCAGGCCGACACCCTGCCGCTGACCGCGGCGCTGCGCCGCGGGTGGGTCGCATACCCGGAATACTGGGCGCCCTGATCACGCAGAACAGGAAACGAGGAGACCGATCATGAGCTGCTACCGTCCCGACGATGGCGCCACTGCCGCGGCCACCGCCGCACCCGCCGAAGGTGCTGCCGCGCTCGACCACAACCCGTATGCGCTGATGCAGCCGCGGATGCCGCTGCGCCCGCCCAAGGAGGCGCGCAACGGCGCGCGGGTGATCGCCAACCACGTCGAGCCCCGGGGCGTGTACCTGCCCAACAACAACGTGCTGACGCCGTACATGCGCTCGCCCGAGTACGTGCAGATGTCGACGGCTGCGGCGATCACGCTGGGGATCATGAAAGGCAGGATGTACCGCTGCTCGTGCACGCGCTGCCTCAACCTGCTGCTCACCTACCCCGAGGGTTGCCGGGCCAATTGCGCGTACTGCGGGCTCGCCCGCCATCGCGAGGCCGAGCGCGACTATGCCGACCGCAACTTCATCCGCGTCGACTGGCCCGCGGTCCCGCTCGCGCAGACGATCGACATCGTCGCGCGCGACGGCGCCGCGACGCCTTTCCACCGGATGTGCATCTCGATGATCACCCACCCGCGCTCGGACGAGGACACGGTGACGGTGCTGAAGGCCTGGACCGACCGCATCGATCCGTCGACGGTGCCGGTGTCGATCCTGTCCAACCCGACGACGATGCAGCGCGACGACGTTGCGCGCCTGAAGGACCTCGGCGCCGACATCTTCACCGTCGCGCTCGACGCCGCGACGCCCGAGATCTTCGACCGCACGCGGGGCAAGGGCGTGCAGTCGCCGCACAGCTGGGGCCACTACTGGAAGATCCTCGAAGACGCGCGCGACATCTTCGGTCCGCAGAAATTCGGCGCGCACATCATCGTCGGCATGGGCGAGACCGAGCACGACACGCTCTCGCTGGTCCAGCGGCTGGTCGACATCGGCGGGCACAGCCACATGTTCTGCTTCTTCCCCGAGAAGGGCTCGCTGATGGACCACCTGCCCGCGACGCCGCGCGACCAGTGGCGCCGCGTGCAGCTCGGCCGCTATCTGATCGACTACCGCGGCGTGCGCGTCGACCAGATGCGCTTCGATGGCGAGGGCCGCGTGATCGATTTCGGCATTCCCACCGGCGAGCTCGACAGCGTCATCGACCAGGGTGTCGCGTTCCGCACATCCGGCTGTCCGGGCAAGGTCGCCGAGGATGTCTCCGCCTGCGACCGCCCCTACGGCGATTCGCCGCCCTCGGACATCGCCAGCTTTCCGTTCCAGCCCAACCGCGGCGACATCCGCAAGATCCGCCGGCAGCTGCGCATCGTGCCGCAGAAGGCAGCGCCTGCGACCAGCGACGCGGCGGACTGAGCTCGTGCAGTCGACGCCGGGCGCGGCCCCGGTCGCGGTGCCGACGATCGCACCGCGGATGTTCCGTGTCATCGACACCGGGCTTCGGCCCGGGCGCGCGCAGATCGCGTTCGACCAGGCGATGATCGACGCGCACAAGGCGGGCGAGATCCCCGATTCGATCCGCTTCCTGCGCTTCCCGCCCACCGCGCTGGTGGGGCGCCACCAGGCGCTTTCGCGCGAGGTCCGCGTCGGCTACTGCAATGCCCATGGCATCGGCATCGCACGCCGGGTCACCGGCGGCGGCGCCATCTATTTCGACGAAGGCCAGCTCGGGTGGTCGCTGGTGTTCGCCCGGGGGACGCTCGCGATCGCTTCCCTCGCGGATCTCGCCCGCGAGATCTGCGAGGCGGCCGCCGCGGGGTTGCGCAGGCTGGGCGTCGATGCGCGGTACCGGCCGCGCAACGACATCTAGGTCGGGGGCCGCAAGGTCTCAGGCACGGGCGGATTCTTCGACGGGGACACGCTGTTCTACCAGGGCACGGTGCTCGTCGACATGGATCCCGCCCGCATGTTCGCCGCGCTGAACGTGCCCGAAGCAAAGCTCGCCAAGCGTGCGCTCGACTCCGCCGCGCAGCGCATCGTGACGCTGAAGGAGCTTCTGGGCGACGCGCCCGACATCGGGACGATCAAGGTCGCGCTGCTCGACGGCTTTGCCGCGCGGCTCGGGATCGCGCCGGTCGAAGGCGAGATCGGCGCGCGCGAGGAGGCCCTGGCGGCGGCGCATTTCGACGAGGAGATCGGCACCGATGCGTTCGTCGCCTCGATCGACGATCCGGCCGCGTCGGCCGATGTCCGGTCGGCGAGCCACACCGGCGCGGGCGGGACGATCACCGCCTACGTGCGGCTCGAGGGGCCGCAGCTCTCCCGGCTGCGCGAGGTCCTGATCACCGGCGACTTCTTCGTCACGCCGCCGCGGATCGTGTTCGACCTCGAGTCCGCGCTGCGGGGGGTGGAAGCCGCCGAGGCCCGTCCCGCGATCGAGCGATTCTTCCAGCAGGCGCAGGTGGGATTGCTGAGCGTCGCCCCCGGCGATTTCGCGAGCGCCGTCGAAGCTGCCGTCGCGGCCCCCGTCGCGTCACACCCCCGATGAAACTCATCCACGTCATCCAGCATACGTCCGCGGAATACCTGGGCCTGATCGAGGACCACCTCGAAGGACGCGGCATCCGCTTCCGCTACCACCGGCCGTTCACGTCCAAGGGGACGCTGCCGGCACCCGATGCGCTCGCCGATGGCCTGGTCCTGCTGGGGGGCGGGCCCTGGGGCGCGGGCGGCAGCCGCGACGTGCCGACGCTCGCGAAGGAAATCGACCTCGCCTGCGCGTGCCTGACCCGCGAGGCGCCTGTCATCGGCATCGGTCTGGGCGCCCAGATCCTCGCCATCGCGGCGGGGGGGAGCGCCGAGGCGACGCCTCTCGAGTTCTCGGTCACCACCGCGCGGCGCGTCGACGACTCCGCGCTCAACGGCTACCTGCCCGAGACCTACCCGCTTGCCGTGTACATGCGCGACTGGCCGCGCCCGCCCGATGCCGCGCGGGTGCTCGCGCGCGATTGGCGCGACCGCGCGGCGCTGTGGCAGGTCGGTCCCCGCGCATTCGGCTTCGCCGGACACCCCGGCCTGAAGGTCGCGATGGTCGAGGACCTGATCATGGAATTCGAGGAGTCGCCGCCGGACGTCGACCTCGGGAAGCTGCGCCAGGCGCAGCGCGGGCTCGAGGACGCGCTGGTGCCGATCATGACCGGACTCATCCAGATGACCGGCTGGATGGACGACCGGACGCTGGCGCGCGACCTGCGGTAAGCCCCCTCCGGGCCGGGCCGGCGGAGCGTGGCCGACATGCTTCCCGTACGCGACTCCCCGAGGCGCGGGTGCCGAGGAAAAAACTGCGTCCGAGGGGCGAGAAATCGCTTGCGTCGCCTATGGTCGCTGTTTACTATATTAGGAATCGCTGATATAAGGCGCGGGCAAGCGCACCCTCAGAACGGGCGCTGCCACGTAGAGTCCAACGCAGTTCCATTCCTCGAGTACAAGACGACATGGCAAAGAAGCTCGTGATCGTGATGGCCAACACCGACCCGCGCAACGGCGAGGAGTTGGGCGCCCCCATTTTCCAGGCGTCGGTCGCCGCCGCCATGGAATACGACGTCGAGGTCATCTGCACGGCCACGGCCGGCCGGCTGATGAAGAAGGGGGTCGCGGAAAAGCTGTTCGTCAAGGCAGGTTCCCCGAAGTCGGTCTACGACTTCATCAAGGATGCACACGAGGCGGGGGCGAAGTTCTACTGCTGCTCGCCGAACCTCGACCTTTTCGACATGACCAAAGAGGATCTGATCCCCGAGTGCGAGGGCATCATCGGCGGCGCGTACCTGATCGAGCAGATCATGGAAGAAGACTGCAAGGTTCTGTCCTACTGACCTGTCAACGGGAGCGACGATGACGCACGCGTCCACGCGGGTGCAGGTACGGATCGGGGACCCCGTCTCCGACAAGCCGGCCGTCACCCGTCCCAAGCTCGAGGAGATCTTCAAGGACATCCAGTCCGATCTCCGCTACGACCACGAGTTGAACGGCTGCCTCAACTGCGGGATCTGCACGGCCACCTGCCCCGCCGCGCATTACTACGACTTCAGCCCGCGCGAGATCGTCCAGCTGCTGTGGACCGAGAACCTCGAAGGCATCTACGACGCGATGCAGGAGAAGATCTGGGCCTGCGCCCAGTGCTACACCTGCGCGGCGCGCTGCCCGTTCAGCAACTCGCCCGGCGGCCTCGTGATGCTGATGCGCGAGACGGCGATCAAGCACGGCATGGAATCGGCGCGCAACGTGCTGCGCCCGTTCAGCCGGGTGCTGCTCAAGGTCGTGTCGACCGGCAACCAGCTGTCGCCGGACATGATCACCAAGGACGCGTTCCCCGACTGGGGCCCGAACGTGGCCAAGGTCGACGCGCCGCTGAAGCTTCTGCGCAAGGCGATCCCGATGCCGACGCTGAACACGACGGCGACGGCGTGGGAAGTGAACCTGAAGACGTCGGTAGAGCTGTACACGATCTGGGAAGAGACCGGCGTGCTGAAGCAGCTCGAGACGATCGACGAGAACCTTTTCGACGTGATCACCGACATCATGGACGAGAAGCGCGACGAGCTGAAGGACTGGATCGCCGAGCAGGAAGAGGAAGACGACGATTGACCGCGCGTCCCGCCAGGGGACGCGATCGCAAGCTGCGGCAACGAATTGCCGAAGGAGACGACCATGACGAATCGAATCGAACCGCAACCGGGCGAGCGTTTCACCGGCCATGGTTCCGAATGGCACGACGCCAAGCTCTCGCCGGAGGACGCGCGCATCGCGACGTCGTGGGTCGAGCTCAAGATCGACAAGCGCTCGATGCTGACGTCGAAGGAGCGCGTCGAGGACGTTCGCGACATCATGTGGCAGCTCGAGAAGGACGGCGAGATCGCCGTCCACCGGATCCGCGACGAGCACGAGCCGGTGATCGCCAAGACGCTCTACGGCTGGGACAAGAAGATCCCGACCCGGCGGCTGTGGCACCACAAGTCCTGCGGCCAGTGCGGCAACATCCCGGGCTACCCGACCTCGCTGCTGTGGCTGATGAACCGGCTCGACATCGAGTACCTCGACGAGACCGACCAGACCTCCTGCACGGCGTGGAACTACCACGGCTCCGGCATCGGCAACCTCGAAAGCCTTGCCGCGGTGTTCCTGCGCAATTTCCACCAGGCCTACGTCGCTGCGAAGGCGCAGGGACTGCCCGATGGCTACTACTATCCGCTGGTCCACTGCGGCACCTCCTTCGGCAACTACAAGGAAGTGCGCGGCTACCTGCTGCACTCGGCGACGCTGCGCGAGCGCGTGCGCAAGATCCTCGGCAAGCTCGGCCGGCTGGTCGACGGCAAGCTCTTGATCCCCGAGGAGGTGGTCCACTACTCCGAGTGGGTGCACGTGATGCGCGAGCGCATCGCGGCGATGCAGGAAATCGACTGCAGCAACATCCGCGCGACCATCCATCCGGCCTGCCACGTCTACAAGATGGTGCCGCAGGACGTGATCTACGACGACACGGTGATGGACGGCAACCGCGTCGCGGTGTCGACCGGGCTGATGCAGACGCTCGGCGCGCAGGTCATCGACTACTCGACGTGGTATGACTGCTGCGGCTTCGGCTTCCGCCACATCATCTCCGAGCGCGAGTTCACCCGCTCGTTCGCGATCGACCGCAAGATCCGCGTCGCGATCGACGAGGCGAAATCCGACGTGATGATCGGCCACGACACCGGCTGCATCACGACGCTCGACAAGAACCAGTGGATCGGCAAGGCAGCGGGCAAGGAAGTCGACCTGCCCGTGCTGGCCGACTGCCAGTTCGCCGCGCTGGTCTGCGGCGCCCATCCGTACAAGATCGTCCAGTCGCACTGGCACGCATCGTCGACCGAGACGCTGATGGAAAAGCTCGGCATCGACTGGCAGGCCAAGAAGGCCGAGTTCGTTTCGTATCTCGACGAGGTCAAGGCCGGCAAGCAGGAGAACCTGTACGACCCCCGGCGGATGGTCACGTCGGGTCCCGGTTTCATTCCGATCGCGAGACTTCCGTGAGCAAACCCATCCTCATCGTTGGTGGCGGCCCTTCGGGGCTCGCCGCGGCTGCGGCGCTCGCCAGCGTCGGCCAGAAGGCAATCCTCGTCGAGAAGGAAAAGCGTCTCGGCGGCGCCCCGATCCTGTCCGGCTACGCCAAGCTCGTGCCTTCGGGCGAGTGGGCGAAGGACGCGATCGGCGGCATGGTGAGCCGCGTCGAGGGCGACGCGTCGATCCAGCGCCTGACCGGCCGCACGGTGGCCGAGTTCACCGGCGAGCCCGGCGCGTTCCGCGCCAAGCTCTCCGACGGCACGACGCTCGACGTCGGGGCCGCAATCCTGTGCACGGGTTTCACGCACTTCGACTCGGTGAACAAGCCCGAGTGGGGCTTCGGCACCTTCCCCGACGTCGTCACGACGACCCAGGTCGAGCAGATGATCTCGTCGGGCAAGGGTGTGCGCTGTCCGTCGGACGGGCGCAAGCCCGAACGCGTCGCGATCCTGCTGTGCGTCGGCTCGCGCGATCGCCAGATCGGCCGCGAATGGTGCTCGAAGATCTGCTGCACGGTGTCCTGCAACATCGCGATGGAGATCCGCGAGGAGCTGCCGGACTGCCACGTCTACATCTATTACATGGACATCCGGACTTTCGGCCTGTACGAGACCAATTACTACTGGAAGAGCCAGGAGGAATTCAAGGTCAAGTACATCAAGGCGCGGATCGCCGAAGTCACGTCGAACGGCCAGAAGCTGATCGTCAAGGGCGAGGACACGCTGGTCAAGCGCCCGATCACGATCCCCTTCGACATGGTCGTGCACGCGGTCGGCATGGACCCGAACGTCGACAACAGGACGATCGCGTCGGTGTTCGGCGTATCCCTGCAGCCGCAGGGCTTCATCGGCAAGGCGAACACCTACGCCACGTTCGGCGAGACCTCGCGCCCCGGCATCTTCGTCGCCGGTTCGGCGACCGGGCCGGAGACGATCGACGATTCGATCGCCCAGGGCAAGGCTGCCGCGATCGCCGCCTACGCGCTGGTCAACGGCGCCAAGGCCGCCGCCCAGGCGGCCTGACCGGGCGGACAACGTGCGCGCGATGCGCAGCGCCCAGATGCAGGCGGTCGCGACGGCCCCGCGGCCGGTCCTCGACCTGTCGGGACCGAAGCTCAAGGCCGCGCTGGAGTCGCTGGTCGTGCACACCGAGGACGAGGGCGGCGTCGAGCGCTACGTCGACGCCCTGAAGCTCAAGTCCACGCTGTTCGCGCAGGCGCTGGGCGAAGGCCGCGCGCGCGATGTCGACCCGAAGACGCTGCGACAGCTGCTGTCGCTGATCGCCACCGTGCGCCGCCGCGTCGGCCCCTACGTCGACGAGCGCCGCTTCGGCGAGCTCCGGGCGCGCCTGGCTGGGATGCTGGAGATCGCACGCGACACCGCGGCGGCCGACGACGCGATCGCGACGTTCTGCGGGCACTTCCCCGAGGACCGCGAGCACCGCTGGGTCCGCGATCTCGCCGCCGAGGTGCTGCACAACGTCGACCCCGAGCGCTACCCGCTGATGTCCCGCTGGGTGTGGGATGCGCGCTCCAACACCGGCGTGCTGCGCGAGATCTGGCACGCTGCCGACGTCGACCACATCGTCATCGACATCCCCGACAGGCACGACACCTTCGTCGTCCTGCGCGAGGAGCTGTCGCAGTACCTGTCGACCAACGGCGTGTACCGCGATGTCCTGCAGTACGTCGACCTGCTGACGGCCCAGGTGTACGCCGAGTACATCTCCGAGCAGGGCGGCAGCTACCTGCGGACCGACTTCGCCTCGGCCGAGGATTCGATGCAGCACACGCGTCGGATGCTCGGCCTCGACGTCGGAGCCGACGGCCGCACCAAACTGAAGGCGGTCGACGGCGAAGCCGCCATCGCCGAACTTCCGCGTCTCACCAACTGACCCTGGCGGTGCTTCGATGCCGATCCATGAGAAATCGCTGATCCGCCCCGAGAACATCAAGTCGCACGAGAACCTCGTTCTCGAGGGCATCGACGTTTCGGGACACTGGAGCACGTTCATCGAGACGCGCGTCGTCTCGGACTACAACGAGCGACTGCAGGACGAGATCGCTGCGCTGCCCGGCGGCGAGTACATCCATCGCTGCTGGCAATGCGGCTCGTGCACGAATTCGTGCACGGTCAACGCTGTCAACCCCGACTTCAATCCCCGCTACTGGATCTACCTGATCCGGATAGGGATGGAATCCGAGCTGCTGCGCGACAAGGACATCATCTGGCAGTGCGTCTCGTGCAACAAGTGCACCTACGCCTGCCCGCGCGACGTGGTTCCCGAAGGCGTGATGAAGGCCACGGCACACTGGCTGGAGCTCAAGGGCCACACGCCGAAGTCGAAGTCGACAATGTTCGACGAGGAGTTCTCCTCGCAGGTCATCGAGACCGGCAAGATCGAGGAGGGCCGGATCATCCGCGGCTTCTTCGCCAGGAGCGGCCAGCCGCTGCGCCAGGAATGGCTGATGGAGATGGGGAAGCGCCTCGCCCGGAAGCTGCCGATCAAGATGGGGATGCTGATGGGCATCGCCGCGCTGATCCGCCCGCGCACGCGCGGCTGGAGCAAGAGCCGCGACGCGATCGCGAGCTACGTGAGCGAGCAGGAGCAGCGCCATCGCAAGGCGTTGAACCTTGCCGAACCAGGAGCGAAATGATGTCGGGCACCGACGTGAAAGACCGCAAGACCAAGTACCAGCGCGTAGCCTACTACCCCGGCTGCGCGCTCGAGGGCACGGGTCACGCCTACAACCGCTCGACCAAGGCGGTGGGCAAGGCGTTGGGGCTCGCGCTCGACGAGGTCCCGAACTGGAACTGCTGCGGGGCGATGGAAGTGAAGAACGTCGACCCCAAGGTCCAGACGTACCTGTCGTCGCGCGTCCTGTCGATCGCCGCCAACGAGATGCACGCCTCGGTCGTGATGGCGCCGTGCAACGGCTGCTATCACAACCTGAAGAAGGCCGAGTACGACCTCGCCAAGGACGAGTCGTCGCGCGAGGTCGTCGGCCGCATCTCGGAGAAGGCCGGCCACCCGACCTACCAGGCAGGACAGGTCGAGACGATCCACGCGCTGGACTGGATCAAGCACGGCATCGGCGAAGGCGAGCTGCGCAGCCGCGTATCCAATTCGCTGAAAGGGCTCAAGGTCGCCAATTACTACGGCTGCATGTATACGCGGCCGCGCCACATCTTTCCCGAGAAGGACAAGGGACCGGGCACCGAGTCGACCTCCCAGCCGCATTTCATGGACGATCTGCTCGAAGCTGCGGGCGCCACCAACGTCGACTTCCCGCTGAAGACCGCCTGCTGCGGCGGCGCGCATACGCTCTCCGACAGCGACACGTCGACGAAGCTGGTGCTGAACATCCTGCGCGCGGCCGAGGCCGCGGGCGCCGACGTCATCGCCACCGAATGCCCGACCTGCCATTCGGGGCTCGAGATGCACCAGGTTCGCGCCGAGAAGGTGCTGGGCGAGAAAACCAGCGTGAAGATGCTCTATTTCACGCAGCTGCTCGGCATTGCGCTCGGCGTCTCGCGGCGCAACGTCGGCGTGCAGGAAAACGTTTCCGACGGCCTCGATGCGCTGAAGGAAAAGGGGATCGTGTGAGCGCAGCGTACGACGCGAGGCTGGACGCTGCCGCGGCGCTGCCGGACGGCGCGGCCGCGGCGCAGGCCATGCTCGACATCGCCGAGGACGTGCTGGCGCAGTGGATCGAGGCCCGCGGCGAGGTTCCCACGACCGTCACCCGCGAAGGCTTCCGACTTCTCGCCCTGCACCGGCAGGGGGCGCAGGACCTTCCGAGCTTCAACGCCTGCCGCGAGACCTGTCGCGAAATCGCCTACCACTACAACCTGCTCAATCTCGAACCTGCGAACGAGGCGAGCGCGCAGCGCCAGCGGATGATGGCGATGCTCGTGCGGCACCTGGCCCTGTTCGTCGGCGGCAAGATGGAAGTCGAGGGATTGGGCGAGTTCTGTTGTGCGTCGCGCCCGCTGCGCCTAGAATCCTGACGAATTCCGTACCGAAATAGGAGCGCTCATGGCCACTGTGCGCGGCTGCAATATGCCCGACGACCTGCTGTACGACGTTGAGAATCACATCTGGTTCAAGGAACAGGGCGACGGCAACGTCAAGCTAGGGATGACCACCGTCGCGACCGCGATGGCGGGCCAGCTCGTCGCATTCACCCCCAAGAAGGTCGGGCGCCCGGTCCAGGCCGGCAAGTCCTGCGCGACCGTCGAATCCGGCAAGTGGGTCGGACCGGCCAAGTCGGCCGCCGGCGGCGAGATCGTCGAGGTCAACGAGGACCTCGTGAACAAGCCTTCGCTCGCCAACGAAGACCCCTATGGGGCGGGCTGGCTGATCATCATCAAGCCCGAGGACTGGGCGTCGGCCAAGGCGACCCTGACCCCGGGCACGGCGGTCGCCGCGCCCTACGAGGCGAAGATGGCGGCCGATGGCTTTGCCGGATGTGCCTGCACGCCCTGAACGCCCGCGCAGCATGCGGTCGGCGATGACGGACCGTTCGGAACAAGCGGCGATCGATCCCGCGTCGGGCGGTGCCGGCGCGCGTCTCGCCGAGCTCGAGCAGAACGCACGCCGCGCGGCAAAGCTCCTGAAGGCGATGTCGAATTCCGCTCGGCTGGTGATCCTCTGCCAGCTCGCCGACGGCGAGCGCTCGGTCGGCGAGCTCGAGCGCGCAGTCGGGTTGAGCCAATCCGGCATTTCGCAGCACCTGGCGGTGCTGCGCCGCGAGGGCGTAGTGTCGAGCCGCCGGATCCGGCAGACGGTGCTCTACTCGCTTGCGAGCCGCGACGTCATCACCGTGATGGGAACGCTGCACTCGGTGTTTTGCCACCCGCGGCCGATCGGCCAGGCCTCCGCGGTCGAGGTCTGACCGCGCTGCACGTCCGTCAGTCGGTGGGTCTCGGCACCGGATTGGACAGGCAGCCGACGAGCCTCTCCATCCTCACGCGGTGCAGCTCGCTCCACGCGGCGGCGATGCGCGCTTCCTGCGCCGCGTCGCGGGTTCCCCCGCTGCCTCCCGCCGCCGTTCCGCCGACGCTCTCCCGGCAATACGCGTAGACCGCCTCGAGCAATGCGCCGAGCGGCCCCGCGAGCTCCTGCGTCCGGGCATCGCCCTGGGTCCAGCCCAGGCGCATCGCGGCCTTGGTGAACGCGCCGTATTCGTCGGTCGAGCGCGCGAGCTCGGAGAGCCGGGTCAGGCGCGCGATGTCCTCGCGCAGGAGCTGCGCACGGAACAGGCTCGGCTCACCTTCGAGCCGTCGCTGCAATTCATCGAGCAGTTGCATATCCATCGTCCTCAACGCTTCATTCTATTATGCCGGCGATCTCGCGCCATTGCTCGTGGCGGGGCCGCCACCCGAGCACGCTCAGCGCCCGCCGGCAGTCGAGGGTCAGGGACTGCGCGATGCCGTCGAGCCATCCCGGTTCGCCGCCCCAGCCGGTCGCGCGCCACGCGAACCCCAGGGCGACGCGCGCGAGCGAAAGGGGCACGCCCGGAGCGTGCGGATGGCGCGCAAGCACGAGCTCGCGCAGCGAAAAGTCCGTCGGCGCGGCGAGGTTGAATGCGCCCGACGCGCGCTGCGCGAGCGCGAGCGCAACCGCTTGCGCGACATCGTCTTCATGGACGCATTGCAGGCGCGGCTGGGGCTCGGGCAGGCGCACGTAGCACGGCGCCGCAGCCAGCTGCCGCAACAGCGGCTGGGCATTCGGGCCCAGGATGATCGCCGGGCGCAGGACCGCGACTCCGGGAAGCGCCTGCGCGATCCAGGCGTCGACTTCCGCCTTGTGCAACGCGTACCCGAATCGGCGCAATGGCGCGAGCGGAGCGTCTTCCGCGACGTCGGTGCCGTGGCCATACACTGCGGCCGAGGAGAGGTGCACGATCGACCCGATGCCGGCGTCATGCGCAGCCGAAAGCAGTGCCTTGGTGCCGTCGACGTTGTTGCGCAGCATCGCGTGCGGCGGAAGGCGGCCGCGCAACACGACGAACGCGAGATTGACCAGCGCGTCGGCGCCATGCAGCGAAAGATGCGCTGCGCGTTCGCCGGTGTCGGCGACGACGGACTGGAATTTCGCGTGATCAAAGGCCGGCCGCACGCGATCGATGCCGGTCACCTGCCCGATCGCGGGATCGGCACACAGTCTCGGCAGAACCGCCTTCGCCAGCCTGCCGGCGGCCCCGGTCACGACGACCCGCATGAGATGCCGTGATCTCCGTGAAGAAGTTCTTTCATGGGGTCGTCCCGAGGGCGAATGCCGGAGTGCGCAGCACGAAGGCCGTCCAGTGAGCTCATGCCTGCCCCAGCGCGGGCAACACCTCGGACGCGATGCATTCGAGGGACTCGCGCACGATGTCGGTCGGCAGCGCGCCGGCGCCGACCGCGCACAGCAGATGCGTGACACCGGCGTCGCGATAGCGGCGGATGCGCGCGAGGCATTCTTCGGGCGTTCCGGCAACCGTCAGTCCGGCGAGATCGAGCACCCGGGGCCGCGCCCCCAAGCGGGCGAGGCGGCGGAAGCGGCCGATATCATGGAACTGCTCGTAGCTCGGCAGCAGGTTCTCCAGCACGGGCGCAGTCACGCGCAGCAGCTCGTCGTAGAACCACCGGAATGCCGGCGCGGCCAGGCGACGCGCGCGCGCGCCGTCGCGCAGACACAGCATGCCGACGGTCATGCCGATGCGCATCGGCTCCGCGTGCGACCAGAGTGCACGATAGCGGCGGATGTCGGATGCCACCATGAACCAGGGCTTGAACGGTCCCGCGAGCACGCCCAGACCCATTCGCGCAGCCCACTCGAACGTATCGGGACTCACCGCGGCACTCCACAGCGGCGGATGCGGGCGCTGCGCCGGGCGCGGAACGATGGTCACGCCATCGAGCTTGAAATGCACCCCGTCGAAGCGGACCGGCGCGCCATCCGAGGTGGCGCGCAGGATCGCGAGCGACTCGTCGACCAGCGCGCGGCTGTCGGCCATCCGGACCCCGAAAGCCGCGTATTCCACAGGCGAGAATCCGCGGCCGATACCGACCTCGAGCCTTCCGTCGCAGAGCAGGTCCAGCGTCGCGACCCGCTCGGCGACGTGCACCGGATGGTGGTAGGGAAGCGGAACCACGCCGAGGCCCAGCCGCAGGCGCGACGTGCGGCGCGCAAGCGCGGCGAGTATCAGCTCGGGCTTGGACGAATGCGAATAGCCGGGCATGAAATGATGCTCGACCAGCCAGACGCCGTGGAACCCGAGGCGGTCGGCGAGCTCGATTTCCTCCAGCGTCTCCGCATACGCGGCGGCCTCGCTGCGGCCGAGCTGCGGCGGCACCGAAAACTCGTGGAAGAGGTCGAGCTTCAACTCAGGTCCCCGATGGTTTGCCGCACGCCTTCATGCCGGTATATTGCCAGTGATCGGGCCCGATCCATCGCGTCCCGTCGCCAAGGCCCGGATCCACGATCTTGCATCTGACCGCGCACACCCGCGTCCCCTACGAGGACCCGCTGTTCCAGATCGACTGGGATGCGGTCGATCGCCAGTGCTGGTGGCTGCCGCCCGATGCGCTGTCGCTCGCGGGAGTGCCGCAGTTCGAGGCGCTGCCGCTCGCCGAGCGCCAGCGCCTGTCGCACTGCGAGTACCTGCACCTGCTGCAGACGGGACTGTGGCTCGAGGAGCTGTTCGTCGAGCGCCTGGCACTGCTCGCCTGGCGCGCCGGCGATGCGGACGCACGTGCTGCGTATCTGCGCGAAATACGCGAGGAAGCGGGCCACAGCCTGATGTTCGTCGAGCTGATCCGGCGCAGCGGCATCGCGGTCGCGCCGCGGCAGAGTGCGGGCGTGCGCGCCGGGCATGCCCTGGGCCGCTGGATACCGCCGGGATCCGCACTGTTCTGGGCGATGGTCGTGATCGGCGAGGAGCTGCCGAACCGGCTGAATCGACAGCTGCAGCGCGGCGTGGAGGACGTGACGCTCAGCGCGGTCGTGTTCCAGATCGCGCGGATCCACAGTCACGACGAAGCGTTGCACGCGGCTTTCGCCCGCAGGCAATGCGCGGAGGCGACGCAACGCCTCGCCCCCTGGCGCCGCGCGCTGCTCTCACGCGTGCTCGCCGTGGCGTTCGGCGCTTTCGTCAGGCATGTCCATTATCCGCCGCCATCGGTATACGAAAGTGCGGGGCTGCGCCCCGGCGGGCGCTGGCGCACGACGGCATTGCGCAATCCGGTGCGGCAGGCGCTCGCCCGGCAGACGGCGACACCCACCCTCGAGTTCCTGCGGCGAATCGGCTGGAAGCTGCCGTAGGACGCTGCGGCGCGACGCCATGCAGCAGGTGGCGGGCGACGGCTGCCGCAGCGTCGCTGCACACCCCGGAAATGGAAGGCCCCGCCAGCGGCGGGGCCCGGTGCTGCGTCAAGCCCGAATCAGGTCAGAAGTGGTGCACCCACTGGATGCCCAGCGACCATTCGTACATCTCGATCTTTTCCTGCATCGACGGCTGCATTCCCGGCGGGAAGAAGTTGTTGAACAGGCTCGCACCCTGGACGCTGTTGTTGAACGCGTACATGAAAGCGCCGGTGATGTCGTTCTGCGCGTCGAGCTTGTACGTCGCCCCCATCGTGGCGTGATCCTTGACTACGCCGGGCGCGAGGATGTTGAACGTCACGTCGCGGGCCTGGATCGGATTGTCGGTGTGGTTGTACCCGGCGCGCAGCGTCCACTGCGGGTTCAGCTTGTACTGAACCCCGAGCTTCCATACGTCGACATCCTGCCAGCCGAAGCCCGCGCCATTCGAACCCCCCAGGCAGGCCGAGGAGTTGCCACCCGCGCACTGCAGGATCAGGTCGCTGCGATTGCTCACCGAGTTCGAATCGCTGTAATTGATCCGTTCGTAGTCGAGCGCGAACTGCCATTCCGGCACCGGCGTGATCGCGACGCCCACGCCCCAGTTCGACGGTATGTCGAAGGCGCCCGATTCCGCGAACAAGCCCTGGTACTTGCCGAAATTGTCCATGCTGATCTTGGACGAGTAGGTCGCGCCGATCGCGAACTGCGGCGTGATCTGGCCGTAATAGCCGACGCGCACGCCCCAGCCGGTAGAGCTGTCGTAGCCGTTGTTGGTGACGTTGTGGGGAGAGGTCGACAGGCCCGCGAACGCCTGCACGCCCTCGGCCTTGAAGCGCTGGTAGGCGAACAGCGGCGCGATGCCGATCGAGTTCTGGGGGTTGATGCGCCATCCCAGCGTCGGCGCGACGACGAGCTGCGTCAGGTCGACACCCAGGCTGCCGTTGCCGCACAGCAGGTTGTAGGGCCCTGGCGAGGGATTGAAGCCGCTCCCCGGTCCGGTCGCCGGCCCGCACGCGCCCGGCGAGGGCAGCTGGCCGCCTGAATAGTCGGTATTCATGCCGCCATTGCCGTAGATGGTCACGCCCAGCGACAGATCCGGGCGGATCATCGTGTTGTACGCCATCTCGGGAATGCCGAAATACTTGCTGTCGCTGGTGACCGAGCCGTCGAGACCGTAGGCTGCGCCTCCGGTCCGCTCGGCCTTGCGGTTCGGGCTGAACAGGTCGACGCCCAAGGCGAACTGGTTGCCGGCGAACGCCATCGTGGCCGGGTTGTTGGCGCCGCCGAAGGCGTCTCCGGTGACGGCGAAGGCCGCGCCGCCCATGCCCTTTGCGACCATTCCGTAACCGTGACTGAAATACCCGTCGGTCGCATGCGCTGCGAACGGCACGGCGGCGACGAGGGCCGCGATCAGACGTTTCTGCACATTTTCCTCCTGGGGATGCTGCTGCGTTACGGCCGGCATCGGGTCCGGCGCCGTCTTCGAATCGGTCGCGCTAGATGAACAGGCTGACGTCCGCCTCCTTGGCCATCGGCAGGAAGGTAGCGGCGCCGACGAACTCCTTGACCTCGGGAATGAAATCCTTGGGCTTGTATCCGAACAGATCGACGGTCATCTGGCAGCCGATCAGGTTGACCCCCGCCTCGATGCAGAGGCTGCGAAGCTCGCCGATGTCCGCGACGCCCTTGTTGCGGATCGTCTTCCTCATCATCCTCGTCGCGAAGGCCTCGTAGCGAGGCACCATCGACTGGACGACATTCGGGATGTTCCAGCGGATCGACCTGAACCACGCGGGTCCCACCGGCATCTTCATCGGCATCGCAGGATTGCCGAGCGGGCTCACCTTGAGCTTCCTCATGTCCTTGCGCAGCAGCTCGAGGCCGTAGAACGTGAAGAAGATCGTGACGTTCCAGCCGAGCGCCGCGGCGGTCGAGGCCAGGATGAACGGCGGATAGGCCCAGTCCAGCGTCCCCTTGGTCGCGATGATGGTCATCGACGGTGTCCTCGCGGCCTCGCGCTCGGCGAGCACCGCTTCCAGCTTCTGCGGGAGCAGCGCGTCGATGCGCTCGCTGATCAGCCTCTCGAGCACGGCCGGGTCGACCCCTTCGAGGGTTTCAGGCATCGCAGACATCGGTTCCTCCTGGACATGCCCATGGGCATGGAATGGTTTAATCAGAAAATGCTAATACTCTCCCGGGGTAGGCGCAAGGGCCTGCACGCGGGATTTCGCGGCCAGGGGGCCGCGGCCGTGCAGAGTGTCTCCCGAACGACAATGCATCGCCCCTACCTCCCGGTGTATAGTCCGCCGGTCCGGTCGAACTGCGGGGAACGCGTAGATGAAACAGCCGGTATTCCACGATGAGACTGCCAAGCGGGCGCTCGACGCCCGCCTCGCCCGTGTCGAAGGGCAGATCCGCGGCGTCAGGAGGATGATCGCCGAGGATGTGCGCTGCCAGGATGTCGCGCTCCAGCTCGCCGCGGCACGCAAGGCGCTCGACCGGACGTTCTATGAAATGATCTCCTGCATGATCCGCGAAGACCTGCCGGCGAAGGCCAGCGCTCGCCGCGAACACGCGAACAAGGTCGCGGACCTGCTCTCGCGCTTCGGCTGACGCTGCGCAAGGCCGGCGCGATCCGCCGGCCCAGGCAATCTCGGCGACGCCCGTGACGCAGCCTGCGACGACGACGCTGCTCGAGCTGAGTTCGAGCCTTGAGCGCGGTCTCCCGTCGGCCACGGCGACCGCCAGGCTCGCGGCCGACGGCGCCAACGACGTTCCAGAGGAGAAATCCCATCCGCTGCTGCGCTTGGCGCGCAAGTTCTGGGGCCTCTCCGCATGGATGATCGAGCTGATCGCGCTGCTCTCCTTCATCCTCCACAAGGAAGCCGATCTCGCAGTCGCATTGGCGCTGCTCGTCGTCAATGCGATCCTGAGCTTCCTCGAAGAGCAGAAGGCGTCGGCGGCTGTCGCGGCACTCCGGCGCAAGCTCGACGTGACGGCACGGGTGCTGCGCGATGGGGCATGGAACGCGCTGCCGGCGCGAATGCTGGTGCGGGGTGACGTCGTGCGCATCCGGGCGGGCGATTTCGTTCCCGCCGACGTGCAGGTCATCGACGGCACGCTGCAGGTCGACCAGTCGGCGTTGACCGGGGAATCGCGCGAGGCAGCCAAGGCCGCGGACGACAGCGTCTACTCGGGTTCCATCGCCCGGCGCGGCGAAGGCAACGCCGTCGTCACTGCGACCGGCGTGCGGACCTATTTCGGGCGCACGACGCAGCTCGTCCAGAGCGCCCGCCCGAAGCTCCACGTCGAGGACGTCGTCTCCCGGCTCGTGCGCTGGCTGCTGGCCGTCGTCGGTTCGCTGGTCGCCGTCACGCTGGTCGTGTCGCAGGTCCGCGGGCTGCCGCTCACCGAGACGATCCCCATCGCGCTGGTCGTGCTGATGAGCGCGATACCGGTCGCGCTGCCGGTGATGTTCAGCGTCAGCATGGCGCTCGGATCGATGGAGCTCGCGCGCAACGGCGTGCTGATCGCCAGGCTCTCGGCGATCGAGGACGCCGCCACGATGGACGTCCTGTGCGCGGACAAGACCGGCACGCTGACGATGAATCGCCTGAGCTTCGAGGGTACGCTGCCGCAGCCCGGGTTCGGCGAGGGCGAGGTGATCGGCACGGGCGCCCTGGCGTCGAACGAGGCGAACGAGGACCCGATCGACATCGCGTTCCTGCGCGCTGCAAAGGATCGCGGCCTGGTCGACGCCTCGGTCCGCGTCGTCTCGTTCGAGCCCTTCTCCGCCGCGACGCGGCGGACCGAAGCGCTCGTGGAAACCGGCGGACGCAAGGTCCGCGCGGTCAAGGGCGCGTTGCGGACCGTCGCGGCGCTGGCGGGTCTCGACCCCGCGGCGATCAGTGCGCTCGAGGAGCAGGCGAGCGCCCGGATCGCGACCGGGGCCCGCGTCCTTGCCGTCGCGCGCTCGGAAGGCGACTCGCCGCTGCAGCTCGTCGGTCTCGCCTACCTGCAGGACCCGCCGCGGCCCGATTCGGCGCGCCTGATCGGCGAGCTGCGCGCCCTCGGCATCGGCGTCAAGATGCTGACCGGCGATGCGCTGCCGGTCGCGCGCGAGATCGCGCGGCGCCTGGGTCTGGGCACGATCGTCCGCGCGCCCGAGCTGCGCGCGGCAACCCCCGGCGCCGACGCGCGTGCCGCAGATCTCGCGAGCCGCGCCGACGGCTTCGCCGAAGTTCTGCCGGAGGACAAGTTCGAGGTGGTGAAGCGCCTGCAGGCGGCAGGCCATGTCGTCGGGATGACCGGTGACGGCGTCAACGATGCGCCTGCGCTGCGCCAGGCCGAGGTCGGCATCGCCGTCAGCGGCGCCACCGACGTCGCCAAGGCCGCCGCAAGCGCCGTGCTGACGACCGAGGGTCTGGTCGACATCGTCGACCTCGTGAAGAGCGGCCGCGCGATCTACCAGCGCGTGCTGACGTGGATCGTCAACAAGGTGAGCAGCACGGTCCTCAAGGCGGGTTTCGTCGTCGTCGCGTTCCTGGTCACCGGCAGGTTCGTCATCTCGGCCCTGGGCATGGTGCTGCTGGTGTTCATGACCGACTTCGTCAAGATCTCGCTCGCCACCGACCGGGTTCGACCGTCGCAGGCGCCGGAGACCTGGAACATCGGCCCCCTCGCGCGGATCGCGGTCGTCATCGGCGCGATGATGCTGATCGAGGCGCTCGCGCTGCTCGCCTGGGGCTGGCACCGCTTCGGACTCGCGTCCGCCCCCGGGCAGCTGCAGACCTTCGCTTTCGAAACCCTGCTCTTCTTTTCGGTGTTCTCGATCCTGTCGATCCGCGAGAGGCGCGCTTTCTGGCGTTCGCGTCCCAGCGCCCTGATGCTCGTTGCCCTCGGGGCCGACGCAATCGTCGGCGTGACCATCGGCGTTCTCGGCTTCGCCGAGATGCGTCCGCTGCCCCCGGCGTGGATCGCGCTGATCTTCGCCTGCGCCGGGGTCCTTTCGCTGGGGCCGAACGACCTGCTGAAGGTCTTCCTGATCGGGCGCATGCCCACGCGGAAATAGCGGTCGGATCTCAGTGCCGCAGCGCATCGATGCCCTGCCCGATGCCGCGCAGCGTCAGCGGAAACATCCGCGGTCCGAGCGCCTGCGCGATCATCTGGGTCGTGCGCGTGTATTCCCAGGTCCGCTCCGGCTCCGGATTCCACCAGACGACCTTCCGGAAATGCCCGAAGACCCGGGAAAGCCATGCCAGTCCCGGCTCGAGGTTCCTGTACTCGACGCTGCCATCGATCGCCGTCAGCTCGTAGGGGCTCATCGCGGCATCGCCGACGATGATCACCTTCCAGTCGGGGCCGTAGGTGTGCAGCAGATCCAGCGTGCTGTAACGCTCGTCGCGGCGACGCTGGTTGTCCCGCCAGACGTGATCGTAGATGCAGTTGTGGAAATAGAAGTGCTCGAGGTGGCGAAACTCGGCCCGCGCCGCCGAGAACAGCTCCTCGCAGGCCTCGACGTGCGGATCCATCGATCCGCCGACGTCGAGGAACAGCAGGACCTTGACGCGGTTGCGCCGCTCGGGCTGCAGCTTGAGGTCGAGCCAGCCAGCATTGCGCGCCGTGCCATTGATCGTGCCATCGAGATCGAGCTCCTCGGGAACGCCTTCGCGTGCGAAGCGCCGCAACCTGCGCAGTGCGACCTTGATGTTGCGGGTGTTGAGCTCGACGTCGCCGTCGAGGTTGCGGAACGTACGCTCGTCCCAGACCTTGACTGCGGACCGGGACCCGCTCCCCTCCTGCCCGATGCGTATGCCTTCGGGGTTGTAGCCGTAGGCGCCGAACGGGCTCGTTCCGCCGGTGCCGATCCACTTGCTGCCGCCCTGATGGCGCTTGCGCTGCTCGGCGAGCCGCTGCCTGAATGTCTCCATCAGCCTGTCGAGCCCGCCCAGTGCCTCGATCGCCCGCCGTTCCTCCGCCGACAGGTTCCGGATGAATTCCCTGCGCAACCAGTCCTCGGGGATGTCCGCGCGGGATTCGAGCAGCGTCTCGATGCCGTTGAAATACGCGCCGAACGCGAGGTCGAAACGGTCGAAATGCTGCTCGTCCTTGACCAGGCAGGCGCGCGCGAGCACGTAGAAGTCATCGATCGAGCCCGACACGACGCGCGCTTCGAGCGCCTCGAGCAGCGTCAGGAACTCCCGTGTCGATACCGGCAACCGGAACGACTTGAGATGCAGGAAGAAATCGACGAGCATCGCCGGTCCGGTCCGATGGCGCAGTCGGCGTCCCGCCGGCGCGCGCTCAGCGCTCCCCCGAGACCGCGTCCTCGCGCCGGATGATCCACCACGAAGCGAGCGCGCAGGCGATGCCGATCGCACCGAGGAACAGCCAGAAGAACGCGAATCCGCGGCCGTCGCTGCGCGCGGCGGCATCGGCGATCGCGTCGAGCTGCGCGAGGCCGTTGAAACCGACGTACAGGCACACCAGCGCGAAGGCGACCGACGCCCACATCGAGAGTTGTGCGGTGATCTTCATGATGCACGCGCTCGCCTGAGGAGGAAATCGAGGTGCGTCTTCACTGCCGGCCACTCGCTGTCGAGAATGCTGAACACGACGGTGTCGCGCCGGCTGCCGTCGGGCATCAGCTGGTGATTGCGCAGCACGCCATCCTGCCTGGCGCCGAGCCGCGCGATCGCGGCCCGCGAGGCAAAGTTGAACCAGTGCGTGCGGAACTCGACGGCGATGCAGTCGAGCGATTCGAAGGCGTGCGTCAGCAGCAGCAGCTTGCATTCGGTGTTGATCGGCGTGCGCTGCGCGCGCCTGGCATACCAGGTGTGGCCGATTTCCAGCCGACGGTTCCGGGCATCGACGTTGAAATAGCGCGTGCTCCCGACGATGTCGCCCCCCGCGGCGTCGAACACCGCAAAAGGCATCGCCCCGAGCTGCGCGCGCATGTCCAGCGCGGCGTCGAGCCACGCCGGCGTTCCCTCGGGCGACGGGACGGAGGTGTACCAGAGCTTCCACAGCTCGCCGTCGGCGGCCGCCCGGCGAATGCCGTCGAGATGGTCGCGGGCGAGCGGCTCGAGGCGCGCATGGGCCGCGCGCAGCGTCACGGGTTCGATGAAGCGCCCGGTCACCGACCCGCCCTGGCCATGAAGACGACGCGCTCGAACAGGTGCACGTCCTGCTCGTTCTTGAGCAGCGCGCCATGCAGCGGCGGAATCATCGCCTTGCGGTCGCTGCCCTTCAGCGCCTCGGGCGGAATGTCCTCGGCGAGCAGCAGCTTCAGCCAGTCGAGGAGCTCCGAGGTCGAGGGCTTCTTCTTGAGACCCGGCACCTCGCGCAGATCGAAGAAGACCTCGAGCGCTTCCTGGAGCAGCGCCTTCTTGAGCCCCGGGAAGTGCACGCCGACGATCTCGGTCATCGTCTCCCGATCCGGGAAGCGGATGTAGTGGAAGAAGCAGCGCCGCAGGAACGCATCGGGAAGCTCCTTCTCGTTGTTCGACGTGATCAACACCAGCGGCCGGTGCCTGGCGGCGACCGTGCGCTGCGTCTCGTAGACGTGGAATTCCATCCGGTCGAGCTCGCGCAGGAGGTCGTTCGGAAACTCGATGTCGGCCTTGTCGATCTCGTCGATCAGCACGACCGCGGGCGTTTCACTCTCGAACGCCTCCCACAGCACGCCGCGCCTGATGTAGTTCGCGATGTCGGCGACACGGTCGTCGCCGAGCTGCGAATCGCGCAGCCGTGACACGGCATCGTATTCATAGAGGCCCTGCTGCGCCTTGGTCGTCGACTTGACGTGCCACTGGAAGAGCGGTCGGTCGAGAGCGCGCGCGATTTCCTCGGCCAGCAATGTCTTGCCGGTTCCCGGCTCCCCCTTGACGAGCAGCGGGCGTTCGAGAGCGAGCGCGGCGTTGACCGCAAGCTTGAGGTCGGGGGTGGCGACGTAGGTCGGCGATCCTTCGAAACGCATCGATGCTCCAGCGGGCGGGGGTCGCGACATTATTCCACGTCGGCGCGCGGCGTCCCCGCGGGCGAGGCGGGCAGGCTGCGCAACGCGACGCGGGTGCGGCCGGGCAGGAGCAAGGCCGCCGTTAGCCCATCCAGGCGATCGCCGCCTGCAGCAGCCAGAGCGAAAGCATGCCGGCGGCGAGCGTCTGCAGCGTATTGTGGGTCCTGAAGCCGACGAATCCCGCGACGGCCGCCGCGAGGATCCGGGGCGCCACGGCCGTCGTCGCCCCGCCGCCCGGCGCGGTGACGATCATCGGCAGGACCAGCGCCGTCAGCATCGCTGCGGGGACGTATCTGAACGCCCGCGCGAGCAGCGGCGGAATGTGCCTGCGGGAGAAGATCGCGATGAACGACAGGCGCGACAGGTAGTTGAGCACGCCGACGATCGCGATGACCGCCCAGAGCTTCAGCGTCGCGTCCATCGTTCCTTCACGAGATCGGCGAGCGTTCCGGCGACGATGCCTAGCGACCCGGCGACGATCAGATTGAGCTTCATCGGGAGGCCGGAAAGCGCGAGCACGGCAAATCCCGATATGGCGGCGGCGACGATCGGGGGCATCGCGCGGAACTGTGGCGCGACCAGCGCGATGAAACACAGCGGAACCGCGAATTCGAGCGACCAGCCGGCCGGGATCAGGTTGCCGACGAAATACCCGACGAGGTTCGTCACCTGCCAGGAGCCCCACAGGGCGACGCCGCCGCCCAGGTAATGCCTGGCGGCCTCGCGGGGCGCGTGACCCGCGCCGAAACGCCGCACCGCCGCGGCGAATGCCTGGTCCGTCAGCAGGAACGCCAGACCCTGCTGCCAGCGCTGCGGCAGCGGTCGCAGGTAGGGCGCCATCGCCGCGCTGTACATGAGGAAGCGCAGCCCCGCGACGAAGCAGGTGAGGACGATCACCGCGAGCGGAGCGCCCGCGGCGAGCAGCTGCACGGCGAGGATCTGGGCCGCACCTGAAAAAATGATCGCGCTCATGCCGAGAGCGCTCCACCACGACGCGCCAGCGGCCACCGCGCCGACCCCGCAGACCAGCCCGAACGGCGCGATGCCGATGCAGGCCGGGAGCATCTCGACGAAGCCTTCGCGAAAATCGCGATCGGCGGCGACCCCGCCCGATCCACGGGTGGCTTTTGCCGTTGGTCGCATATGCTGCCTGCCCGCCGCTGCATTCCGTTGGCGGCCGGTGGCCGCACCCAATATTAGCGCGCCGCGCCGCCGCCCGTGAATTTCGCTGCGCGATCCGCGCGTCGGGCCCCGCGCTTTTCTTGTACGATGCGCGTTCACGCGTCGGCACCCGGCAACCATCGTCAGCCAGGGCGGCGGCGCTTCGTCGTACCGAGGCAGTTCTTCACGGCCCGCCCCCGGCACCATCGCATGAATCTCGATCCTTCCGATTACCTGCGCCTCGACATTCCACAAAGCCTTGGCGCCACGTCGACGGGCGTGTCGTTTGCCACGTCGAGCGGCGACATCCTCGAGGTCGAGTGCTTCGGACCCGGCGCGTTCCGTCTTCGCGCCGGTCCGAACACGCGGCCGGATTACGGCATCGTCACCGGCAGGCCCAGGTCCTGCGAAGTCGCCCAGTCGCGGCCCGGCGTCTGGTCGCTGGCGGCGGGCGACTCGATGCTGGAGATCATCGGCGCACCGCTCTCGATGCGGCTGTGGTGGAAAGGCGAGCTGGTCCTGGCCACGGTAACCGACGAACACGTACGCGGCGGGACGCGGCTTCCCACGCTCGGCAGGCTGCGCCAGGGCGGATTGTGGACCGCCGCGTTCGCGCTTGCATCGGGCGAATCGGTCTACGGTCTGGGCGAGAAATTCGGGCCGCTCGACAAGCGTGGACAGCTCGTCCATTCCCAGGTCACGGACGCACACGGGGTCAACACCGGACTCGCATACAAGAACGCGCCGTTCGCCTGGAGCCCGGGGATGGGCGCCGGCGCATGGGGTGCGTTCGTCAACACGCCCGGGATGGTCACGCACGGCGTCGGCCATCCGGACTGGTCGCATCGCAGCTACGCGATCATGGTCGAGGACGAGGCTCTGGACCTGTTCCTGTTTGCCGGCGATGCTCCGGCGGAGATCCTCGACCTTTACACGCAGCTCACCGGGCGCGCTTCGGGTGTTCCGCGCTGGAGCCTCGGGTTGTGGGTGTCGCGGGCCCGCTATGCGACCCCCGAAGATGCGATCGCCGTCGCGGCGCGCATGCGCGAGCGACGGATCCCCTGCGACGTGCTGGCGCTCGATGCGAGGGCGGTGTGGGACCCCGGAACGGGCTTCGATTTCATCTGGGACGCAGAGCGCATTCCCGATCCATCGGCGACGCTCGCCAGGATCAAGGAACACAACCTCAGGGTCTGCGTCTGGGAGTCTCCGTTCGTCTGCGTGGAATCGCCGCTGTTCCAGGACCTCGCCTCGCAGCAATTCCTGCTGACGACGCCGGCCGGCGACCCGTACGTGTTCGCGCCGGAGGACGTGCTGGGCGCGGATCCGCTGGCGGGCCCGCTCGGGTCGCCGATCGAGACCGGCATCGTCGATTTCACCAACCCCGACGCTTACGCGTGGTGGCGTGACGCGCACCAGCTGCTGTTCGAGGATGGCGTCGATGCGTTCGAGTGTGGTCCGGGCGAGCACGTTCCCGACGACGCGCTCGCATTCAACGGGGATTTCGGGGCAAGGCTGCACAACGTCTACCCCCTGCTCTACCAGCGCTGCATCCACGATGCGACCACGCGCTTCCAGGCGCGGGAAGCGGGTCCGCCGGTGGTATGGAGCCGGTCCGGATGGGCGGGGAGCCAGCGCTATCCGGTCGGCTATGGCGGCGATCCGCAGAGCGACTGGGAAGGGCTGGCGGCGTCGATACGCGGCGGACTGTCGTGGGGCATGAGCGGCAATGCATGCCACGCCATGGACATCGGCGGCGTCTACGGATCGAACGAGCCTTCGGCGGAGCTGTTCCTGCGCTGGCTGCAGACGGCGGTGTTCGGCTCGCACCTGCGCCTGCGCGGCACGGGCGAGTGCGAACCCTGGACCTATGGTGCCGAGACCGAGGCGATCGCGCGCAAATGGATGACCCTGCGCTACCGGCTGATCCCCTACCTCGAGCAGGTGATCGACCAGGCGGCGCGCACCGGCATGCCCGTGACGCGCGCGATGCCGCTCGCGTTTCCGGAAAGCCGGTTGGTTCGTCATTTCGAGACGCAGTTCATGTGCGGCGACGCGCTGCTCGTCGCGCCGATCATCCAGGAAGGCGGCAGCGTCGAAATCGCCCTGCCTCCCGGCGCGTGGTACGACCTCAATTCGCGGATCCGGTATCCGGGCTCGCGGGTACTTCGCTACCGCGCGAAGCTCGACCAGTTTCCGGTGTTCGGCCGCGAAGGTCATGCACTGCCGCTGGGACGCCCGGTCCAGCACACCGGCGAGATCGACCCCGTACGGCCGCTCGAGGGGCTGTGGGTGTTCGGCGTGCCGGCGCAGAGGCTCGACGGCTACGCCCAGGTACGCATCGAGCGCAGCGAATCGGGTGAGTTCGCGGTTCGCGCAGCGCCCGGCATCGAGGTCCACGTGTTCGGGGATCCGGCAGCGGTTCCCGTGCAGCCGCTTTGATGGCGCCCCTGACGTCGCATCCGACGATCGCGATCACGGTGGGCGAGCCCGCGGGCATCGGCCCCGAGCTGGTCGCAATGGTCGCCGTACGGCATGCGCAGGCGCATTTTCCGGCGCGCCTGGTCGTGATCGGGGACTTGAGGCTGCTCGAGGAGCGTGCAGCCCGAATCGGGGTTGCGCCGCGCTACGTGAATTACGATCCGCTCGCCTTCGCAGCTCCGGGGGGGACGGTCGAGGTCTGGGACCACCCGCTCGCGGCGCCGGTCGTTCCCGGACACGCCGACCCGACCAACTCGCGCAGCGTGCTGTCGACGCTCGAGTGCGGCTGTGATGGATGCTCGACGGGCGCGTTCGCGGCACTGGTGACCGGTCCGGTGCAGAAGAGCGCGATGCAGGACGCGGGACTGCCATTCATCGGGCACACCGAGTTCTTCGCGCATCGCACCCATACGCCGCGCGTCGTGATGATGCTGGTCGGAGGCGCGGCGAAGAGCCCTCTTCGCGTCGCGCTGGTCACCACGCACCTGCCGCTGCGCGAGGTGCCCGCCGCCATCACGCACGCGGCGGTCACCGAGACGATCGCGATCGTCCAGCACGAGCTCGCGCGGCGATTCGCGATCGCGGGACCGCGCATCGCCGTCTGCGGCCTGAATCCCCACGCCGGCGAGGGCGGGCACCTGGGCCGCGAAGATGCCGACGTGATCGAGCCTGCGCTCGCCGAGGCGCGGATCCAGGGCGCCGACGTCGCCGGCCCGCTGCCGGCCGACACGGTGTTCGTGCCGGAGATCGCGAAGCGCTACGACGCGATCATCGCGATGTACCACGACCAGGGGCTGCCGGCGCTCAAGGCCGCGAGCTTCGGGCACGGCGTCAACGTGACCCTCGGATTGCCCTTCGTCCGCACGTCGGTCGACCACGGGACCGCGCTGGACCTTGCCGTCGATGCCGAGCGCGCAAGGACCGCCGACGTCGGCAGCTTCATCGCCGCGATCGAGCTCGCAATCGAGCTCGCGTCCCGCGCCGACGCCTGATCCCCGCGACATGCACGGCCACCGTGCGCGCAAGCGTTTCGGCCAGAATTTCCTCGCCGACACGCATTACATCGGGCGCATCATCGACGCCGTCGCGCCGCGTCCGGGGGACAACCTGGTCGAGATCGGCCCCGGCCTCGGCGCATTGACGGACCGTCTGATCGAGGGCGCGGCGCACATCGCCGCGATCGAGATCGACCGCGACCTCGCCGCGCGCCTGCGTGACGCCTATGGTCCGGAAAAGCTCGCCCTGCACGAAGGCGATGCCCTGACTTTCGACTTCGGCGTCCTCGGCGGGAGCCTGCGCGTCGTCGGCAACCTGCCTTACAACATCAGCTCGCCGCTGCTGTTCCACCTTGCCGGTTTCGACAGCCAGCTGCGCGACATCCACGTGATGCTGCAACGCGAGGTCGTCATGCGGATGGCAGCCGCACCCGGCACGCCGGACTACGGACGGCTGTCGGTGATGCTGCAGTCGAAGTTCAGCGTCGCGCGGCTGTTCATCATTCCGCCCGGCGCTTTCCAGCCGGCGCCCAAGGTCGACTCGGCGTTCGTCCGGTTGGTGCCGCTGGGTGCGGCCCGGCCTGCGATCACCGACCAGCGGCTGTTCGCGAACGTGGTCACCGCCGCCTTCGGGCAGCGCCGCAAGACCCTGCGCAATGCGCTCGCCTCGCTTTGCAGCGTCGACACCATGCAGGGCGCCGGCATCGACCCGGCTGCGCGCGGCGAGACGCTGTCCGTCGCCGATTTCGTCCGCCTGGCCAACGCGATCAAGTCGCGCTGACCCAGCCTCGATCGGGGCGCAACGACGGCGCGACGATGCGCACGACCTTGGCGCGCGACGTTTCGCCACGCAGCAGCTGGACATTGCGGCGCGGAACGCCGAAGGCCCGCGCGAGCCAGCGCACGAGCTCGGCGTTCGCCTTGCCTTCGACGGGCGCCGCGGCCAGCCTGAGCTTCAGGGCGTCGCCGTGCTCGCCATCGACCGCCGTGTGCGCGGCGCCCGGCTGCACGTGCAGCGACAGCACCAGTGCGTCGCCGTCGTCGCGCAGCCACGCGGGCATCGTCAGATGAACAATCGCATCGCCGCGCTTTCGAGCCAGGGCACCAGCGTCATTAGCACGAGCTGCGCGAGCACGATGACGATCAGCGGCGACAGATCGAGTGTTCCGCCGATCAAAGGCACGACCTGTCGCACTGGGCGCAGGACAGGAAAGGTCAGCGCATTGAGCAGGCCCGCGAGCGGACCGTCGGGTGCCGCCCACGACAGCACCGCCTGCACCAGCACCACGACGATCAGCAGCCAGATCGAAGCCTTGATCAGCGCGATCAGCGCTGCGAGCAGAAGATAGGCAAGACCTGCGCCGAAGAACGTGAAGCCGAATCCGAACACCAGGTAATAGGCGAGCAGCCACAGCACCTGGAAGAGGTACGTCGCGCACAGCGACGCCCAGTCGATGCCGCGGAAACCGGGGAGCAGCTTGCGCAGGGGCTTGACGATCCAGTCGGTCAGCGCGATCACCGCCTGTCCGAGCTGATTGCGGAAAGGCGCGCGGACGACCTGCATGACGAAGCGCAACAGCAGCGCGTACGTGAACAGGCCGAAGGCGACGTCGATCAGGTAGGCGAGCGCGGAGTTCAGCATGGCGCGGACATTATACGAACGGCAGGAGCGCTCCGAACGTGGCGGGATCGCGCAGCACTGCCGGATCGCGACCGCGTGGCGCCCTCAGGCGTCGCGTCCGAATTCCTCGCCCAGCTCGCGCGCCCGCGCGGCAGCCGCCTTCACCGCGTCGACGAAATGCCCGGCGACTTTCGCGGCATCCATCGTCTCGATCGCGCGCGCCGTGGTGCCGCCCTTGGACGTGACGTTGGCGCGCAGCGTGCCCGGCGAATCCTCGCTTTGCATCGCGAGCCGGATGCTGCCGGCGAAGGTCGCGTAGGCGAGCCGCCGAGCATCGGCGTCGGTGAACCCCAGCTCCCGCGCCGCGCGCTCGAGCGCCTCGAGGAAATAGAACACGTAGGCGGGACCGCTGCCGGAAACCCCGGTCACGGCGTCGAGGTGGTGCTCGTCGTCGAGCCACAGGACCTCGCCGCAGGCGCCGAGGATCTCCGCTGCCGCGGCCGCATGGTCGCGCGCCCCGGGCATCGCATAGACGCCGCTGATCCCCGCACCGACCAGCGCGGGGGTGTTGGGCATCGCGCGCACGATCCGCGCGTAGCCGCCGAGCCAGCGCGACAGGTCCGCGCAGCGCACGCCGGCGGCGATCGTCAGCACCCAAGCGACGGGTGCGATCAGCGGCGCCAGCACCTGCGCAGCCTCGCGCATCTGCTGCGGCTTGACGGCAAGGACGACCACGTCGGCCCCTGCGATCGCAGTGGCCGTGCAGGCTTCGTGCAGCGCGACGCCCGGAAAGCGGGTGGCCAGACGCTTGCGCTGCGCCGGCAGCGGCTCGACGACCCGGAAATCCGCGGGACTCGCACCCTTGGCGATCAGGCCCCCGATGATTGCGGAAGCCATGTTGCCGCCGCCGATGAAGGCAATTCGGGTCATGCCGGCATCCCGGCGGGAGTACAGGTGAATCTCGTCATGTCCTTGTGCCATTTCCGATGCGCATGGTTCGCCTCATTTCGCCTGCCTCGCGCCGAAGATGGCGGTGCCGACCCGGACCTCGGTGGCCCCTTCCTCGATTGCGATCTCGAGATCGGCCGACATGCCCATCGACAGCGTATCCACTGCCAGTCCTGCGGCCAGGCAGGCCTCGAAGCAGCCGCGCAGCTGCCGGAACTGGGCACGCAGCTGACCGGTATCGGGCGTCGGTGCCGGGATGCCCATGATGCCGCGGATGCGCAATCGTGGCAGGGAGGCGACGATTTGCGCCAGTCCCAATGCCTCCCTCGGTGCAACCCCGCTCTTGGTCGCCTCGCCGCTGACGTTGACCTGGACCAAGACGTCCAGCGGGGGCTGGGTCTCGGTCCGGGCGGCAGACAGCCGCTGGGCGATGCTCGCACGGTCGACGGTCTCGACCCAGGCGAAGGACCCGGCCACGACGCGGGTCTTGTTGCTCTGCAGCGGACCGATCAGGTGCCACTCGATGTCTGGCAGGTCGGCCAGCAGAGCGGATTTGGCGCTTGCCTCCTGCACGTAGTTCTCCCCGAACGCACGCTGGCCCAGCGCATGGACGGCGCGTATGGCCTCGGCGGGAAAGGTCTTGCTGACGGCCAGCAGCCGCACCGACCCGGGCGCCCGGCCGGCCGCGCCTTCGGCCGCGGCGATGCGTGCCAACGTTGCTTGCCATGGCTTTTCGTACTGTCCCATAATGGATATGCCAGCAGCATCCCAGCGCTGGCACATGTATTGCATACTACAGCGCGTTTGGTAAAGAATCCAACGCCGGCAGGCGCCCTGCACCCCGTGGAAAACTGCCGGATATGACGCCAATCGCGCCGCCATCGAGGCTGCGCATGGAGAACCCATGAGCATCACGCTTCGGCCCAGTGGCGACACCCCGCTGACGAGCACGGTCCACGGCGGGAAATCCGGTCGGGAGGCCGGCTCCTGACATGGATATCACCGAACTGCTCGCATTCGCGGTCAAGAACAAGGCCTCCGACCTGCATTTGTCGGCGGGGCTTCCCCCGCTGATCCGCGTTCACGGCGACATCCGGCGCATCAACCTGCCCCCGATGGAGCACGAGGACGTGCACGCCATGGTGTACGACATCATGAGCGACTCGCAGCGGAAGATGTACGAGGAATTCCTCGAATGCGACTTCAGCTTCGCGGTCCCCAACCTCGCCCGCTTCCGTGTCAACGCCTTCAACCAGCAGCGCGGCGCCGCGGCGGCTTTCCGGACCATCCCGTCCAAGGTGCTGTCGCTCGAGGAGCTCAATGCACCCAAGGTCTTCGCCGATCTGACCAACCGCCCGCGCGGCCTGATCCTGGTCACCGGGCCGACCGGGTCGGGCAAGTCGACGACGCTCGCGGCGATGGTCAATCACGTGAACGAGAACGAGTTCGGCCACATCCTCACGATCGAGGACCCGATCGAGTTCCTGCACGAATCCAAGAAGTGCCTGATCAACCAGCGGGAGCTCGGGCCGCATACGCTGTCCTTCCCCAATGCGCTGCGCGCCGCGCTGCGCGAGGACCCCGATTACATCCTCGTCGGCGAAATGCGCGACCTGGAGACCATCCGGCTCGCATTGACCGCCGCCGAGACCGGCCATCTGGTGTTCGGGACCCTGCACACGAGCTCGGCGGCGAAGACGGTCGACCGCATCATCGACGTGTTCCCTGCGGCTGAAAAGGACATGGTGCGCGCGATGCTGTCGGAATCGCTGGTCGCGGTCATTTCGCAGACGCTGTTGAAGACCAAGGACGGGCAGGGACGCATCGCCGCGCACGAGATCATGATCGGCACCCCCGCCATTCGCAACCTGATCCGCGAGAACAAGGTCGCGCAGATGTATTCGACGATCCAGACCGGCCAGGCGCTGGGCATGCAGACGCTCGACCAGTGCCTGATCGAGCTGGTGCGGCGCAACGTCGTATCGGCGCCCGAGGCGCGACACCGGGCGGTCAACAAGGAAATGTTCGGCGCAGCCTGAGCCTGCGGCGGCGCCGAGACTGGAGGTTGCAATGGAACGGGAAAACGCCACCAAGTTCATCCACGACCTGCTCGCCCTGCTCGTCAAGCAGAACGGGTCCGACCTGTTCATCACCGCGGGATTTCCGCCCGCGATCAAGGTCGACGGCAAGATCTCGCCCGTGTCCAAGCAGGCGCTGACGCCGCAGCACTCGATCGAGCTCGTGCGCAGCGTGATGAACGACAAGCAGGCGGCCGAGTTCGAGGCGACCAAGGAGTGCAACTTCGCGATCAGCCCGCCCGCGATCGGACGCTTCCGCGTCAACGCGTTCATGCAGCAGGGCCGCGTCGGCATGGTGCTGCGCACGATCGTCACCGACATTCCGAAGTTCGAGGACCTCGGCCTGCCGCCGGTGCTGCGGGACGTGATCATGTCCAAGCGCGGCATCATGATCTTCATCGGCGCGACGGGTGCCGGCAAGTCGACCTCGATGGCGTCCCTGCTGGGCTACCGCAACGAGAACAGCTACGGCCACATCATCACCATCGAGGACCCGATCGAGTTCGTCCACGAGCACCGGAACTGCATCGTCACCCAGCGCGAAGTCGGCGTCGACACCGACAGCTGGGAAGTCGCCCTCAAGAACTCCCTGCGCGCGGCTCCCGACGTGATCCTGATCGGCGAAATCCGCGACCGCCAGACGATGGACTATGCGGTCGCGTTCGCCGAGACGGGCCACCTCTGCCTCGCGACGCTGCACGCGAACAGCACGAACCAGGCGCTCGACCGCATCATCAACTTCTTCCCCGAGGAACGGCGCGCGCAGCTGCTGATGGACCTGTCGCTCAACGTGCGCGCGTTCGTCGCGCAGCGGCTGATCCCGCGCCGCGACGGCCGCGGCCGCGTGCCCGCAGTCGAGGTCATGCTGAATTCCCCGCTGGTGTCCGACCTGATCTTCAAGGGCGACGTCGGCGGCATCAAGGAGCTGATGAAGCGGTCGCGCGAGATCGGCATGCAGACCTTCGACCAGTCGCTGTTCGATCTCTACGAAGCCGGGCTCATCACCTACGAGGACGCGCTGCGCAACGCCGATTCGCTGAACGATCTGCGGCTCGAGATCAAGCTCAAGGGCAAGGAAGCGAAGAACCGCAACATGTTCTCGGGCATCGGCAACCTCGACATCGTTCCCGAGACCAACACCTAGTCGTCTTCCCGCAGGCGCGGGGAAGAAGCGCTGTGCTACGCTAGCACTCCACCACGAGCGCTACGTCATGGCCGGTCTCGACGCGCAGACTCCGCAGCCGACGGAGATCAAGCTGCACCAGGCATCCCGCGTCTTCGAAATCGCGTTCGCGAACGGGCGCAGGTTCCGTCTGCCCTACGAATTCCTCCGCGTCCATTCGCCGTCGGCAGAGGTGCGCGGTCACGGCCCGGGACAGGAGACGCTGCAGACGGGCAAGCGCGACGTGACGATCACGACCGTCGAGCCGATCGGTCATTACGCGGTTCGACCGACATTCTCCGACGGCCACGACACCGGCATCTACTCCTGGGACTATCTGTACGACCTGGGCGAGAGGCAGGACGAGATGTGGCAGCAGTACCTCGGACGACTTGCAGCCGCGGGCGCGAGTCGCGATCCCGCCCCGGCGGGCAGGCCGGCGGCGTAGCGCGCCGCCCGCGCCGGCATCCGATCCCAGGGCGATGAGCGAGACCACGAACTTCGGCTACGAGCAGGTCGCGCCTGACGAGAAGACGCGCCGCGTGCGCGGCGTGTTCGATTCGGTCGCGGGCAAGTACGACCTGATGAACGACCTCATGTCGGCGGGCCTGCACCGGGCATGGAAGCGCTTTGCGGTCGAGATTTCCGGCGTGAGGGAAGGTTCGCGGGTGCTGGACCTCGCCGGTGGCACCGGCGACCTCGCGCGCAGGTTCGCGCAGCGCACGGGACCGCGGGGCACCGTGGTCCACACCGACATCAACGGCGCGATGCTCGCTGCCGGCCGCGACAAACTGCTCGACGCCGGCGTCCTGCTGCCGACCGTCCAATGCAACGCCGAGGCCCTGCCGTTTCGCGACCGGAGCTTCGATTGCGTGTCGATCGGCTTCGGCCTGCGCAACGTCACGCGCAAGGAGCGGGCGCTCGCCGAGATGCGGCGCGTGCTCGTTCCCGGCGGCGTCGCGCTGGTGCTCGAGTTCTCGCGCATCGCGCCGCCTCTCGCGCGCGCCTATGACTGGTACAGCTTCAACATCCTGCCGCGCATCGGCCGCGTCGTCGCCAACGACGAGGCGAGCTATCGCTACCTCGCCGAATCGATCCGCGTCCACCCCGACCAGGAGCAGCTGAAGTCGATGATGGAACAGGCAGGTTTCGATCGCGTCGACTATCACAACCTCGCAGCCGGCATCGTCGCGCTGCACGTCGGACGCGTCTGGTAGCGGTCGCAGCGCGGACACCCCCGGTGCCCGCAGATTCACTCTAAGGCTCTCCCGTACGTTGTTTCATTTGCGCGAAGGCAGGCGCGCGGGCACGATTGAGACCTGCCCGCCAAGCCCGCATCTACGCTGCTTGAAACCCCTGCGCAGGACAGGCGCCTGCACCCGACGGCATCGCATCGATGCCTGTTCCGTTACGGAGGAAGCTCGTGAGGAATCTCAAAGCTGTGGTCTTCGCTGCCGCCGCAGTGCTCGCCATGATTCACGTCGATGTCGCCGATGCCGCGCGGCTCGGCGGCGGCCGCAGCCTCGGCATGCAACGCAGCGTCGCGCCACCCGCCACGCGCAGCGCGCCCTCGACCGGATCGACGATGTCGGGTCCCGCAGCCAATCCGGTGCTGCCCGCCACGCCAGGCGCCGCCGCGGCACGGTCGGCCACGGCCGCAGCACCCGCCGCAACTGCAGCGACGCGCGCGGGTGCATCGCGCTGGCTCGGCCCCATCGCGGGTCTCGCCGCAGGCCTGGGCCTCGCGACGCTGTTCAGCCATCTCGGGCTGTCCGAAGGCCTGGGCAGCCTGCTGCTGATCGGCCTGCTCGTCGTCGGCGCGATCGCGCTGGTGCGCGCATTCGCCGGACGCCGTCCCGCGCCTGCGGCCGCCTATCGGCACGCCGGTGCCGGCGATGCAACCGCGGCAGCGCGAAGCGGAATCGCCCCGTCGACCGCGGCCGCGATCCCGCCCGCCTGGGGTGCCGGCCCGGCAGGCGGCCCCGCAGGCCGCTACCCGCCGGGGTTCGAGCCGGCGCCTTTCGTCGCCCAGGCGAAGGAGCAGTTCCGCCGCCTGCAGGCCGCATACGATCGCGGCGACGCGGCGCTGCTGGCCGACGTGACGACGCCGGCGATGCTCGCCGACATCCGGGACGAGCTCGCGTCGCGCGCCACCCAGGTGCCGACCGAGGTCGTCACGCTCGATGCCGAGGTTCTCGAAGTCCAGCGCGAGGGTGCACAATATGTCGCCAGCTTGCGCTTCCACGGATCGCTGCGCGAGGACGGCGCTGCAGTGCCGCAGGCGTTCGACGAAGTGTGGAACCTCGTGAAGCCGGTCGACGGCTCGTCGGGCTGGCTGCTCGCAGGAATCCAGCAATACGCATGACGCCGCTGCCGCGCCCCGCGAACCTGGGGCGCGGGCCCGGACCCGTCAATGACGGGGAGGATACCGATTCGTTCCAGATGCCGATGACCCTCGCCGACGTCGCACTGAACCGCTTTCTCGCAGGCGAGCCCTGGGCCCGCGAGCGTCTCGCCACCCACGCGGGTCGCTCGTTCATCGTTCGCGTCGGCCCGTTGGCTCCCGGCTTTCGCATCGACGCCGGTGGAATGCTCGAGCACCTGCCCGCCGCGACGTCCGCGGACCTGACGCTCACGCTGTCGCCCCTCGACGTCGCACCGCTGCTCGCCGACCCCCGGCGCTGGAACGAGTTCGTCGTCGAGGAAGGCGATGTGCAGCTGGGGGGCGCGCTGAAGGAGCTCGCCGCCACGCTGCCATGGTTCGTCGAAAAGCTGCTCGCCCGAGCGCTTGGTCCGATCGTCGGCCAGCGGATGGCCGACGCCGGCCGCAGGGTGCTCGGGATGCCCGAGTACGTCGCGACGCGCGTGATCGCGAACGTCGGCAGCTACGCGCGCGACGAAGCGAAGCTGCTCGCGCACCCCGCGGACATGCGCGAGCTCGTCGAGCAGGAACGGGCGCTCGCATCACGGGCCGGTGCGCTCGACGCACGCATTGCCGCGCTCGAGGCGCGCCTGCGCGCGGCCGGCAACCGCGGCGCACCGTGATGGCCGCCGGCGCCGATGTGGATCGCCGCCGGTCGACGCAACGGCGGCGGTGACACGACGGCGATCCTGACGGCGCCCCACCCGATGTCGTGCCGGGCGTCGGGGCGGACTTCGGGCATGGCTGCCCGGCACGATATCGCCGCGCTAGGATGGCGGCTTACGCTGATCTGCACTTCGTCATGCCGAGGTCGTCCGCGCCTCCTTCCGTACCCACCCTCGCCAAGTTCAGCCGACCCCGGCTCTACGATGTGGTCCGGCGTGAGCGGCTGTTCGAACGCCTGGATGCTGCACGCTCGCACCCGATAGTCTGGGTCGCAGGACCGCCGGGTGCGGGCAAGTCGACGCTGGTCGCAAGCTATGTCGAGGCACGCAAGCTGCCGGGCATCTGGTTCCAGGTCGATGCCGGCGACTCCGATCCCGGAACGTTCTTCCATTACCTGACCCAGGCTGCCGCGGCCCTCCCGCGCTCGCGGGCAAGGGCCCTGGCCGAACTGCCGCGCTTCGGCCCCGAATACGCGACCGACCTGCCCGCATTCGCGCGGCGCTACATGCGCGCGCTGTTCGCGCTCTTCCCGCAACGCTCCCTTCTCGTGATGGACAACTTCCACGAGGCCCCGGCCACCGCGGCGATGCGCCATGCCTTTGGCGAGGGATTGCGTGAGCTGCCGGCGGGCGTCAACGTCGTGTGCGTATCGCGCGCGCCGCCCCCGCCCGAGTTGGCGCGCCTGTCCGCAGACCAGGCGATCGCCTTCATCGGCTGGGAACAGCTGCGGTTCGATCCCGACGAAGCCGCGGCGCTGACCGCAGGCGCCGGCATCGAGACGTCGGTCGCAGGCGAGATCCATCGCGCGTCCGACGGATGGGCCGCGGGCATCGTGCTGATGCGCGAGCACCTGATGCGCTCGGGTGCACTCGACGACACGTCGAGGCTCCCCGACGGCAAGGACGCCGTCTTCGCCTATTTCACCGGGGAGATCTTCGAGCGCGCGCGCCCCAACAACCGGCGCACGCTGCTGCTGTCCGCACTGCTGCCGTCGGTGACCGAAAGCGACGCGGCGGCGATCACCGGCGACGCCGACGCGCCTCGCGTCCTCGATTACCTCTATCGCCAGCACCTGTTCACCGATCGCCGGCGCACCGGTGGCGAACCGGCCTACCAGTTCCACGCGCTGTTCCGCGAGTTCCTGCTCGCAGAAGGCCGGCAGCGCCTGACGCCGGACGAGCGGCGCGATGCTCTCGACCGGGCAGGCGGACAGCTCGTGTCGCGCGGCGAATTCGACGGCGCCGCGGCGCTCTATCGCGAGGCGAAAGCCTGGCGCGCGCTGACCGGGCTTTCGCTGCACGCGGGCGCGGCATTGATCGCGGAGGGCCGCGCGTACACCCTCGCCGAATGGATCGACGCGCTGCCTGCCGAGTATCGCGACCGGGAGCCGCGGCTCGCGCTCTACCTCGGTGTCGCGCTGCTCTACAGCGATCCGCCGCGCGCCAAGGCGCTGCTCGACGCCGCATACGCGGGCTTCGAGGCCAACGGCGACCGCCGCCGACAGTTGATGACGGCCGCGCACGCCGTCGACTGCCATTATTTCGAATGGACCGACTTCGCTCCCCTGGACCGCTGGATCGGTGTATTCGAGCGTCATCTGGGCGACGGCTCGTCGCTCACCGCCCCCTACGACGCCCTGCGCGTGCATTCTGCATTCCTGATCGCGCTGCTGTTCCGCCAGCCCGGGCACCCGCGCATCGGCGAAGTCGCCACCCGCGTCGAGCAGCTGATTGCCGACGAATCGGCGCTCGAGGTCCCGATCAATTTCCGGATCAACGCCGCGTCGATCCTGCTCAACTACCACAACTGGCAGTCGAAGGGCGAGTCGGCCGACGCGCTGATCGCCAAGGTGGCGCCGTGGCTCTCCGATCCGCGGGCGACGCCCCAAAACCGCGTCTGGTGGCGTGTTCATGTCGCATTCAACCACCAGCTCCTCGGCCGCTACGCGCGCGCCAGACGAACGATGGACGAAGCCGAGGCGACGGCGCGCGAGCACGGGCTGCGTTCGATGCTGTTCGAGATCTACCACGCAGGAATTGCGCCGCTGGTCGGAACGCGGGACACGGCCGGTGCCATCGCGGCGCTGGAGAAGCTGCGCTCGGTGATGAGCCCGGCGCGACGCATGGAGCTCGCGTATTTCCGCTTCCAGGAATCCACGGTGCGCGCCCTCGAAGGACGCGCGCAGGAAGCGTTGCGCGCGGCGGTCGATGCGCTGGCAATCGGCCGCGAGACCGGCCTGCCGCCGATGCAGATCCCGCATTTCCTGGTTCGCGAGGGCTTGTGCCGCCTGGAAGCCGGGTCGCCCGACGTCGCGCTTGCCCGCTACGAGGAGGCAATTGCACTGGCCTCGGGCGTCGATCGCGACAACTTCCGCGTCCAGCACGGTCTCGTCCAGGCGCATCTCGCGCGCATCGCGGGTCGCAACGACGACGCCGCCGCGCGCTTGCGCGAGATCCTTCCGTCCTGCCGCGAGCGCGCCTACACCGGATTCCTGCGCCAGGCACCCGGCGTCGTGGCGCCCCTGTTCGCCCTCGCGCTCGCCCGTGGCATCGAGCCGCAGTTCGTTCGCGACCTGATCCGCGAGCGCAGACTCTCGCCGCCGACGCCATCGATCGCCGAGTGGCCGTGGCCGCTCGCCCTGCGCACGCTCGGGGAATTCGTCGTCCGGCGCGATGGCGTCCCGCTGGCCTCCGCGGGCAAGGCGCAGAAGAAGCCGCTGGAAATGCTCAAGGCCCTGGTCGCGCTCGGCGGCCGCAACGTCGATGCGACGATGCTCGCGGCGCAGCTGTGGCCCGATGCGGACGGCGACGACGCGAAGACGTCGTTCGACAGCGGCCTGTACCGGCTGCGCAAGCTTCTCGGCGTCGACGGCGCGCTGACGCTGACCGAGGGTCGGCTGTCGCTCAATCCCGGCATCGTCTGGCTCGATGTGTGGGCGTTCGAGCGCCTGCTCGATGCGTCGCCCCCCGATGTCGAATCGGCGCTCGAATGCTATCGCGGCCATTTCCTGGCGCTCGAATCGGCGCCTGCCTGGGCGCTGCCGCTGCGCGACCGCCTGCAGGCGCGCCTCGCCCGGGCGGTCCTGGCTCACGGCCAGAGACTCGAGGACGGGCGCGAGTTCGAGCGGGCGCGCGCAGTCTACGAACGGGCGCTGGAACTCGACAACCTCGCCGAAAGCATCTATCGCCGCCTGATGGTTTGCCAGCGCGAGCTGGGCGACGCCACCGCAGCGCTTGCCACCTACCGCCGTTGCCGGGAGCTGCTTTCCATCGTCCTCGGGCGCAAGCCCGCCCCCGAGACCGACGCGATCCGCGACTCGCTGGTCACGGCCTGAGCTCCATCCGCAATCCGTAAGCGATCCGTCAGCGCGCGCGCGCCACCATGCGCCGTGTAACGTCCCGCATCCGCAAGCCGGGACGAGTGGGAGCGCCATATGGACGGATGGAGAGTGGGACGAAAACCGGCGGGCCGGGCCGGCCGGGCGCCGACCGGCGTCGAGGCCGCGTCAGCAGGCTGCGGCGAAGGCGGGGTCGTCGCGCTCACCGGATTCCCGTTCCCCGTCGCGACAAGCCGCAGCGGCGTCGCCGCGGGCATGCGCATCGCCGCGCGCGCACGGGTCGCCCGCGACCTGCTGCGACGCGCGCTCGGCTTCACGCCACGATTTTCGCTCAAGGTTCTCGACCGCGACGACTGGTGGCGCCATGCCCCGACAGTGGCCTACGGCGTCACGCATGTCGCCGGGCCGGCTGGCGCATGCGCAACCGAGCGGGCGAACGCGGAAGCGGCGGACGAGGCCGGTCGCCCGACGGGACCGCCTGCCGAATCCCGGCGATTGATCGCCGGGGTCGGGCCCGCAGACGCCTGGCAAGAGGTAAGCGATCACTTCGCACGACGCCTGGCCGCGCCTGCGCTCACCGCGCTCGTCCGGGTCCAAGGTCGCGACCCGGTCAATGGCCGCGGTCCCGCGCTGCATGCCCTTTCCGAGGTCCTGGTTGCACACGATGTCGCACACCTCGTCGCCGAGCAGGCGGGCTTGTCCTTTCCGCGGCGCTGGCTGGCCGAGACGTTCGCGAACCTCGCCCTGATCGCCGTTCTGGCGGAATCCGATCCCCCGGGTCTGCGGCTCGTCGGATCACTGGCGGACGCCGCGGCGACCCTGGACGACGCCCTCCCGACGCTCGGGGACTTCGACGGGCAATCCGCGACGGTCGACGCATTTGCGTCGGTGCTGGCCCAGCTCGCCATCACCCGTCGCGTCTACATCGCATATGCGTGGGGCGGAACCGGGACGCTGGCGCAGATGTTCTCGCTGTTCCGCGGCGCCCATCGCGAGCCCGACGCCGATCACGAGCTCGGCCGGTGGCTGTCGGCTCGCGTGCACCCGGCAATCGCGACGATCCCCGCGCAGTTCTCTTCCGCGCAGCGATTCGACCTCGCGGCGTGACTCCACGAACCGTCGGCAAGGAGACTCCAGTGAGCACCCGGTCGATCAGCGTTGCCGCGCTGTACCTGCTGGTCGGCGTGGCGCTCGGCATGGCCATGGGCATCAGGAGGCAGTTCACGCTGGCACCCGTCCATGCGCAAGTCAACCTGCTCGGATGGGTGTCGCCGGTGAACGTCGGGGCGACGGTCGTGTTCCCGAGCGTCGTCGTCTTGGTCGCGAACGTGTGGCGGGCATTGCAGCCGGCCGCCGGGGCGGCGGCCGCCGCGGAGGGCGCAGCGGTGGGCGGCGCCAGGGCGCGCGCCGCGGCTGCGAATGTCGCGGCGCGATGAAGCGGCGCAACGGGCCGGCTCAAACCGCGGACAGCGATCGCGCGGGACCACAACCCCCTTCCGGCCCGGGCCCGGACGCAACGCCCGCGCCGGGGGCGACGCGCCCTTCCGCCTCGGCCCCGCCGCCGGCCACCGCCCCACGCCGGGCGCGGCGCAGGCCCCGCTTCGTGCTCTGACCCGCCGGGCGCAGGGGCCTGCGCGCCCGCCCCGTTAGAATAGGGGATGCGGCTTGGTCGCCTCGCCCGGATCGGTTTTGTCGCGCTCAAGCACGGTCTCGACGACTTCGCGCTCGACCACCCGCGCCTGCGCCCGCTGCGCCCGCTCGTTCGCGGCACGCTGTTCTGGCGCGACCTGTCGGCACCCAGGGCAGTGCGCCTGCGGCGCGCCCTCGAGGACCTAGGCCCGATCTTCATCAAGTTCGGGCAGATGCTGTCGACCCGGCGTGACCTGCTGCCCACCGACATCGCCGACGAGCTCGCGCTGCTGCAGGATCGCGTACCCCCGTTCGCGTCGACCGAGGTCGAGGCGACGATCACCCGCGTCTTCCGCAAACCGCTGTCGGAGCTCTTCAAGTCCTTCGACCTGAAGCCCGTGGCGAGCGCGTCGGTCGCGCAGGTCCACTTCGCCGAGCTTCCCGACGGGACGCCGGTCGCCGTCAAGGTGCTGCGGCCGCGCATTGCCGACGTGATCGAGCACGATCTGGCGCTGATGCAGACCGGGGCCGCGCTGGTCGAGAGGCTGTGGCGCGAAGGCAAGCGCCTCCGCGCGCTCGACGTCGTCGCCGAGTTCGACAAGACGATCCACGGCGAACTCGACCTCTCGCGCGAAGCGGCGAACTGCTCGCAACTGCGCCGCAACTTCCTGCGCTCGACGCTGTTGCTCGTTCCCGGGGTGCACTGGGACTGGACCGCGACCGAGGTGCTGGTGATGGAGCGGATGGCCGGCATCCCGATCGGGCGCATCGGCGAGCTGACCGCGGCCGGCATCGACCTGAAGCGCCTGGGTCGCGCCGGCGTCGAGATCTTCTTCACGCAGGTCTTCCGCGACGGCTTCTTCCACGCCGACATGCACCCCGGCAACATCTTCGTCGCCGTCGACCCGGCGAACCACGGCAAGTACGTCGCGCTGGACTTCGGAATCATGGGCACGCTCTCGGAGCGCGACAAGAGCTACCTGGCGCAGAACTTCCTGGCGTTCTTCAGGCGCGACTACCACCGCGTGGCCACCGCACACATCGAATCGGGCTGGGTGCCGCCCGACACCCGCGTCGACGAGCTCGAAGCCGAGATCCGGGTGGTCTGCGAGCCGATCTTCGATCGGCCGCTGAAGGAAATCTCGCTGGGTCGCGTCCTCGTCCAGCTCTTTCGCGCATCGCGACGCTTCAACGTCGAGATCCAGCCGCAGCTCGTCCTGCTGCAGAAGACGCTGCTCAACGTCGAGGGCCTCGGACGCCAGCTCGACCCCGATCTCGACCTCTGGGTCACGGCAAAGCCTTTCCTCGAGCGCTGGATGCAGGACCAGATCGGCCTGCGCGCGCTGCAGCGCCGGCTCGAGGCGGAAGCGCCCTACCTGGTCGCCGCGCTGCCCGAGCTGCCGCGGCTGCTGCACCAGCGGCTGGCTGCGCCGCCCGCGGCCTCCGACCTGGCGCTGAAGGAGCTGGCGGCCGCCCAGAAGTCGCGCAACCGGTGGCTCGGCGCCATCGCGGTGCTGCTCGCCATCGCCATTGCGCTGCTGCTGCGGCAGGGGCCGCGGTGAGAATCCGCTACAATCCGCCGCGCAATCCGGCCCATACCTGAAGGAGTATCACGCCCTTGGCGCTACTCGATATCAAGGGTGTCACGCGGCGTTTCGGCGATTTCACCGCGGTCGATGACGTCAGCCTCTCGATCGAGGCAGGCGAATTCTTCACGCTGCTCGGTCCCTCGGGCTGCGGCAAGACGACGCTTCTGCGGATGATCGCCGGATTCGACCTTCCCGACGCGGGACGGGTCCTGCTGAACGGCGAGGATCTCGCCGACCGCGCGCCGGAAATCCGTCCCGTGCGCACGGTGTTCCAGAGCTACGCGCTGTTCCCGCACATGACCGTCGAGGGCAACATCGCGTTCCCGCTGCAGATGGCCAAGGTGCCCGCGGCCGAGCGCCCGGCGCGCATCCGGGCGGTGCTCGAGGACGTGCGCCTGACGGGCTTCGAGAAGCGCTACCCCCACGAGCTGTCCGGCGGCCAGAAGCAGCGGGTCGCGATCGCGCGGGCACTGGTGTCCAAGCCGACGATGCTGCTGCTCGACGAGCCGCTCGCCGCGCTCGATGCCAAGCTGCGCGAGGAAGTGCAAATCGAGCTCATCAACCTGCAGAAGGAAGTCGGCATCGCATTTGTCTACGTCACCCACGACCAGTCCGAGGCGCTCGCGCTGTCGCATCGGATCGCAGTGATGAACCGCGGCCGCATCGAGCAGCTCGACGAACCCTCGCGCATCTACGGCTTCCCGCGCACGAAGTTCGTCGCCGATTTCATCGGCCAGTGCAACCTGTTCTCGGGACCCGTGATAGCGAACGCGGGCGGCACCGTGACGCTCGACGTCGCCGGGCTCGGGCCGGTCCGCATCGCCACCACGTCGTCGCTCGCCGTCGGAGCGACGGGGACCGTCGCGCTGCGCCCCGAGAAAGTGCGCATCGCGGCCAGCGCGCCGCAGGACACGCCGGACAACCATTACCGGGGCACGGTTGCAGCGCTGCGCTACATGGGCGATGTGACCGTCTACAACGTCGACACGCCGGGCGGCGCCGGCGTCGAGGCCCTGCTCGCCAACTCGCAGAGCGGGCGCGCGAAGTTCTTCGAAATCGGCGATGCGGTCGAGATGAGCTGGGCGGTCGACGCCGGCCATTTCCTCGAGGAATAGCGTCGACATGGCCGCCTGCACGCCGGCGACCGGCGACCGGGACTGACCGCGATGCCGGCACGGCGGCCGACGCGATTCGCGAGGTGGCTGATCAGCGGGCCGCCGCTCGCCTATCTGCTGGTGTTCTTCGCAGCGCCGACGCTGATCATGGTGCTGGCGTCGTTCCGGTCGCCGGGAGAATTCGGCGGCCTCGCCCCGCTGGTCGACGAAGCGGGCAAGCTCGACCTCAACGTCGACAGCTACGTGCGCTTGTTCACCGAGCCTGTCTTCTTCCAGGTCTTCGTGAAATCGGCGTGGTATGCGACGCTGACGACGGTGATCTGCCTGCTGCTCGCCTATCCGCTGGCGAGCCTGATCGCCAGGAGCGGCAGGAAGCACCGGGACCTGCTGCTGCTGCTGGTGATCCTGCCGTTCTGGAGCAACTTCCTGATCCGCATCTACGCGTGGATGATCATCCTCGGGCCCAATGCCGCACTCGCGAAGTTCGTCAACCGCGCGCTGGCGCTGATCGGGGCGGACCCGGTGCCGCTGCTGTTCAGCTCCTTCGCCGTGCTCGTCTGCCTGGTGTACGTGAGCCTTCCGTTCATGGTGCTTCCGCTTTACGCCAACCTGGAAAAGCACGACCAGGCGCTGCTCGACGCGGCGCAGGACCTGGGGGCCAATGTCTGGCAGCGCTTCTGGCGCATCACGTTCCCGCTGTCGCTGCCGGGCGTCTACGCGGGTGCCGCCCTGGTGTTCATTCCCGCGCTGGGCATCTTCGCGATCCCCGACATCCTGGGCGGGCCCAACGACACGCTGATCGGCAACCTGATCAAGCAGCAGTTCCTGGAGACGCGTGACTGGCCTTTCGGCAGCGTGCTGTCGATCATGCTCACCCTGGCCGCGCTGGGCCTCGCGGGGATCGCGGCCTGGGTCGGGCGCCGCAGCGCCGGGGGTTCGCGTGCATAGGCGCTCGCCCTGGCTGTGGGCCGCGGCGCTGTTCTCCTATGCGTTCCTGTACCTGCCGCTCGCCATCGTCGTCGTCTACTCGTTCAACGACTCGCGCCTCAACGCCGAGTGGGTCGGCTTCACCCTCGACTGGTACCGCAAGCTCTTCGCCGACAACGACATGATCGCCGCGGCCGGCAATTCGCTGCTGATCGGCGTCGCGGCGAGCCTCGCGTCGACGGTGCTCGGGACGATGGCCGGCGTGGCGATGCATCGGTACAGGCTGCGCGTGCTGCCGATCCTGGTCCTCGCCCCGATCGCGATTCCCGAGATCCTGACCGGCGTCAGCCTGCTGATCTTCTTCGTCCTGCTGAACTTCACGCTGGGACTGGTGTCGGTCGCACTGGCGCATATCGCGTTCTGCATAGGCTTCGTCGCCATCGTCGTGCGGGCGAGGCTCGCGGGCATGGACGAGACCCTGACCGAGGCGGCGCGCGACTGCGGGGCGTCGCCGGCGAAGGCCTTCCGCCACGTGACGCTTCCGCTGATCATGCCGGGGGTCATCGCCGGCGCGCTGATGGCGTTCACGCTGTCGATCGACGATTTCGTCATCACGTTCTTCACTGCGGGGGCAGGGACCGTGACGCTGCCACTGCAGATCTACTCGATGATCAAGATCTCGGTCACGCCGGAAGTGAACGCCGTGTCAACGCTGCTGATGCTCCTGACGTTGCTCCTGATCGTCGCCGCCGCCCGGCTCTCCCCCTCCATCCTGCGTTCGAACCAGGACAACTGACCATGAACATCCGCGTCCTCGCCACCCTCGTCGCCGCCACGGTGGCGTTCGCCGCCCCGGTCCATGCCAAGGACGAGCTGCACCTGTACAACTGGAACAACTACATCGCGCCCGAGACGATCAAGCGCTTCGAGGCGGCGTGCCACTGCGAGGTCGTACAGACGTACTACTCCGACAACGACGAGCTCCTCGCCAAGCTCGCCGCCGGCGCCAAGGGCTACGACGTCATGGTGCCGACCAGCAACGCCGTGCAAACGCTGATCCGCGGCGGGCAGCTGAAGCGCATCGACAAGACCGCAATCCCGAACATCAAGAACATCGATCCGGCCTATCTGAACACCCAGTTCGATCCGGGCAACCAGTATTCGGTGCCCTACGCGATGTCTACGACGATCATCGGCTACAACGACGTCAAGATGAAGGAGCTCGGGCTCCCGACCGACACCTGGGCGGTGATCTTCGATCCCAAGTACCTGCAGAAGGTCAAGGGGCGGGTCACCGTCCTCGACAGCGCGAACGAGCTGTTCGCCGCCGCGCTCAAGTATCTCGGCTATTCGGCCAACGACGTCGATCCCAAGCACTGGAACGAGGCGGCCGACGTGATCAAGAAAGCGAAGCCGTACTGGGCCGCGTTCAACGCATCGTCGTACATCAAGGAACTGACGGTCGGCAACATCTGGCTCGTCCACGGCTATTCGAACGACATCTTCCAGGCGAACCAGGATGCGCAGGCCGCGCATCGGCCGTTCCACATCCTGCAGGGAATGCCCAAGGAAGGCGCCGTGCTCGCCGTCGACAACATGGTGATCCACAAGGATGCGCCCCGTCCCGACCTCGCGCTGCGCTTCATTAACTTCATGCTCGAGGGCCGCAATTCTGCGGATCTCACGAACCTGATCGGCTCGGGCAACCCGAACGCGGACGCGATCAAGTACATCAAGCCCGAGATCCTGAAGCTTCCGGCCGTGTTCCCGCCCAAGGACGTCCAGGCCAGGCTCGAGCAGCTGAAGGACC
>DATIQL010000227.1:0-19695 GCA_035470905.1 Casimicrobiaceae bacterium
CGATCCGCGGCAACGCGTTGTCGCTCGCGATCCCGACCACGCACAAGCATCTGGCGGACAACCCCTACTCCGACAAGCTCAAGGCCGCGCTCGAGGCGGCGACGGGACGCAAGCTCTTGCTGGCCTACGAGATCGGCGAGACGGGTGAGCGGTCGCTGGCCGCCCACGAGCGTCGCTAGCGCGAGCAGGCCCGGGCCCAGGGCGAAGCGATGTTCCGCAGCGAGCCATTCGTGCGCGACCTGGTCGCGCGGTTCGACGCGACGGTGAAAACCGAGACCATCGAGCGGGTCCCACGGAGCGCGTCGAATCCCAATCCACCTCCCAGCAACCAGGAACGATCATGATGAAGAACCAGCTCGCCGGGCTGATGAAGCAGGCGCAGCAGATGCAGGAGAACATGCAGCGGGCGCAGGAAGAACTCGGGCGCATCGAGGTCGAGGGACAGGCCGGGGCGGGCCTCGTCAAGGTCATGATGACCTGCCGCCACGACGTGAAGAAGGTGACCATCGATCCGTCGCTCTCGGGCGAGGACCGCGACATGCTCGAGGACCTGATCGCCGCGGCGTTCAACGACGCGGTGCGGCGCGCCGAGGCGATGACGCAGGAGAAGATGGGCGGCCTGACGGCCGGCCTGCCGATGCCGCCCGGTTTCAAGCTGCCATTCTGACGACCGAACGCGGATCGATGAGCGCCCGTGACGCGGCCCCCCGCGCGGCGGCCCCTCGCGAGGCGCTGTCGAGCCTCGACGAGCTCGCCGGGGCGCTGCGCTGCCTCCCGGGCGTCGGGCCGAAAGCCGCGCAGCGCATGGCGCTGCACCTGCTCCAGCACGACCGGGACGGCGCGCAGCGGCTCGCGCGTGCGCTGACCGAGGCGACGCGCTCGGTGATGCACTGCGAGCGCTGCAACACCTTCACCGAAGGGCGGTTGTGCGCGCTGTGCCAGTCGTCCCGGCGCGACCCGACGCAGCTGTGCGTCGTCGAGACCCCGGCCGACCTGCTGATGGTAGAGCAGACCCACTCCTATTCGGGACTCTATTTCGTGCTGATGGGCCGGCTCTCGCCGCTCGACGGCATCGGCCCGAAGGAGATCCTCCTCGAGCGGCTGCTCGCGCGCGCGACCGATGGCGTCGTGCGCGAGGTGATCCTGGCGACCAATTTCACCAACGAGGGCGAGGCGACCGCGCATTACCTCGGAGAGCTGCTCGCGGCCCGCAATCTCAAGGTGACGCGCCTGGCCCGCGGCGTCCCGATCGGCAGCGAGCTCGAGTACGTCGACGCCGGAACGCTCGCCCAGGCGCTGCGCGAGCGGCGGCCGCTTGCCGGCTAGGGCGATCGCCGCCCGCGGCGGGGTGATCGCCTTCCCGGCTGTCGCCGACGGTCCGTCTGCCCTGCGCTATTTCGCGCTCTGGTAGAGGAGCCCCGGCAGCCACAGGATGATCTGCGGGAAGACGATGCACAGCAGGTTGCCGAGCGCCTGCAGGCCGATGAACGGCATTGCGGCCTTGAAGATCATCGCCATCGTGATCTCCTTCGGCGCGACGCTCTTCAGATAGAAGAGCGAATAGCCGAACGGCGGGCTCAGGAACGCCATCTGCATGTTGACCATGAAGATGACGCCATACCAGAGGGACACGTCTTCCGGCTTGACGCCGGCGAAGCCCGCGAGCCCCGTGAACTTGAGTGCCTCGAGGATCGGCAGGAAGATCGGCACGGTCAGCAGCAGGATGCCGACCCAGTCGAGGAACATGCCGAGCACGAACAGCACGACCATCATCAGGAGCAGGATCCCATAGGGCGGCAGTCCGGTGCCGAGGATGAGGTCGGCGACGAACGTCTGGCCGCCCTTGATGATGAAGAATCCGACGAACATCGTCGCGCCGAAGAAGATCCACATCACCATCGCCGTGGCCTTGAGCGTCGCCATCGCCGCGTCGTGGAGCGCAACCCACGTCAGCCGCCGGTGCAGCGCGCACACGGCGAGCGCGCCGAAGGTGCCGATGCCCGCGGCCTCCACGGGCGTCGCGATGCCGAGGAAGATCACGCCCAGCACGAGGATGATCAGCAGCACCGGCGTGATCGTGTTGCGCAGCAGGCGGAGCTTCTCGCGCATGTCGACGCGCTCCTCGACCGGCAGCGCCGGGCCCAGCGCCGGATTGATGTAGCAGCGGATCGTCACGTACGCGATGTAGAAGGCGGACAGCATCAGCCCCGGGAACACCGATCCGATCAGCAGCTCGCCGAGCGACTGCTGTGCGACGACCGCGTAGACGATCGCCATCACCGACGGCGGGATGAGGATCCCCAGCGTGCCTCCGGCAAGCAGCGCACCGCAGGCGAGCTTGGGATCGTAGTTCCGGCGCAGCATCGCCGGCAGCGCGATCATGCCCATCGTGACCTCGGTCGCGCCGACGACGCCGACCATCGCAGCGAGCAGCGTGCAGGCCACCACGGTGGCCGACGCGAGCCCGCCCTTGACCGAGCCAAGCCACTTGTAGATGACGTCGAAGAGCTCCTCGATGATGCCGGCCTTCTCCAGCACCGCCGCCATGAAAATGAACAGCGGCACCGCCGAGAGCTGGTAGTCCGTCATGAACGGGAAGATCCGCGACGGCATCATGTTCAGCACGGCACTGTTGCCGAACACGAACAGGAAGATCGTGGCAAGGCTCCCGGTGCAGAACGCCATCGGCAGGCCGAGCGCCAGCAGCAGACCGAGGCCGCCGAAGAGCAGCAGGGACAGCCATTCGATCGGAATGTCGAGGCCCATGCCTTACGCTCCCTTGCGCATGACGAAGAGGATGTCCTTGATGAGCTTCGAGATGCCCTGCAGCAGCAGCAGCGCAGCGCCGATCGGGAGCGTGAGCTTGATCGGCCAGTACTGGATTCCCCATTCGGTGAACGAATGCTCGCCGAGGTTGACGGCGTCCGCCGCGAATCGGTAGCCGGTGACGAGCATCGTGCCGATGAAGATGAAGAAGAAGACCGACGTGACGATGTCGGCGATCGCCTTGCCGCGCGGCGAGAACCTGGCGTAGACCACGTCGACGCGCACGTGCTGGTCTTCGCGGTATGCATAGGCGCCCGACAGCATGTATTGCATGCCGAACATCAGGAACATGCTTTCGTGCACCCAGTTCGTCGGCGAGTTGAACACGAAGCGTGCGATCACCTCGTAGTAGTAGACGAAGACGGCGATCAGCGACCACCATGCGACGTACTCGCCCGCCTTGACGTTGATCCATTCGATCCGATCGGTCAGGCGGGAATGGAAGTGCAGCGTCGGGTCTTCGGCGGCGATGGATTCGACCACGACGGGCAAAGGCTCGACCGGACGATGCGGGGCGCCGACTTCGCGCTCGCGCCGCCTGCGCACGAGGCCCGGCAGCAATGCGGCGTCGACCAGCAGCATGATCGCGAGCGCGATCGCGCTCCAGCGCCCGAGCGAATGCCAATGGTCCGTCACCGCCTTCGCGGCGGCGTACTCCTGCTGGCGCTGCCTGACCGCCGCTTGCGCGCGCTCGTACTTCGCCGCCTGCCCGGGGGTTGCCGCGCCGGTTTCGGGCCTGGCGACCGTGGCGTCGTTCTGCGCCTGCTCCAGCGCGGCGAACGTTCGCGACGTGTCGTCGCGGACGTCGCGCACCTGCGCATTGCAGTAGAGGATGAACAGGAAAACCGGAATGAAGGCGAAACCGACCGCGCTGCGCAGATAGAAGCGGTGGATGCCCATGAACCCCGAGCAGAGCCAGAACAGGTAGGCGATGAACAGCGACACCCGGGAGTGCGGCGCTTCCCGCATCTGCCGCCGGACGAGCCAGGTTGCAAGCAGCGGAAACAGGCCGAGACCGGCCCAGTAGAGCCAATGCGGCATGACGAACGTCAGCGAAGGCATGGCGCGCGCACCCCATGTGCCGCGGCGGCCGTTGCCGGCCGCCGCAGGACGATCAGAACCCCCGGGATCGGGTGGAAGCCAACCGGGTCAGATGTCGATCTTGAGGCCCTTGTACATGTCGGGCGTCACGTAGCCGACCGTGTGCGACTCCATGACATCGAGCTGCAGCTTGAAGATCCTGGCCGCGTCCTTGTCCTTGTTCGCCCACTTGAACCAGATCGGGACGGCGACGCGCTGGAACTTCGGCAGGTCCTCCGCAGGGAGTCGGTTGATCTGGGTGCCGGCCTTCTCGAACTTGCCCCAGGCTTCCATGTCGGCCTTCTGGATCGCCGCGAAGTGCTCGTTCGAATACACCTGGACCTCGTCGTCGAGCCATTGCTTCATCTTCGGCGACAGCTTGTTCCAGACGTCCATCCGCACGACGAGGTCCATCAGGTCGACCGGCTGGTAGATCGACTCGAGTCCGGGAGGCCCGGTCCAGATGTATTTCGAGACCTGCTGGAAGCCGAGGTCCCAGTTGACGGCGGGTCCCGTGTAGTCGGCGGCGTCGACGGTGCCTTTTTCGAGCGCCGAGAACACTTCGCCGCCCGGCAGCAGCGTCGTCTTCGCGCCGATCGCGGCAAATCCCTCCGCGATCATCCCGCCCGGCACGCGCAGCTTCAGGTCCTTGAAGTCCTCGATCGTGCGGATCGGCTTCTTCGAATGGATGATGTTCGGGCCGTGGTGTATCCGGTTGACGTAGTAGAGGCCCTGCTTGGCGAAGAGGTCGCGCGCCGCCTGCAGGCCACCGTGGCTGTAGAAGAAGATGTCCCACTCGTGCGGATAGCGCAGCCCCATCAGGTACGACGACAGGAACGCGGTGGCCGGCAGCTTGCCCGCCCAGTACAGCGTGAACGAGTTCATCGCCTCGAGCACGCCGTTCCTGACGCCGTCGAGCAACTCGAAATCGCCGACCACCTCCTTGGCGGCGAAGGGCCTGAACTCCAGCTCGCCGCCGGTCTTTTCCTTGATCGAGTTGCACCAGGCCTTGAACGTCTGCAGGCCGACACCCGCCGGCCACGACGTCTGGATCTTCCAGACCGTGGTCTGCGCCGCGGCGGCATTGCGGATGAAAGGCGCCGCGACGACAGCTGCGGCACCGGCGGCGCCGGAGGTCTTCAGCAGACGGCGGCGCAGAGGCTGGTCCACCGCGGTGGAATCCCGCGGGCTCTTCGAGTCGCTCATGGCTCCTCCCTCTCCCGGTCAGTACGCGATGCTGCGATGCTGGATTGCCGGTTTCTGTCTCTGGCGGCTGGTTCCGCCGTTTCGCCTAATCTTGCTCCCCAATCCGTCGCGCCGGCAAGTGCAATCGATCGCCTGCGGCGCCGGCCGGCTGCGTCGCGCCGCCGTTGCATCGGGTGCTGGCCGCGGAGTACCCTCGATGTTCCGGGCGCCCGATGCGCCTCCGCGGACCTTGGAAGGGGCCACCCGTGCTCGTCAGCGAAATCCTGCGCATCAAGGGCAGCGCCCTGTTCACGACGCCTCCCGGGCGGCCGGTGTACGAGGCAGTGCAGGTGATGGCGCAGCACGACATCGGCTCGCTGGTCGTCATGGACCGCGGACGCATGGCCGGGATGCTGACCTTCGCCGAGGTCCTGAGGGCGCTCGCCGACCGCGGCGGGTCACTGGGCGATCTCCCGATCGCCGAGATCTACCAGCGCGACCCCCTGGCGGCGCATCCGGGCCTCGACGTGATGGATCTGCGCCGCATCATGCTCGAGCGGCATGCGCGCTACGTACCCGTGATGGACGGGACCACGCTGCAGGGCGTCGTCTCGTTTCACGACGTCGCGAAGGCGGTCTACGAAGACCAGAGCTTCGAGAACCGCATGCTCAAGAGCTACATCAAGAACTGGCCCGACGAGGAATCGGCCGCCTGAGGCGCCGTCAGGCCTGCAGCAGGACGATCGCCGGGCGCCGGTCGAAGCGGGTGGCGTCGCGCCTGCCCCATTCGCGGGCGCTCGCCCGCTCGATGTGCTCGGTCGCAAGCGTCAGGTCTGCCGCGATGCATACGCTCGTCGACGGTTTCAGCACCTCGGCGAGTGTCGCCAGCATCGCCGCGTTGCGATAAGGTGTCTCGATGAAGAGCTCGGTTCGCCTGGCGGCGCGCGATTGCGCCTCGAGCGAGCGCAGCGCCTCCGCCCGGGCCTCCGGCTTCACCGGCAGGTAGCCGTGAAAGCAGAAATGCTGGCCGTTCATTCCCGAGGCCATCAGCGCGAGCAGGATCGCTGACGGTCCCACCAGCGGAACGACGCGCAATCCCGCGCCGTGCGCGGTTGCGACGAGCACGGACCCCGGGTCGGCCACCCCGGGGCAGCCGGCGTCCGACACCACGCCGACATCGGCGCCGTCGCGCATCGTGGCGATGACGGCGGCGAGCTCGGCCGCGCCCGGCGCGCGCGACAGCGGCGCGATATGGAGCTCCGCCAGCGGCACCGGCATTCCGAGCGAATTGAGGAAGGCGCGGGCCGCCTTGGGCGTCTCGACGACCCAGTGCGCCAGTCCACGCGCGACGTCGATCGTGCGCTGGGGCAGGACCGCGGAGGGCGCGACGGCGCCGAGCAGGTTCGGGACCAGGTACAGGGTGCCGGCCATCGCTTCAGGCCGCGTCCGCTGGCGCGAGCACATCGACCCCCTCGGTCGCCAGCAGATCGACGAGCGCGATCAGCGGCAGGCCGATCAGCGCCGTGGGATCGTCGCTTTCGATGCGCTCGAACAGCGCAATGCCCAGCGCCTCGGACTTGACCGCTCCGGCGCAGTCATACGGCCGCTCGCGACGCAGGTAGCTTTCGATCGCCTGGGGATCGAGGCGGCGGAACGTGCTGGTCACGTCGACCTGGCGCAACTGGCAGCGCTTGCTCGCGGCATCGACCAGCGCAACCGCCGTGTGGAAGACGATCCTGCGGCCCGAGAGCATCGTCAATTGCGCGACGGCGGCAACGTGGCTTCCCGGCTTGCCGAGCGCGACGCCCCCCAAGTCCGCGACCTGGTCGGAGCCGATGACCAGCGCCTCGCCGTAGCGTGCCGCGACGGCGCGGGCCTTGGCGATCGCCAGCCGGCAGGCGGTGACCGCCGGGGTCTCGCCGGGAAGCGCCGTCTCGTCGATATCGGCGGCCGCGACTTCGAAGGGGCGGCCGAGACGCCCGAGCAACTCTCGCCGGTACCGGGATCCCGAGGCGAGAACCAGGGGGCGCGGCGCGCTTGGCCTTGTTTTTTCTGACATTTTTGACAGAACCGTCGATTGACGGTATGATTTTACGTTTTTCGCCGACGGCCCCGACAGCTGATTTCCATCGGGGCTCGCCGGCGCAGGGTGCGTACGCAATGGTTTCGCGCTTCGTCGGCGGTTCGGGCACCGGGTCGGACACATCGAAGTCCCGTCTGGGCGCATTCGAGCTTGCGCGCGATCGTGGCATCGTCGAGGGAACCGTCGATGCCCACCGGCTGCCGCGGGTCGAGGACCTGGTTGCCGGGGGTCCGGCCCGCGTCGACTGGCGCATCGCCGGCACCACCGACGCGTCGGGCAGGCCGGCGCTGTCGGTCGCGCTGTCCGGGGCGGTGATGCTCAGCTGCCAGCGCTGCCTGGCCGATTTCGAGTGGAAGGTGGAGCAGCAGACCGAATTGCTCCTCGCCCGAAACGAGGACGAACTGGAGGCGCTGGATGCCGAGAGCGGTTCCGAAGTCGTCCTGGCGGAATCCCCGGTCGATCCGCTCGAGCTGGTCGAAGACGAATTGGTACTCGCGCTGCCGTTCGCGCCGAGGCATCCGGACGGAGCCTGCGCGGCACCCGCCAACAGTGAAGTGACAAACAGGAGAGCATGATGGCAGTCCAGCAGAACAAGAAGTCGCCGTCCAAGCGCGGCATGCATCGCGCCCACGATTTCCTCGGCAATCCGCCGCTGGCCGTCGAGCCGGTGAGTGGCGAGGTGCACCTGCGGCACCACATCAGCCCGAGCGGCTACTATCGCGGCAAGAAGGTCGTCAAGACCAAGGCCGACGAGTGACCCTGGCGCCGCGGGCGGCGCCTGAACTCACGAGCCCGATGTCCGTCACCGTCGCCGTCGACGCCATGGGGGGAGATCACGGCCCCTCAGTCACGGTCCCCGCCTGCCTCGCATTCCTCGCCGCGACGCACGACGCGAGGGTGATCCTCGTCGGCCAGCAGGCGGCGCTCGAAGCCGCGCTCGCAACCGCGCAGCCGGCGCTGCGCGAGCGCGTGACCGTGCAGGCGGCGAGCGAAGTCGTCGACATGGACGAGCCCCCCGCCGAAGCGTTGCGGCGCAAGAAGGACTCGTCGATGCGGGTGGCGATCAACCTGGTCAAGGAAGGCGCCGCGCATGCCTGCGTGTCGGCCGGCAACACCGGTGCTCTGATGGCGATCGCGCGCTTCGTGCTGAAGACGCTGCCGGGCATCGACCGGCCGGCGATCGCCTCGCAGCTGCCGACCTGGTCCGGCCAGACGCTGATGCTCGACCTGGGTGCCAACGTCAACTGCACGTCCGAGCAGCTCGTGCAGTTCGCCGCGATGGGCAGCGCGCTGGTCACGGCGATCGAGGGCATCGAGCGGCCGACGGTGGGGCTGCTCAACATCGGCGAGGAAGACATCAAGGGCAACGATGTCGTCAAGGACACGGCGGAGCTCCTGAAGGCGTCCGCCCTCAACTTCCACGGCAATGTCGAAGGCGACGACATCTACAAGGGAACCACCGACGTCGTCGTCTGCGACGGCTTCGTCGGCAATGTCGCCCTCAAGACCTCGGAGGGTCTCGCGCAGATGCTCTACGCGTTCCTGAAAGCCGAGTTCACGCGCAATCCGCTGACGCGGATGTCGGCGGTGCTCGCCTATCCCGTGCTGCGCGCGTTCAAGCGGCGCATCGATCCGCGGCGCTACAACGGCGCCACGCTGGTCGGGTTGAAAGGCGTCGTCGTCAAGAGCCACGGCGGGGCGGATGTCCAGGCTTTCGTCAACGCGCTCAAGCGTGCGCACGCCGAGGTCGCGCACGGCGTCCTCGACCGGATCGCCCAGCGGATCGCCGACATGCACGTCGCGCCAGGCGGCGCCGCAGTCCCCCCCGATGCCACCGGACCCATCGGTCCCACCGCGGCCCATGCATAGCCGCATCGCCGGCACGGGCCGCTACCTCCCGGCGCGCGTACTGACCAACGCCGAGCTCGCGCAGCGCGTCGCGACCAGCGACGAATGGATCCGCAGCCGGACCGGCATCGCGCAGCGGCACATCGCAGCCGACGGCGAGCAGACGTCTGATCTCGCGCTCGCTGCGGCGCGGGAGGCGCTGGCGGCGGCATCGATCGCGCCGGCCGACGTCGACCTGATCGTCGTCGCGACTACGACGCCCGACATGGTCTTCCCGTCGACCGCGTGCATCCTGCAGGCCAAGCTCGGCGCGCGCGGTGGTCCCGCGTTCGACGTGCAGGCGGTGTGCTCGGGGTTCGTCTATGCGCTGTCGATTGCCGACAAGATGGTCGCGAGCGGCGCCGTGCGCAATGCGCTGGTCGTCGGCGCCGAGATCTATTCGCGGATTCTCGACTGGAACGATCGCGGCACCTGCGTGCTGTTCGGTGACGGCGCCGGCGCGGTCGTGCTCGTCCCGTCGCCGGAACCGGGAATCCTGTCGGCGCATCTGCATGCGGACGGCCACTACAGCGACATCCTGTGCGTTCCCGGTCAGGTGAGGAACGGGGTCGTCGCCGGCTCGCCGTTCGTGCACATGGACGGGCAGGGCGTGTTCAAGTTCGCAGTCCGCGTCCTCGCGGAGGTCGCGAACGAGGCGCTGTCGGCCAACCGGATGACGGCGGCAGACATCGACTGGCTGATTCCCCACCAGGCGAACCTGCGCATCATGGATGCGACCGCGAAGAAGCTGGACCTGCCGCTCGACAAGGTCGTCTCGACCGTCGATGCGCACGCCAACACGTCGGCGGCCTCGATCCCGCTGGCGCTCGACGTCGCGGTGCGCGACGGCCGCATACGTGCCGGGCAGTGCCTGATGCTGGTCGGCGTCGGTGGCGGCTTCACCTGGGGATCGGTGCTGCTGCGCTGGTGACGCACACGATCGTCCTCAACATCATCTCGACCCGGCATCCCCGATGACCCTCGCTTTCGTATTCCCCGGACAGGGCTCCCAGCAGATCGGCATGATGGAAGCCTATGCCGATCATCCCGAAGTGCGCGCGACCTTCGCCGAAGCCTCCGAGACCCTCGGCGAGGATCTGTGGGCGCTGGTCGCGGACGGCCCTGCCGAAGCGCTCAACCTGACGCGCAACACCCAGCCGGTGATGCTGACGGCCGGCATCGCGGTCTGGCGCGCCTGGCTCGCCACGGGGGGGGCGAAGCCATCGTTCGTCGCGGGCCACAGCCTCGGCGAATATACGGCGCTGGTCGCCGCCGGTGCGCTCGCGTTCCGCGACGCGGTCCCCCTGGTGCGCTTTCGCGCCGAAGCAATGCAGGACGCGGTGGCGCCGGGCGTCGGTGCGATGGCGGCGATCATGGGCGCCGACGACGCCGCGGTGGTCGAGGCCTGTCGCGAAGCGGCGCAGGGCGAGGTCGTCGAGCCGGTGAATTTCAATGCGCCCGGCCAGCTCGTCATCGCCGGCGACCGGGCCGCCGTCGAGCGGGCGATCGTGGCGGCGAAGGCGCGCGGCGCCAAGCGGGGCCTGCTGCTGCCGGTGTCGGCGCCTTTCCACAGCTCGCTGCTCAAGCCCGCAGCGGAGAAGCTCGCGGCGAGACTCGCGCAGGTCGCCGTCGTCACGCCGTCGATCCCGGTCGTGCACAACGTCGACGTCGAGACGCATCCGGAGCCCGAGGCGATACGCGCGGCACTGGCGCGGCAGGCGGCGAGTCCGGTGCGCTGGACGCAGACGATCCAGGCGCTCGCCCTGCGCGGGGTCACGCACGTCGTCGAATGCGGCCCGGGCAAGGTGCTGACGGGCCTGACGCGGCGCATCGACGATCGTCTGAATGCCTATGCGCTGACCGACGGCGCGGCGATCGCCGAGGCACGTACGGCGCTGGCCTCGGCATAATCGGTTGCGGGAGGGGGCGACGATGGGCACGAGTGAATTGCACGGGGAGATCGCGCTGGTCACCGGCGCGACGCGGGGCATCGGCCGCGCGATCGCGCTGGCACTGGGCGGTGCGGGCGCGACGGTCGCGGGGACCGCGACCAGCGACGAGGGCGCGCAAGCGATCGCTGCGTACCTGGCTGGAGCGAACATTCCGGGACTCGGGTTGCGGCTCGATGTCACCGACGCTGCGGCGACCGAGCGTGTCCTGCACGACGTCGAGACGCGGCTGGGCCCGGTGACGGTCCTGGTCAACAATGCCGGCATCACCCGGGACAACCTGCTCCTGCGCATGAAGGACGAGGAGTGGGACGCGATCATGGAGACCAACCTGAAGCCCGCATACCGCCTGTCGAAGGCGGTGCTGCGCGGCATGATGAAGGCGCGCCGCGGCCGCATCATCCAGATCGGGTCGGTGGTCGGAGCCTCGGGCAATCCCGGCCAGACGAACTACTCCGCAGCCAAGGCCGCGCTGGTCGGGTTCACCAAGTCGCTGGCGCTCGAGGTCGGCAGCCGCAACATCACCGTCAACTGCGTCGCGCCGGGTTTCGTCGACACCGACCTGACACGGGTGCTGCAGCCGGCGCAGCGCGACGCCCTGCTCGAGCGCATCCCCCTGAACCGTCTCGGGACGCCCGAGGACATCGCGAATGCCGTCCTCTTCCTGGCGAGCCCGCGCGCCGCCTACATCACCGGCACCACGCTGCATGTGAACGGTGGCATGCTAATGCCCTGAAGATTCCTGCCGCGGCAGGTCTTGCGGTAAAATCCACCGGTTTGATTCCTTGACCCCAAGAACGGGGAGGAGATGCATGGAAAACGTAGAACAGCGCGTCAAGAAAATCGTTGCCGAGCAGCTGGGCGTCAATGAAGCGGAGATCAAGAGCGAATCGTCGTTCGTCGACGACCTCGGTGCGGATTCGCTCGACACGGTCGAACTCGTGATGGCGCTCGAGGAGGAGTTCGAAACCGAGATTCCGGACGAGGAAGCCGAGAAGATCACTACCGTGCAGCAGGCGATCGACTACGTCGGCAGCCACGTCAAGAAATAACGCCGGGCGGCGGGCCGCGTCCGCGGCCCGCGGTCAAGGCCCCCGGTGACGGCAGCGCGTCCGCCTGCCGTTCCTGCACCGTCCCCTCTTTCTTTCGAGCAACTTCATGTCTCGCCGTCGAGTCGTCGTCACCGGTCTGGGCATCGTGTCCCCGGTGGGCATCGGAGTCACCGCGGCCTGGGACAGCATCGTCGCCGGGCGTTCCGGCATCGGACGCATCACCCGTTTCGACGCAGCGGGGTTCCCGTCGCAGATCGCCGGGGAAGTGAAGGATTTCGACGTGTCGCGCTGGCTTTCGGCCAAGGAGGCGCGGCGTTACGACACGTTCATCCATTACGGGCTGGTCGCGACGATGGAAGCGATCAAGGACGCGGGCCTCGAGGATTTCGCCGGCGACAAGGAACGCTGCGGGGTGGCGGTGGGTTCCGGGATCGGCGGACTGCCGATGATCGAGGACACGCAGCGCGCCTTCATGCAGGGCGGCCTGCGCAAGGTTTCGCCGTTCTTCGTTCCGGGGTCGATCATCAACATGATCTCGGGACTGGTCTCGATCCAGTACGGCTATCGTGGCCCGAACATCGCGACGGTCAGCGCATGCTCGACCGGCAATCACAGCCTTGGCGAAGCCGCGCGGCTGATCGAGTACGGCGACGCCGACGTCATGGTCGCCGGCGGGTCGGAGTCCACGGTGTCGCCGCTGGGTGTGGGCGGATTCTGTGCCGCACGCGCGCTGTCGACGCGCAACGACGATCCGCAGGGCGCGAGCCGTCCCTGGGACGTCGACCGCGACGGCTTCGTGCTGGGCGAGGGCGCGGGCATCCTCGTGCTCGAGGAGCTCGAGCATGCGAAGGCCCGCGGCGCGAGGATCTACTGCGAGCTCGTGGGCTACGGAATGAGCGCCGATGCGCACCACATCACCGCGCCTCCCGAGGACGGCGACGGGGCGTTCCGCAGCATGCGCAATGCGCTGCGCAACGCGGGCATGGCGCCCGCGGACATCGACTACGTCAACGCGCACGGAACCTCGACGCCCCTGGGCGACATCGCCGAATGCATCGCGGTCAAGCGCGCGTTCGGCGAGCACGCGGGGAGGATCGCCGTGTCGTCGACCAAGTCGATGACCGGACACCTGCTCGGCGCGGCTGCGGGCATCGAGGCCGTGTTCACCGTGCTGGCGCTGCGCGACCAGATCGCGCCGCCGACGGCGAACCTCGCCAACCCCGATCCCAGCTGCGACCTCGATTTCGTCCCGCACACTTCACGTCCGATGGCGATCCGCGCGGCGCTGTCGAACTCTTTCGGCTTCGGCGGGACCAATGCGACGCTCGTGTTTCGCACGCTCGGCGCATGAGGTCGCCGGCCCGCGTCCGGTCGCCGGCGCGGCCATGATCGTCACTCCAAGATGGCCCTGATCGTCCAGAAATACGGCGGCACCTCGGTCGGCTCGCCCGAGCGGATCCGCAATGTCGCGAAACGCATCGCGCGCTTCCACCGCGACGGGCATCAGCTCGTCGTCGTCGTGTCGGCGATGTCCGGCGAGACCAACCGCCTGCTCGGCCTCGCGAAGGAGATCTCGGCCAACCCGGATCCACGCGAGCTCGACGTCGTCGCGGCCACCGGCGAGCAGGTCACCATCGGCCTGCTGGCGATCGCGTTGCACGACCTCGGTTTGAAGGCGCGCAGCTACAGCGGCGCGCAGGTCCGGATCCTCACCGACAGCGCATTCACCAAGGCGCGCATCCTCGAGATCGACGACCAGCGGATGCGCAGGGACCTGGACGACGGAACGATCGTCATCGTCGCGGGCTTCCAGGGGGTCGACCGGCACGGCAACGTCACGACCCTCGGCCGTGGCGGGTCCGATACGTCGGGGGTGGCGCTCGCCGCTGCGCTGAAAGCCGACGAGTGCCAGATCTACACCGACGTCGACGGCGTCTACACCACCGACCCGCGCATCGTCCCGGAAGCGCGCAGGCTCGACAGGATCACGTTCGAGGAGATGCTCGAGCTCGCGAGCCAGGGCTCGAAGGTGCTGCAGATCCGCTCGGTCGAGTTCGCGGGCAAGTACATGGTGCGCCTGCGCGTGCTGTCTTCGTTCGAGGACGTCGATTCGCAATCGCCGGGCACGTTGATCACTTACGAGGAAGACGAGGACATGGAACAGGCGATCATTTCAGGGATCGCGTTCAATCGCGACGAGGCCAAGATCTCGGTGATGGGCGTCCCGGATCGCCCCGGCATCGCCTACGCGATCCTCGGGCCGATTGCTGCGGCGAACATCGACGTCGACATGATCGTGCAGAACATCGGCGCCTCGGGGCACACCGATTTCTCCTTCACCGTCAATCGCAACGAGTACCAGAAGGCGATGGCCGTGCTGGAGTCCCAGCGCGGCGCGTCGTTCGAGGCGCGCGAGATCATCGGCGACAACCGGATCGCCAAGGTCTCCGTCGTCGGGATCGGCATGCGCTCGCACGTCGGGCTCGCATCCAAGATGTTCAAGTCGCTGGCCGACGAGGGAATCAACATCCAGATGATCTCGACCTCCGAGATCAAGATCGCCGTCGTGATCGACGAGAAATACCTCGAGCTCGCCGTACGCGTGCTGCACAAGGCGTTCGAGCTGGAGAAGGGCGGCCACGGGCCGGCTGCGTGAGCCGGCCGGAGAGCCCGAAGGTTGCATTCGATGGACTGGCGAGGAGTCGCCCCGGTAGAATCGGGCCTCCGCCGGTCCGCGCGCAGCGTGGGCCAGGCGTAGCGGCGGAAGCACATCCCTGCGTGGAAGCGACGCGGGATGCCGTAGCGCAGGCACAGCAACACCGGAGACGTGGCCGAGTGGTCGAAGGCACTCCCCTGCTAAGGGAGCATACGGGCCAAAACCTGTATCCAGGGTTCGAATCCCTGCGTCTCCGCCAGATACCCCTTTCCTGGAATACGAGATGAGAAAGCTCCTCGCCGTTGCGATGCTGCTGGTCGTTGCCATGGTGGCCGGATGCGGCGGCGGCAGCTCTGCGGATTCCCCGCCCGATGTCAAGGTCGTCGCGGGCGACAGCAGTGCGACGGTCACCTGGACCAACGATACGAGCGTCGAATACTGGGCCTGGGTCGGGCAGGGACCCAACGTCGACACGTCGAACTGCACGACCTCCACGTACTGCAGGATATTCACGGGGGTCACGTCGCCGTTCATCGTCGCCGGCCTGACCAACGGCACGACCTACTCGGTGACGGTCAACGGCCGTCGCAATGGCGGACCCGGCGGGCCCGGATCGCCGGCGATTGCGTTCGTCCCCCGCTTCGCGGGTTCGGTGTGGACCCCGGGCACCCCGCCGAGCCTCAACAATCTTCTCGGCGTCGGGTACACGGCGGCGACGACGGCCGGCGTTGCCGAGGTGGTCGCCGTCGGGGCGAGCGGCAGCATCTATTCGTCGCCGGATGCGACGACGTGGACGGCCGCGACATCGGGCACGACGGCAAACCTCAACGCCGTGCAATATCGCAATGGCCTGTTCGTCGCCGTCGGGGACCTGGGCACGATACTGACCAGCCCCGATGCGGTCACCTGGACCCCGCGTACCGCGCCGACGACCAACGCCCTGACCGCCCTGGTCGGGAGCGGCTCGGGTCAGGTCGTCGCAGTCGGGGCGAAAGGCACGATCCTCGTCAGCTCCAACAGCACCAGCTGGGCTGCGGTCGACTCCGGAACCACCGCGGACCTCTACGGAATCGGCTATGGCAACGGAAGGTACGTCGCTGTCGGAGCCGGGGGCACGATGCTGACCAGCACCGACGCAGCGAAGTGGACGGCCGTCGCCTCGGCCACCGCCGCCGATCTGCGCGGCATCGCCTACGGAACAGTGACCGCGAGCGCGACCACCACCTCTCCCGGCGCGACCTTCGTCGCGGTGGGCGCCGCCGGGACGGTGGTCACCAGCACCGATGGCCTCGCATGGACCGCACGCCCGTCGATCTCGCCCAACGACCTGAGGGCAGTGGCCTATGGCACCCGATTCATCGCTGCGGGCACCGGCGGCGCCATCTTCACGAGCGGCGACGGGGCCGCGTGGCAGGCCGCGGACTCGGGTACGACGGCGAACCTGAATTCGCTGACGTTCACCGTCCTCACCGCGAAGGCGATCGGGGTCGGTTACGCGGCGGTGGGCGATGGCGGCGTGAACCTCACGGCGTTCTGAGCCGTTCGAGCCCGAGGGACCGTCCCGTGGGCGATTGCCGGAGTGCCGCAGCACGAAGGTGACCCAATGAGCGCGCCGGTGCCGCAGCGCCCGCTTTCGGTGGGCGACATGGAGGCGATCCTGGGCGTCACCCGGGCGCTTGCGGCTCCCTTCGACCTGACGACGATGCTGGGGGAGGTCGTCGGCGCCGCAAAGCAGGTGCTGCGCGCCGAGCGCGGCTCGGTCTGGCTCTACGACGCTGCCGCCGACGAACTCGTGCTGGAGGTCGCAACGGGCATTCGGCCGGTGCGGGTGCGGTCGGGGATCGGGCTGGTCGGCGCCTGCGCCCGGTCCCGGCAGATCATCAACGTCCCCGATTGCTATGCCGATCCGCGCTTCGATCCGGGGGTCGACAAGACCACCGGCTACCGGACGCGCTGCATGCTGACGCTGCCTCTCGTCGACCACAACGAAGTGCTGGTCGGCGTCATGCAGGTGCTGAACAAGGCGGATGGCGTCTTCGACGCCTACGACGAGGCCCTCGCCACGGCCCTCGCGGCGCAATGCGCAGTGGCGCTCCAGCGGGTGCGGATGATCGATGCGCTGATCGACGGCGAGCGGATGCGCCACGGGCTGGAGATGGCCCGCGAAGTCCAGATGAGCACGCTGCCGGCGGCCATGCCTTCGGTGCCGTCCTACGACGTGGGTGCGGCGTTCCGGCCCGCGGAGCTCACCGGCGGCGACACCTACGACGTCGCGCTGCAGGGCGACCGGCTGCTGGTCATGATGGGCGATGCGACCGGCCATGGCATCGCCCCCGCGCTTTCGGTGACCCAGATGCAGGCGATGCTGCGGATGGCCTTCAGGCTCGGGGCGGACCTCGATACCGCATTCCTGCAGGTCAACAACCGGCTGGCCGAAACGCTGCCCGACGACCGATTCATCACGGCCTTCATCGGCTTGCTCGACCCGGGCACCCACGAGTTGCGCTTCCACAGCGGCGGCCAGGGCCCGATCCTGCACTATCAGGCGGCGACGGGGACCTGGGCCAGCCACCGGCCCACCAGCTTCCCGATGGGAGCGATGCCACTGTCGTCGCTGCGCCCCGCGGTCGCGATCCGCATGCTGCCCGGCGACATCCTTGCCGTGGTGTCCGACGGGATCTTCGAGTACCAGAACCCGCAGGGGGAGCAGTTCGGCGAGCGACGGGTGCGGGAAGCCGTCCACGCCCACCGCGCGAAGCCGACCGCCGAGCTCGTCACCCTGCTGCTGCAGTCGGTCGAGGCATTCGCGGGCGCTGCGCCCCAGGAAGACGACATGACCGCGGTCCTGCTGAAGCGGGACCCGGCGCGGCCCGCGCAGTGCGTGTTCGAGCGCAGTTTCGAATCCATTCCCGCCCTGGTGGCATTCAGCGCCGACGCATTCGCGCACCTGGGCATCGACCTCCGCCTGCTGCCGACCGTCGATCTGGCGGTGGAAGAGTTGTTCACGAACATGGTGAAATATGGGGTCGGCAGCGATGCAGGCGTGATCGTGGGTATCGCGGCGATCGAGGGAGGCGTCGAGGTGACGCTGGTCGACCGCGATGTCGAGCCGTTCGATGTCACGCGCGCGCCGGCGGTGGACATCAATGCCCCGATCGAGGAGCGCAGGCCCGGGGGGCTCGGCCTGCACCTGATCCGGCAGATGGTGGATTCGATCGAATACGAGTACAAGGAGGCGGAACGCTGCAGCCGGACCACGCTGCGGCTGACCGTCGGGGACCCGGACTAGCGCCGGGCTGCCGCGCTCAAAGGGGGAAGCGATGCTCGTGATTGATTACGGCCAGGATGGCGCTGTCGTCGTCGCCGGCCGGCTCGATGCTGCCCAGGCGGCGACTGCCCAGGCATTCCTCGACCGCATCCAGGGAAGCGTGACGCTCGATTGCGCGCAGCTCGAGTACATTTCGAGCGCGGGCCTCGGCGTCCTCCTCAAGACCCAGAAGCGCCTGCTCGGAGCGGCCGGCAAGCTGCGGCTGTCGGGCCTCAAGCCCCACCTGCGGGATGTCTTCGTGTATTCGGGCTTCGACCAGCTGTTCGAGATCGATCCTGCCCAGTAGCCCTCCGCAGCCCTCGGCAGCCACTTCCGACCAACTTTTCGTGCCGTCGCGTGTAATTGTGGACAAGGACGTCGATCAGGCGCTGGTCGAGCGGTACCGCAGCGGCGATCGGGACGCGTTCACTGAGTTGGTGGTGCGCTACCAGCGGCCGATCTACAACGCCGCGTACTGGATCCTGCGCAGCGCCGACGACGCCAACGACGTCGCGCAGGATGTGTTCCTGAAGGTGGCGGAGCGGCTGGATGGATTCGATTCGCAGCACAAGTTCTTCAGCTGGATCTACCGGATCGCCGTCAACGAATCGCTGAACCGGTTGCGCCGGAACGGACATGAGGAGCCTCTCGACGAGGATGTGGACCTGCCAGGCGCGGAGAGCGCCAACCCCGAATCGCAAGCGAGCGATGCGGAGCGTTCCCGGTGGATCCAGCGCGCATTGATGACCATGTCGAGCAATGACCGAACCGTGCTGACCCTTCGTCACTTTTCCGACTGCAGCTACCAGGAGATCGCGCAGATCCTCGACCTCGACGAAAAGACGGTCAAGTCGCGCCTGTTCGAGGCGCGGCAGCGCATGCGCGAGCTGTTGAAGGAATTCCAGCCGGACGGATCATGAACAAGCCCAACCTGACCGAACTGATGAACCTGGTCCTCGACGGCGAAGCGACCGACGAGGAGGCCAGCGAACTCGAGCGCCGCCTGGCAGCCGATTCCGGCGCCCGGACCCGGTTCGAGGAGTTGCAGCGCCTGTTCGACGGGCTCGGCGCAATCCCGCAGGCCTTCCCGCCCGAGGGGCTGGTCGCCTCCGTGATGGCGAATATTCCGCAAACCCCGGTCCCGAGGGGGCGTTCGCGCCAACTTTCGGCGGGACGGGGTGTAATTGGACCAGATACGATTCAAATCCGGGGCGCAGGCCACGGACCGACTACAGGACGTCGAAGCCTCTTTCAACCTTGGGTGTTCTTCAGGAGTGCGACAATGAGCGAGCAGAACAGCGGTCATTCGAACAAGCGCAAGATCGTGATCGGCGGCGCCATCGCAGCAGCGGCAGCCATCGTCGCGGTTTCCTCGCTGATGCAGGCTCCGACCGACGGCAAGGACACGGCCGGGACGATCATGCCGGCGCAGCGCTACCACGCTCCGCAGAGCACCGCCCAGGACGTTCAGAGCGGGGCCCCGACCGTAGCCGGCGGCGTCGCGAACCAGGTCCTCGACACGGCAACCAACGGCGCGATGAACGCCGCCACCAACAAGGCCGTCGATAACGCCACCGACCGGGCGACCGACCGCGCCACCGACCGTGCCACCGACCGTGCCACCGACCGGGCCACCGACCGGGCCACCGACCGGGCCACCGACCGGGCCA
>DATIQL010000228.1:0-42633 GCA_035470905.1 Casimicrobiaceae bacterium
CCGGCTCGCCCGCCGCTACCCGCACGTGATCCTGACCCAGGACTGGCACGTCGCCGGACACCTGTCCTTCGCATCGGCCCATCCCGGCAAGTCCCCGTTCGAGGTCGTCGACCTGCCCTACGGCCCGCAGGTGCTGTGGCCCGACCACTGCGTGCAGGGAACGGCGGGGGCCGGGTTCGCGCCCGGGCTCGACATTGCGCAGGCAGAGCTCGTGCTGCGCAAGGGCTATCGGCGGGAAATCGACAGCTATTCGGTGTTCCTGGAGGCAGACGGAGTCACCCACACCGGACTCGCAGGCTACCTGCGCGAGCGCGGCTTCACCCGCGTGCACCTGGCAGGACTGGCCACCGATTTCTGCGTCGCCTGGTCGGCCGTCGACGCGCGCCGCTACGGTTTCGAAGTCGTGGTCATCGTCGACGCATGCCGCGCCATCGACACCGGCGGCTCCCTGGCCGCGGCCTGGAAGCGGATGCGCGATGCAGGCGTCGACGAGCTCAGGTCTTCGGAGCTGCCAGGTATTTCCTGAGCGTGGCCACGACTTCCGGGCTGTCCCAGTCGGCGCCTCCGGTGTAGCGTCCGATTTCGCGACCCTGACGGTCGATCAGCAGCGTCGTCGGAAACGCCGTGAGCGCGAGATCGTTCCGGACCGCGGTCGTGGGATCGACGTAGACCTTCAGCGCCTGCACGTTGATCTCGTCGAAGAAACTGTCGACCGCAGCGCGGCCTCCCCGGTCGATCGACAGCGCGACGACTTCGAAGTCCGGGCCGCCGAGCTGCGCCTGCAGGCGCTCGAGCGTGGGCATCTCGCGCCGGCACGGCGGGCACCAGGTCGCCCAGACGTTGAGCAGGACGAGCTTGCCACGGAACTGCGCCAGGTTCCGCGGCGCGCCATTGTCGTCGACGAACGTCAGGTTCGGCACCGCGCGCGGCGACCTGTCGGGCATCGACGCGAACGGGTTCTCGTTCAGGGCCTGCGGCCGGCCCGCGGACGGCGCCCCGGCCGGGGCAGACTGTGCGGTGGCGAACGGCGTCCCCAGCAGCACCGCGCAGAGCAGGGCAGCGGCTGCGAAACCGCGGCCACATTCGGAAAAGATCCGATCGCGAACGGGTATCGTCATCGAGAGCCTCGTTCCTGTGCGGGGATCCCCGCACCCACTGCCGCGATGATACCCCGCGGGGTTTTCGAGCGGAACCAAGGCACGGATCGGCTCCGCAGGCCGAATGCCTCGCCTTCCCCGGCCAGAGGCGTCAACGCATCGACCGCGACCGGCTCGCCGAAGCGCCGCGTCGATCGATCGGTCGCAGGAATTGTCGACGAACGATGCCTCCGCAGCGGCCGGTCGCGGGAGCGCTGCAGCCGGCCCCTGCCCGCCGGCGCGTTTGACCTGCATCTAACCGCCCTCGCGGGAACCCTTTAGACTTTCCCCATGATTTCCCCACGCCTCGTCGCCAAGCTGACCATTGCGCTTCTGGTCGTCCTGGGTGCTGCCGCCGCCGTCTGGTACCTCGTGCTCGACAAGGCGGTCGGCACTTACACGGTGGTGCGAGGAGACCTGCTCCAGAGCGTCGTCGCCAGCGGCCAGGTGATCACCCCGGCGCGCGCGTCGATCGCCGCCGAGATCACCGGTCGCGTCGTGAGCGTTCCCGTGGCCGAGGGCGACACGGTCCGGCGCGGACAGATCCTGGTCGAACTCGACCAGACCGACGAACGCGCTGCACTCGACCAGGCCCACGCCGCGCTGGCGCAGGCGGACGCAAGGCTGCGGCAGATCCAGCAGACTGCCCTGCCCGCGGCCGAGCAGGCATTGCGCCAGGCGCAGGCCAACCTGACGCAGGCGCAGCGCGCATGGCAGCGCACCAGCGATCTCGTCGCGCAAAATTTCGTCTCCCATGCCCAGCTCGACGACGCCCAGCGCAACCTCGACGTCGCCCAGAGCCAGCTGCGCGCGGCTGAGCTTCAGGTGGCGAGCGAGCGTCCTGGGGGCAGCGACTTCGTGCTCGCCCAGACCGCGCGCCGTGCAGCCGAAACCGCGATCGGCGCCGCCCAGGCCAAGCTCGACGCCACCGTGATCCGTGCGCCTGCAGACGGCGTTCTGATCGGCCGCAGCGTCGAGCCCGGCGACGTCGCCCAGGCCGGCAAGGCGCTGATGGTCATCGCCCCCGCCGGCGAGACCCAGATCGTGGTCAACATCGACGAGAAGAACCTCGGCAAGCTCGCGATCGGGCAACAGGCTCTGGTGTCGGCCGACGCGTTCCCCGGCGAGAGCTTCCCCGCCGTGCTCTTCTACCTCAACCTGGGTATCGACCCGGTGCGCGGCGCGATCGAAGCGAAGCTGCGCGTGCCGCGGCCGCCGGCGTACCTGCGCCAGGACATGACCGTGTCGGTCGACATCGAGGTCGGCATGCGCAAGAACGTGCTGGTCGCGCCTGCGGACGCGGTGCACGACGCCGACACCGCGCATCCCTGGGTCCTTGCCGTGCGGCATGGACGCGCGGCGCGCCAGCCAGTGACGCTGGGCATGCGCGGCGACGCGGCGATCGAGATCGCGACCGGTGCGTCATCCGGGGACGAGCTCGTGCCGGTCACCAACGGCATCGTCACCGCGGGGCAGCGCGTGCGTCCCGTTCCGATCAGGCGGCAGGCGCCGTGAACCGCCTGTTGACGTTCGAATGGATCGCGGCGTTGCGCTTCATGCGCGACGGGCTCGCCCAGACCCTGCTGATCATCGCCGGCGTCACGCTGGGGGTCGCGGTGATCACGTTCATGTCCGCGCTGCTTTCCGGCCTGCAGGCGAATCTCTTCCGGCGCACGCTCAACTACCAGGCGCAGATCGTCGTGCTCCCGCCCGAGGACGTGGCGAGGCAGCTGCGCGACACCGGCGCCGCGCGCTCCGCGGCCATCGTCCAGCCCCGCACCCAGCGCCTGCATTCGATCGACCAGTGGCAGAGATTGCGGGTGCAGATCGCGAAAATTCCCGACGTGGTCGCGATCGCGCCGGTCGTCTCGGGGCCCGGGCTGGCGATCCGTGGCGACGCCAACAAGGCGATCTCGATCACCGGCTTCGAACCCGAGAGCTACCTGCGCATCATCGCGCTTGGCGACAAGGTCGTCGCCGGGACCGCGAGCCTGACCGCGTCGGACATCCTGATCGGCATCAATCTCGCCGATGATCTCGGCGCGAAGATCGGCGACAAGCTTCGCATCACCACCGCGTCAGGCGCCGCCCAGACCCTTCAGGTCGCCGGGTTGTTCGACTTCGGCAACAAGGGTGTCAACTCGCGCAATGTCTATGTCACGCTGCGCGTCGCGCAGAGCCTGCTCGACGTCGCCGGCGGCGTCACCAGCCTCGAGGTCAACGTCGACGACCCCTTCAAGGACGAGCGCGTCGCGCAGACCATCCACGCGCAGACCGGGCTCCAGGCCGACAGCTGGATCAAGACCAATGAGCAGTTCTTCTCTGCAATCTCCGCGCAGAAGCTCTCCAACAACTTCATCCGGTTCTTCGTGGCGCTGACCGCCGCGCTGGGCATCGCCAGCGTGCTGGTCGTCTCGGTCGTGCAGAAATCGCGCGAGATCGGAATCCTGCGCGCGATGGGAACCCGCCGCGGGCAGATCCTGCGCCTGTTCCTGATCCAGGGTGCGCTGATGGGCCTCGCCGGCTCCCTCTGCGGATCGCTGCTCGGCTTCGTGTTCCTGAACTTCTGGCGCGGCATCGCCCGCAATCCGGATGGCACGCCGATGTTCGCCGTCAACTTCGAGCCGCAGCTGTTCCTCTATGCGGCGGGCGGTGCGACACTGGTCGGCATCCTCGCCGCGATGGTGCCCGCGCGACGCGCCGCGAGGCTCGATCCGGTGGTGGCGATCCGTGGCTGAGGCCGCCGTCGCCCGTGACCGCGTCCTGCAGCTTGCGGGGGTGAGGAAATCCTATGGAGTTGGCACGGCTGCCGAGCTCGAGGTGCTGCATGGCATCGACCTCGAGCTCGCGCGCGGCGAATTCGCGGCGCTGATCGGGCCTTCCGGATCGGGCAAGAGCACGCTGCTCAACCTCATCGGCCTGCTCGACCGGCCGACGGCCGGAACGGTCCGCATCGCCGGCGCGGAGTCCGGCAGCCTCGACGACGGGCAGCTGACGCGACTGCGGGGACGCTCGATCGGTTTCGTGTTCCAGTACCACTACCTGCTGCCCGAATTCACGGCGCTGGAAAACGTCATGATGCCGCTGCTCGCCGCCCGCGGCCGACCCGATGCCGGGATGCGGGAGACCGCCGCTGAACTCCTCGCGCAGGTCGGGCTCGCCCCCTGGCAGCACCACGGCGCCACCGACCTTTCGGGTGGACAGCAGCAGCGCGTCGCCATCGCGCGCGCACTGGCAATGAAGCCGACGTTGGTGCTGGCCGACGAGCCCAGCGGCAACCTCGACACCCAGTCCGCCGACGCCGTGTTCGATCTTCTGCGGTCGGTCAACGAGGGCCTGGGCACGACATTCCTGATCGTCACGCACGATCCGCGACTCGCCAAGCGCTGCGATCGGATCATCGAGCTCGTCGACGGCCGCATCGTCAGCGATCGCGCCAATGCGAGCCCGGTGCGGCGCCAGGCGGCGCAGGAGACGATGCCCTCGCCCTAGACGGCGAGGCGGACGCCACGCTCGACCCGGGAGGTCGCAGCCCATGCCGCTCCAGAACCTGCTGATCGCCACGGCGCTCGACGAGATCGCCGACCGGCTGGAAATCCAGGATGCCAATCCGTTTCGCGTCCGCGCCTACCGCAATGCCGCGAGGACGATCGGGGAATTCCAGCACGACCTGAAGTCCATGCTCGAGCACGGCGAGGCGCTGCCGCACCTCCCGGGCATCGGCGCGGACCTCGCCGGCAAGATCCGCGAGCTCGCGCTCAGCGGCCATTGCGACCTGCTCGACCACCTGCGCGCGCAGATGCCGGCATCGATCACCGAGCTCTTGAAGGTGCCGGGCCTCGGCCCCAGGCGGGTACGCACGCTGTGGCACGACCTTGGCGTGCAGACCCCCGGACAGGTGCTTCGCGCAGCCCGGGATGGCCGCATCGAGGCCCTGCATGGCTTTGGCCGGAAGACCCAGCGCAGCATCGAGCTGGCGGTCGCGGCGCAGCTCTCGAAGGAACGCCGGACCAAGCTGGCCGTGGCGGCTGAATATGCCGATGCGCTCGAGACCTGGATGCAGCGCCTCCCCGGCATCGATCGAGTCGTCGTCGCGGGGAGCTTCCGACGCATGCGCGAAACCGTCGGCGACCTCGACGTTCTCGCGACCGGCGGCGACGGCCACGCCATCGTCGAGCGCTTCGTCGGCTATCCGGACGTCGAACAGACGCTGGCGCGCGGCTCGACGCGGGCCAGCGTGCGACTGCGAGGCGGTCTCCAGGTCGATCTGCGCGTCGTTCCCGCCGAGAGCTTCGGGTCGGCGTTGCTCTATTTCACCGGATCCCGGGCCCACAACATCGCCCTGCGCCGCCTCGGCCAGGAACGGGGCCTGAAGATCAACGAATACGGCGTGTTCAAGGGGAGCAGACGGATCGCCGGGGCGACCGAGGAATCCGTCTACGAAGCCGTCGACTTGCCGTTCATTGCGCCCGAATTGCGCGAGGATCGCGGCGAGATCGAGGCAGCCCGTGACGGCCGCCTGCCCGCGCTGGTCGAGCTACGGGACCTCCGGGGCGACCTCCACGTGCACACCGATGCGACCGACGGGAGAAACAGCCTGGCGGAGATGGTCGAGGCTGCGCATGCGCTGGGCTTGAAGTACGTCGCGATCACCGAGCATTCGCGGCGGCAGACGATGTCGCACGGCCTCGACCCGCAACGCCTCGGACGCCAGGGCGCCGCGATCGAGCGCCTGAACACCCGGCTGCGCGGCATCCGCGTATTGCGCGGCATCGAGGTCGACATCCTCGACGACGGCGCGCTCGACCTGCCCGACGATGCACTCGCGGCGCTCGACATCGTCGTCGCGGCCGTCCACAGCCGCTTCAACCTGAGCCGCGCCGAACAGACGCGACGCATCCTGCACGCGCTCGACAATCCGCGCGTGAGCGTGCTTGCGCATCCCAGCGGGCGGCTGATCGGCGAGCGCGAGCCTTACGACGTCGACATGCTGCAGATAGTGCGCAAGGCGAAGGCGACGGGCGTGCATCTCGAGCTCAATGCGCATCCCGAGCGCCTCGACCTCACCGACACGTGGTGCCGGATGTGCAAGGACGAAGCGGTGCTGGTCGCGATCGATTCCGACGCCCATCGCACGCAGGAATTCGCCAACCTGCGCTACGGCATCGGGCAGGCACGCCGCGGCTGGCTCGCCCGCGCCGACGTGCTGAACACCCGGCCGCTGTCGAAGCTCCTGCCGCTCCTGCGACGCCCCGGCAAGCCCCGCTAGCTGGCGCGCAGTCCGATGGCAGCGGGACCCGCCCCGCCGATGGAGCGTGATGTTCAGCCCTTGATGCAGGCGATCGGCGTCACCCGCGCCACCTTGCGCGCGAGCCCGGCGCGATCGGCCGCATCGACGACCGCGGCAATGTCCTTGTAGGCGAGCGGCGCCTCTTCCGCGACGCCGCGCATCGACGGACTGCGGATGACGATGCCGCGCGCGGCAAGGTCGTCGACGACCTTGCGACCGCCGAACTTGCGCGTCGCCTCGTGCCGGCTCATGCTCCGGCCCGCGCCGTGGCACGCGGAGGCAAACGCCTCCTTCGCGCTCTGCGACGTGCCGGCGAGGACGTACGAGGCCGTTCCCATGCTGCCGCCGATCAGCACCGGCTGGCCGGACGCGTAGAACGCCATCGGCAGCTCCGGATGCCCGGGAGCGAACGCGCGCGTCGCGCCCTTGCGATGCACGTACAGCTCGCGCGGCTTGCCGTCGACGACATGCGTTTCGAGCTTGCAGGTGTTGTGCGAGACGTCGTAGAGCAGATCGAGCTTCGCGCCCGAAAGGACGGCGCGGAAGGCGCGCCGAGTCATCTGGGTCAGGATCTGGCGGTTGGCGAGGGCGCAGTTGATCGCGGCGCGCATCGCGCCGAGATAGCGCTCGCCGAGCGCCGAACGGATCGGCGCGCAGGCGAGCTCGCGGTCGGGCAGCACGATGCCCGCGTCTTTCGCGCCGATCGCCATCTCGCGCAGGAACTCGGTCCCGATCTGGTGCCCGAGCCCGCGCGAGCCGCAGTGGATGCTGACGACCACGTCGTCCACCGCAAGGCCGAAAGCGTCGGCGATCGCCCGGTCGTAGACATCGGTGACCCGCTGGACCTCTAGATAGTGGTTGCCCGAACCCAGGGTCCCCATTTCGTCGCGCTGACGGCGCTTGGCCGCATCGGAGACCTGGCGGGGATCGGCATCCGCCATCGTGCCGTGCTCCTCGACGCGCTCGAGATCCTCGGGCGTCCCGTAGCCTTGCGCGACTGCCCAGCTCGCGCCCCCGCGCAGCATCGCGTCCATATCGTCGCCCGACAGGCGCAGCGCGCCCGTGCTGCCGACGCCGGCCGGGATGCGTTCGAACAGGGTCTCGGCCAGCGCACGCTTCACCGGCTCGACCTGCGCGAACGTGAGACCGGTACGCAGCATCCTCACGCCGCAGGAAATGTCGAAGCCCACGCCGCCGGCCGAGACGACGCCTTCGTCGGGATCGAACGCGGCGACGCCTCCGATCGGGAATCCATAGCCCCAGTGGGCATCGGGCATCGCGAACGACGCCTTGACGATGCCCGGAAGCATCGCGACATTGGCGACCTGCTCGGGAACCTTGTCGTCCATGTCGCGGATCAGCGCCTCGTCGGCATAGAGCACGCCCGGGACGCGCATCGCACCGGTCATCGGCAGCTGCCATTCGCATTCGTCGATCCGGACCAGCCGGGCGGGATCCATCGTCAGCCGTCCCTCATACGTCGACGACGCACTGCGCGACCCAGGCGCCGTCGCCGCGCTGTGCCACCGACAGCGCGGTGTAGGTCGCGCCCTTGATCTCGACGGCAGGCTGGTGGCGCTCGCGATCGACGTGCTCGCCCCAGGCTCTCGCGGTCAGCGCATGCCCATCGATGCGGACCTCGAAACGGCTGAGCAGCAGGTCGTGCGTCGCCATCGCGTAGATCACCGCATTGAGCCAGTCGGCGAACAGCAACTCGACGTCGGGCGCCTCGCAGCGCAGATCGGTCGGGATCCGCGGCGCGACGCGGGCCGGGTCCGCGACGACTGCCGTCATCGCCAGCGCAGCCTCCGCGAAGGCTTCCGCCTGCGTCGCACCGATGCCCCGTACGCCGATGTCGGCACCGTGCGCAAAGTGTTCCCAGGCCACGTCTTCTCCCGCCGTCCTCGCGACAGACTCTATACTCACTCGCCCTTTTATGGAACCGCACATGGCCAGCCCGGTCCTGCTCACCGATCTCTACGAACTGACGATGCTGCAGGCCTACCATTCCGAGCGGATGAACGGGCGCGCGGCATTCGAGCTGTTCGTCCGGGCCCTGCCGCGTACGCGCAATTTCCTGGTCGCCGCAGGGCTCGCGCAGGTCGTCGACTACCTTCAGGAGCTTCGTTTCGACGACGAGGATCTCGCCTGGCTGGCATCGACGAACCGTTTCACCCCGGAGTTCCTCGATACGCTGCGCGAGCTGCGCTTCACCGGCGATGTCGACGCGATGCCCGAAGGCAGCGTGTTCTTTCCCGACGAGCCGATCCTGCGCATCGTCGCGCCGCTGCGCGAGGCGCAGCTCGTCGAGAGCCGGGTGATGAACCTCGTGCACTACCAGACCCTGGTCGCGAGCAAGGCCGTCCGCTCGGTGCTGGCCGCTCCGGGGCGCCTGCTGGTCGATTTCGGCTTGCGGCGGTCGCACGGTGCGGAGGCTGCGCTGCTCTCGGCCCGGGCGAGCTATCTCGCCGGATTCGGCGGTAGCGCGACGACCGAGGCGGGGCGGGAATTCGGCATTCCGATCTACGGCACGATGGCCCACTCCTACGTGCAGGCGCACGCCGACGAAACCGCGGCCTTCGAGGCATTCGCCCTCGCGCAACCCGACAATGCGATCCTGCTGATCGACACCTACGACACCGAACGGGCCGCTCACCGGGTAGTCGCCCTCGCGCGGCGACTGGCGTCGCGGGGCATCTCGGTCAAGGGCGTGCGCATCGACAGCGGAGACCTTGGCGAGCACGCACGGCGGGTGCGCGCGATCCTCGATGCGGCGGGGCTGTCCTCCATCACGATCTTCGCAAGCGGCAATCTCGACGAATACCGGCTGCAGGATCTGATCGCGCAGCGCGCGCCCATCGACGGCTTCGGCATCGGTACCCGGATGAACACGTCGGCCGATGCGCCCTATCTCGACTGCGCGTACAAGCTGCAGGAATACGAGGGTCAGGCGAGACGCAAGCGTTCCGAAGGCAAGGCGACCTGGCCGGGCCGCAAGCAGGTATGGCGCCACATCGCCGCCGACGGTTCCTTCCAGCGGGACACGCTGCGCCTTGCCGACGAGGCCGGCAGCGGACTCGCGCTGCTCGCCCCGGTCATGCGCGGGGGCCGGCTCGTCGAGGCGTTGCCGACCCTTGCCGCCTCGCGGTCGCACGCGCAGGCCCGGGTCGCCGCGCTGCCGCCCCGGCTGCGCTCGCTCGACGCTGGCGAGGCCTATGAAGTCGAGGTCTCCGCGGCCCTGCATGCGCTGGCTGCCGAGGTCGACACGCGAACCTGAATCCGCCTGAATCGGGACGGACATCGCGAGGCCGTTTGACTTCGGTCAACCCGCGTGGACCGGCGGCGGCTAGGATGGGCCGGTCCTCGCCCGGCGCGCGCGCCTCCATCCGGCATGCCCTTGACCTCCGACACGATGCTGCTGCCGGTTTCGCAACTGCGTCGCAGCTGCGATCTCGCTTCCCTGCCGTTCGCGACGACGGACGCTCTCGACGATCTTTCCGAACCCTTCGGCCAGGAACGCGCGAGACAGGCGATCGAGTTCGGCATCGGGATCCGGCGGCCGGGCTACAACCTGTTCGTCCTCGGTCCCTCCGGCGCCGGCAAGCAGACGCTGCTGCGCGAAATCATCGGGCTGCAGGCGGTCACCCAGGCGCGGCCGCCCGACTGCTGCTACGTCTTCGACTTCGAGCATCCGCACCGGCCGCGTGCGCTGCGGCTGCCTGCAGGGCGGGGCGCGGCGCTGCGCGGCGACATGCGCAGGCTGATCGAGGAATTGCTCGCCGCGATTCCCGGCGCCTTCGACAGCGACGAGTACCGGGCGCGCATCGACCAGATCAACGCCGAGATCACCGAGCGTAACGACCAGGCGCTGTCGCACCTCACCGGCGTCGCCGCGACCGACGGCATCGCCTTGATCCGGACCCCGACCGGATTCTCGCTGGCGCCCACCAAGGAGGGCGAGGTCCTCACGACCGAGCAGTTCGAGGCGCTGCCCCGCGAGCGCCAGGCCGCCATCGAAAAGGCGATGGCTTCGCTGCAGGAGCGTCTCGACCAGCTGATCCACGAGGCGCTGCGCTCGCGCAGGAAGCAGCGCGAGCGCGTCCGTGAACTCAACCGGGATGTCGCACGCTCGACCGTCGGCGTGCTGACCGAGGACCTGAAACAGCGCTACGCGGACCTGCCGGAAGTCCTCACGCATCTGGCGGCGGTCGAGCGCGACGTCATCGAGAACATCGACGATTTCCGGCGGGCGAGCGAATTGCAGGGTCAGCCTGCCGGCGGACCCGACATGCAGCCACCGTCGTTCAGGCGCTACGAGGTCAACCTGCTGCTCGACCACCAGCACCTCGAGGGCGCTCCGCTCGTCTTCGAGGACAATCCCACCTACCAGAACCTGCTCGGGCGCATCGAGCACATCGCCCAGTTCGGCGCGCTGATCACCGACTTCACGCTGATCAAGGCGGGAGCGCTGCACCGTGCCAACGGCGGGTACCTGCTGCTCGACGCCCACAAGCTCCTGACCCAGCCTTTCGCGTGGGAGGGTCTCAAGCGCGCCCTGACCACGCGCAGCCTGCGCATCGACTCGCTGGCACAGATGTACAGCCTCGTCAGCACGATCTCCCTCGAGCCGGAGCCCATTCCCCTCGATGTCAAGGTCGTGCTCTTCGGCGAACGCATCTGGTACCAGCTGCTGTTCGAGTACGACCCGGATTTCGGCGAGCTGTTCAAGGTCGCCGTCGATTTCGACGACGAGGTCGAGAGCACCGGCGCAAACCAGGCCCTGTACGCCCGGCTGATCGCAACCATCGGGCGTCGCCAGGCGCTGCTGCCCATGACCCGCGCGGCGGTCGTGCGGGTCATCGAGCAGCGGGCGCGGGACATCGAGGACAACGAGCGCCTGTCGGCTCACATGCAGAGCCTGGTCGATCTCCTGACCGAGGCCGATTTCATCGCCCGGCATGGCAATCAGCGCGAGATCGACCGCGATCACGTCGATGCCGCAATTCGCGAGCAGTTCCTTCGCGCCGGGCGCATTTCCGAGCAGATGCGCCAGTCGATCCTGCGCGGTACGCTGATGATCGACACCGAGGGCGGCAAGGCGGGTCAGGTCAACGGCCTCGCCGCATTCTCGATCGGAGGCAGGGTCTTCGCGCATCCGACACGCATCACCGCCAGCACGCGTATCGGCGACGGGCAGGTCATCGACGTGCAACGCGAGGTCCAGCTGGGCGGTCCGATCCACTCCAAGGGCGTGCTGATCCTGGCGGCGTTTCTCGCTGCGCGCTTCTCGGCGAGAAACCCGCACTCGCTGCGCGCGAGCATCGTCTTCGAGCAGGTCTATTCCGAGGTCGAGGGCGACAGTGCCTCGGCTGCCGAGCTCTGCGCCCTGCTCTCGTCGCTCGCGGGTGTTCCGATCCGGCAGTCGATCGCCATCACCGGGTCGGTCAATCAATACGGGGAGCTGCAGCCGGTCGGTGCGGTCAACGAGAAGATCGAGGGCTTCTTCGACGTGTGCAAGGCGCGCGGCGGCGGCGTCCATGCGGTAGTGATTCCCCGTGCCAACGTCAAGAACCTGATGCTTCGCGACGACGTCGTGGAAGCCGCCGGGCGCGGCGAGTTCCAGGTCTACGCAGCCGCGACCATCGACGAGGCGATCGAGATACTCACCGGCGCCCCTGCCGGAGAACCCTCGGTACTCGGCGATTTTCCCGCGGGCTCGGTCAATCGCGCAGTGGCAGAGCGCCTCGACCAATACTCGACCATCCGGCAGTCGTTCGGCATGCCGCCCGCGATCGCGCGCGGGAGCGCCGGAGCGCGGGCGCGGCGCAGATGACCCTGAGCTCCCCGGTCGGCCGCAGGCCGCGCCCGTCGCGGGTGCTGGTCGCTACCGAATCGAGCAGCGATGCCATCTTCGCCGTGGAGGCGGGAATCGGGCTCGCCGCGGCGACGGGGTCCTGTCTCGAGGGGGTATTCATCGAGGACGCGAATCTGGTCCGCCTGGGGCGCCTGCCGTTCGTCGTCGAGACGAGCGCCCTGACCGGCCTGAAGCGTGCGTTCGCAAGCGAGGAGATCGAGCGCGCGCTGCGCGTCGAGGCGGCGCGGGTCGAAGACCTGATCGCCCGCTCGGCCACGCATGCACGGGTCGCGTGGTCCTTCCAGGTCGTGCACGGCCCGCTGATCGCGGCCGTGAGCGCGCAACGCGCCGAGCTCGCGCTGATCGCCACCAATCCGTCGCGCCTCGGACCGGCGACGATGGCACCCTCGGCATTGCGTCCGATCGCTGTCCTCTTCGACACCTCGGTCGCCGGCTGGCGCGGAATCGAAGCCGCGAGCCGCCTCGCCCGATCGTTGCGGCGCGCGTTGTTGCTGCTGATCCCCGCGACCGGACCCATTGCGCCCGAGCAGCTCGCGCAGGAAGCGGCTGCCTGGCAGCATCGCGAGGGCGTCGCCGGGTCGGTGGTCCGGATCCATGGCGACACCGACTCGATGATCGCCGCGCTGCGGATCCATCGCAGCGCGCTGTTGACGCTGCCTGCGCCGGAGCTCGGAACGCTCGCATTCGATCTCGCCCAGCTGCTGATCGAACTGTCGTGTCCGGTGATGATCGCGCGCTGAGCGAGCAACGACCCCAGGACGCGGCGGCCCTGCGCCTGCTCGGCGTCGCCTCCGCGATGCTGCAGGAACTGCGTCCCGGAGCGTCCGCGCGAGCACCGGGCCTCGACGATTCCATAGAGCGGGAGCTCGGTTTCGACAGCCTGTCCCGGGTCGAGCTCGTGCTCCGCATCGAGACGGCCTTTGGTGTCCGGCTTCCCGAAGGACTGGCGACCTCGGCCCGCACGCTGCGCGATCTGCTCGATGCGACCCGCCAGGGCCAGCCCCAGTCGACGCCGGCCGCGGCGGCGCTGCCGCGCGCCCTGCCACCCGAGTCCGTCGCCGGCTTGCCGGAGGGTGTCGCGACGATGGTCGACGCCTTCCGCTGGCATGTCGAGCGCCATCCTGAACGCGAGCACATCGCGCTGCTCGACGGCGATGCGATCGGCGAGTCGATCTCCTACGGCAGGCTGTGGACCGACGCCGGCGCAGTGGCCGCGGGGCTCGCCGCCCGCGGAATTCGCGCCGGGGACACCGTCGCGATCATGCTGCCGACGGGCAGCGGCTTCTTCCATGCGTTTCTCGGGGCGATGCGCGTCGGCGCGGTCCCGGTGCCGATGTACCCGCCGCTGCGCTGGTCGGAGATCGAGGAGCACGTGCGCGGCCGTGCGGCCATCCTCGCCAATTCGCTGGCCAGCGTGCTCGTGACGGTTCCGGAGGCGATGTTCGTCGGCCGGATCGCGGGAGCTGAGCTGCCGGGTCTGCGGGAGGTGCTGAGTGTCGACGAGCTTCGGAGCAGCGGCGCCACCGGAGACGCCGGGCTGCCCGACGCCATCGCGGCGCACGCAGCCTCCGGGCGCGACACGGCGATGCTGCAATACACGTCCGGCAGCACCGGCGACCCCAAGGGCGTCATCCTGAGCCACGACAACCTGCTCGCGAACATTCGCGCGATGGGTGCTGCCGCGGCAGTGACCTCGCGCGATCGCTTCGTCAGCTGGCTTCCGCTCTACCACGACATGGGCCTGATCGGCGCATGGCTCGGAACGATGTACCACGGCGTCCCGCTGGTCCTGATGTCGCCCGCCGACTTTCTCTCGCGGCCTTCGCGCTGGCTGTGGGCCATCCACCGCCACCGCGCGACCATCTCGGCGGGGCCCAATTTCGCCTACGAGATCGCCGCGTCCAAGGTGATGGACGAGGACCTGCAGGGGCTGGACCTCGGCTGCTGGCGGCTGGCGTTCAACGGGGCGGAGCCGGTTCGCGCAGCGACGCTCGAGCGCTTCGCCGCGCGCTTCGCCCGTCACGGCTTCGATCGACGCGCAATCACTCCGGTCTACGGCCTTGCCGAATCGGCGGTCGGGCTGACCTTTCCGCCGCTGGCGCGTGGCCCGCTGATCGAGCACATCGACTCGCAGACCCTCGCCAACGAAGGCGTCGCAATGCCCGCGACCGGCGCCGGGCGCCCGGCTCTCGACGTCGTTTCCTGCGGATGCCCGCTGCCCGGGCACGAGATCCGCGCAGTCGACGACGGCGGCAACGAGGTGCCCGCCCGAACCGAGGGCCGCATCGAGTTCCGCGGACCGTCCGCGACCGCGGGTTACCACGGCAACGCGGGTGCGACCGCGAGGCTCTTCCGCGGTCCGTGGCTCGATACGGGGGACGTCGGCTACATCTCCGGCGGCGAGCTCTTCCTCACCAGCCGCGCCAAGGACCTGATCAAGCGTGGCGGGCACAACATCCATCCGTACGACCTCGAGGCCGCGGTGGGCGACGTTCCCGGCATACGCAAGGGCTGTGTCGCCGTGTTCGGCACGCTGGACCGCAGCACCGGAACCGAGCGCGTCGTCGTCGTTGCGGAATCGAACCCGACCGATCCGGGCACGCGCGAGGGCCTGCGCCAGCGGATCATGGAGCTCGCCGTCATCCACCTTGACGGACCTGCGGACGACGTACGGCTGGTGCCGGCGCGCACGATCCTCAAGACGTCCAGCGGCAAGATCCGCCGCGCCGCCTGTCGCGATCTCTACGAGCGCGGCCTGCTGGAAGCGCCGCGGCCCGCCGTCTGGCGGCAGATCGCGGTGCTGGTCGCGCAGGCGCTGGTCGCACGTCTGCGCCGCGGAGCGCGCGCCCTTGGCCGCGCGGCCTACGGAATCTGGGCGTGGCTCGCCTTTCTTTCGCTCGCGACGCTCGGCCTGCTGGTGCTGCCGCTCCTTCCGACGCCGGATGCCCGGATGCGCCTGGCGCGCGCGATGGCGCGCGCGATCGTCCGCGGCCTGCGCATCCCCGTCGAGGTCTCGGTGGTCGAGGAGCTGCGCGTCGACCGGCCGACGGTGCTGGTCTCCAACCATGCGAGCTACGTCGACGCAATCGTCCTGGTCGCCACGCTTCCGCCCCACGTCCGCTATGTCGCCAAGCGCGAATTCGCGCGCACGCCGGTGCTGGGCAGCGCCCTGCGCCGGCTCGGTACCTACTTCGTCGACCGCGTCGATCCGGCTCGCGGCGTCGAGGACACGCGCGAGCTGGTGGCTGCGGCCCGGCGCGGCGAGACCCTCGTCTTCTTCCCGGAAGGCGGGTTTTCGCGCGCACCGGGACTTGGCGCCTTCCGGATCGGGGCGTTCGTCGTTGGCGCCGAAGCCGGGGTTCCCGTCACGCCGGTCGTGCTGCGCGGGACCCGTTCGCTGTTGCGCGAGCACCGCTGGCTGCCGGCCCGTGGCCGCGTCGAGGTCGGCATCCATCGTCCGCTCCTTCCCGACGGCGCCGACTGGTCGGCCGCGGTCCGGTTGCGGGACCGGGCGCGCGACATCATGCTGCGCGCCGGCGGCGAGCCCGACCTTGTCCGCTGAAAGCGATCGCTCCCGCCCACTGAAAGCGATGGTCATTGACCCCGATCAACAGACTGCGACAGTCGGGCGCTATCCTCGGACCCGACGATGGATGGCCTGCCGCGCGGGGTCGTGGTGCCTCGCCATCGCGTACCCGTGCATTCCGAGCGAGACACACCATGCAAATACCTCTCCAGATCACCGTGCGCGACATGCCTCGCTCCGACGCGCTGGACGCGCGAATCCGCGACAAGGTCGCCGGCCTGGAGCGCTTCCATCCGCGGATCACGAGCTGCCGGGTCATCGTCTCCGAATCGCGCAAGCACCACCAGCAGGGCCGGCGGTTCGAGGTCGATGTCTACGTCCACATCCCGGGACATGCGGAGATCGTCGCCAACCACCACAACGACGAGGATGTCTACGTCGCGCTGCGCGATGCCTTCGCTTCGGCGACGCGTCAGCTCGAGGACGCGACGCGCGAGCAGCGCGGCGACGTCAAGGCGCACGAGGGGGTCCTGCACGGCAGGGTGGCGCGCCTCTACGCCGACGAGGGTTTCGGTTTCATCACGACCGAGGATGGTCGCGAGTTCTATTTCAGCCGCGAGAACGTCGTGCATCCGGCGTTCGAGCATCTGGAGCTCGGCGCCGCCGTCCAGTTCATCGAAGCCGCAGGATCCGAGGGCGGTCAGGCCCATCGCGTGAGCGCCAGGAAGCAATCGTTGCCGCCCGAATAGCCGGCGCCGGCCCGGCATCCCGCGGCCGGAGACCCGTTGCATAATGGGGTCGAGGCGCGGATGCTGCGCGCAGGTCTGCCATTTCGGGAGGAGATGCGGCGATGCCGGCGTTGAGCACTGCGGACCACCGCGTGAGTCCGCCGATCGTCATCATCCCGCGCCAATACAACGCGGCGGACGACCTGATCGGACGCAATCTCGCCGCCGGCAGGCGGGACAAGCCCGCGTTCATCGACGACCTCGGCGCGTACAGCTATGGCGACGTCGACCGGCGCGCCTCGCAATTCGCGAACTTGCTGCGCCGGCTCGACGTGGACATCGAGCAGCGGATCCTGTTGTGCATGCACGACTCGATCGACTTCCCCAGCGCATTCCTCGGCGCGATCCGGGCCGGGGTGGTACCGGTTGCCGTCAACACGCTGCTGACCCAGGGCGACTACGAGTACATGCTGGCCGACAGCCGCGCGCGAATTGCGGTGGTGTCCGCGCCGCTGCTGCCGCTGTTCCTGCCCCTGCTCCCGAAGCTGCCGTTCCTGCGCCGGATCCTGGTATCGGGAGAGAAAGTCGAGGGGCCCGACTCGCTGGCAGCCGCGATGGCCGATGCGGCAGAAGGCTTCGAGACCGCGCCGACGACCTGCGACGATCCCTGTTTCTGGCTCTACTCGTCGGGATCGACCGGCGCACCCAAAGGCACGGTCCATGTCCAGTCGAGCATGATCCAGACCGCCGAGCTCTACGCCCGGGCGGTGCTCGGAATCGGGACCGACGATGTCGTCTTCTCTGCGGCAAAGCTGTTCTTCGCCTATGGCCTCGGCAACAGCCTGAGCTTCCCGATGTCGGTTGGAGCGACTGCCGTCCTGATGGCGGAACGGCCGACGCCCGCTGCCGTGTTCGCCCGGCTGCGCACGCACCGGCCAACGATCTTCTACGGTGTCCCGACGCTCTACGCGGCCATGCTCGCCCATCCGGAGCTGCCGCCCCGCGCCGCGCTCAGGCTGCGTCGCTGCGCGTCCGCAGGCGAAGCGCTTCCCGAGGAGATCGGCAAGCGCTGGTCGGCGCATTTCGGCGTCGACATCCTCGACGGCATCGGCTCGACCGAGATGCTGCACATCTTCCTGTCGAACCGGCCCGGCGACGTGCGTTACGGCACCACCGGCAAGCCCGTCCCCGGGTACCAGGTGCGCATCGTCGACGACCATGGCGCGCCGCTCCCTCCCGGGGAGACCGGTGAGCTGCAGATCGCCGGACCGACGAGCGCGACTGCCTACTGGAACAACCGCGACAAGACGCGTGCGACGTTCCAGGGCCCGTGGACCCGCAGCGGCGACAAGTATTCGCAGGATGCCGATGGCTATTTCGTCTATGCAGGGCGCAGCGACGACATGCTGAAGGTCAGCGGCCTTTACGTCTCGCCCATCGAAGTCGAGTCGAGCCTGATCACCCATGACGCGGTGCTCGAAGCTGCAGTCGTCGGGCGCGAGGACGACGACCGGCTGACCAAGCCGATGGCCTTCGTCGTCCTCAAGCCAGGGCACGCCGCGACACCGGAGTTGACCGAGTCGCTGAAAGCCCACGTCAAGTCGCGGCTTGCACCCTACAAGTATCCGCGTTGGTTCGCATTCGTCGACGAGCTGCCCAAGACCGCGACGGGCAAGATCCAGCGCTTCAAGCTGCGCATCCTCGCCGACAATCGCTAGCCGGCGCAGCGTCATCCACGCTGCCGAGCTTTCCTGCCCCCGGCGGACCCAATGACCTTCGAAGACCTGTCGTCGGCGGGCACCGCGCCTTCGCAGCGCCCGGTCCGCTTCGTCGACGCCTGCGGACACCGGCTCGAGTACGTCGACATCCCTGCCCTCCAGGTGCATCGCCCACCGCTCGTCTTCCTGCACGAGGGTCTGGGCTCGGTTGCGATGTGGCGCGATTTCCCGGCCCGCGTTGCCGCCGCGACCGGCTGCCGCACCATCGTCTATTCACGTTATGGCTTCGGCCGCTCGTCGCCGCGCGTTGCCCCCTGCACGCCACGGTTCATGCACGAGGAGGCGCTCGAGATCCTGCCGTCGCTGCGCGCGTCGCTGGGGATCGGGAGCCCGGTGCTGATCGGTCACTCCACCGGCGCGTCGATGGCGCTGATCCACGCCGGGGCCGAGGGCTCGGACGTCGCCGGTCTGGTCGTCATGGCGCCACTGGTCTTCGTCGAGGAATTCAATCTCGGCAGCATACGCGCAGCGAAGGAGATCTATCGCACGACGGACATGCGGCAGAAGCTCGCCCGCTACCACGACGACGCAGACGGCGTGTTCCAGGCCTGGAACGACATCTGGCTGGATCCAGCGTTCAGGTCGTGGTCGATCGCAGATGACCTGCGGGACATTCGCTGCCCGATCCTCGCGATCCTCGGCGACGACGACGAGTACAGCACGCCGGCCCAGATCGAAGCGATCCGGCGCAACGCGGTCAACGCGGGCGGCCTCGATTTCCTGAAGCTCGCCGACTGCCGGCATTCGCCCCATCGCGACCAGCCGTCGACCGTCATCGACGCGATCGGTCGATTCGTCGACATACTGCGGGCCTGACCGCGGACCTGCGGCCGGCTCCTCGCCGGCCGTCGGCGCGTGTGCCCTCAGCCGCGCTTGCCGCGATTCAGCAGGACGTGGTCGATCTCGGCCTCGGCCTGCAACCAGTCGTCCAGGTCGTATCCGTCCTTGTTCCCGCGCTCGGTCGCGCGCTGGAATGCCGCCTCGCTGATCATCCGGTGCCGCAGATCGGCATCGACCGTATCGGTCGCACCCTCGGCGAACGGCTGGTCGGGTGTCTGGTCTTCCTCGTCTTCTGCGGCGAGGATCGGCACGCTGTGCGGGTGATTGGGATCCGCCTGCGGTGAGCGCGGCGGCTTGCGCCTTCTGATGTTCGTCGATCCCATGCTGCACCTCCGTGAAACGAATTCATTGTGCCCCCGAAGATCGCGCACGATGCTTGATCCACGTCAAGCCGCGGCGCCCCGTCAACATCGCGCACGGAGACGATGCAAGGTCGATGCCATAATCACCATTCGATCGATGGTGGAGAGCGGAACATGCGGTGCACATGGATACTTTCGCTGGCCTTCGCAGGCATCGGCACGGCCACGTACGCGTTACTCGCAGGCGCGCAGACGTCCCAGCACGCCGGAATGATGCCGATGGCCGCTCCGACCGCAGATGCCCGGGAGCTGGTCACGTTTCCGGAGCCGATGCGGCTGCACACCATCGCCAGCATGCGCGACCATCTGCTCTCGTTGCAGGAGATCGACGAGGCGCTGTCGAGGAATGAATTCGACAAGGCCGCCAACATCGCCGAGCAGCGCCTGGGCATGAGCTCGCTCGAAGCCCACGATGCCGCGCACCTCGCGCCCTTCATGCCCAAGGGCATGCAGGACATCGGCACGCAGATGCATCAGGCGGCGAGCCGCTTCGCGATCGAGGCGCAGAACGCGAGCGTCGGCAACGACGTGCGCCCGGCCCTCGCCGCCCTCGGCCACGTCATGCAGCAATGCGTCGCCTGCCACGCGACGTACAGGCTGCACTGAGCGCCGGCAGCGATCGAATCGCCCGCAGTCAGGCCTCGCCGGCGCCACCGGGCGACCAAGCGCCCCGGATCAGGGCGCGCAGATCCACCTTGGGTCCCTGCGACCGCGCCGCCTTCGCCTGCGCATCCGCCGCCGGCCAGCTCTGCCGGTCGAAATGCGCGCATACGGCATTGGTCAGGAAGCGACTGGCCGACGCATAGACATGACGGTCGCCCATCGCGGCCTGTTGCCGCACATGGAAGCGCTGGGGCATGACGAGCGACAGGTGGTCCATCGCCCGGGTCATCGCGACATAGAGCAGCCGCCGCTCCTCTTCGATCTCCTCGACGCTGCCGGTCGCCATGTCGGAGGGAATGCAGCCATCGACGCAGTTCAACACCTGCACGACCCGCCACTCCTGGCCCTTGGCAGAGTGGATCGTCGACAGCGTCAGCCAATCCTCGTCGAGCAGCGGGTCGGCGGCCTCGCCCGAGGTCACCGCAGGCGGGTCGAGCGTCAATTCGGTGAGGAAGCGCTCGCGGGTGGCGAAGGTCGACGCGACGCGGCGAAGCTGCGCGAGATCCGGCGCCCGGATCGCCGCGTCCTCGTACAGGCGCTCGAGCTGCGGCTCGTACCACGCGAGCAATGCATCCATCTCGGCAGGCCAGTCGCTGCGCCCGCGCTGCAGCGCTTCGCACAGTTTCAGCAGTCCGGGCCACTCCTGCGACGCGGCGGCGGGAATCGCGAAGCCGCGCATCGCCGCGAGCGTATCGGTGGCCCCTGCCAGCGCATCGAGCCACCGGCCGGAGGTCGCCGGGCCGACACCCGGCAGCAGCCGCAGCGTCCGGAAGCCCGCGAGCCGCCCGCGCGGGTTCTCGATCCAGCGCAGCAGCGACAGCACGTCCTTGACGTGCGCCGCATCGAGGAAGCGCAACCCGCCGAACTTCACGAATGGAATATTGCGCCGCGCGAGCTCGAGCTCCAGCAAGGCGCTGTGGCTGGACGTCCGGAACAGGACCGCCTGTCGCTTGAGTGCGATCCCGTTCTCGCGATGGAGCAGCACCTGCTCGGCGACGTGCCGTGCCTGCGCCATTTCGTCAGCGACCGTGACCAGCCGCGGGCGCTCGCCGGCCGAGCGGTCGGTGACGAGGTCCTTCGCATACCGCTCCTTCGCCAGCGCGATGACTGCATTCGACGCATCGAGGATCGCCGCCGTCGAGCGATAGTTGCGCTCCAGCGTGATGACGTCGGCCGGCGGGTCGTACTGACGGGGAAAATCGAGGATGTTGCGTACGGTCGCGGCACGAAAGCCGTAGATCGCCTGTGCATCGTCACCGACGACGGTCACGCCACGGCCGTCGGGCTTCAACGCCCGTACGATCGATCCCTGCAGGCGATTTGTGTCCTGGTACTCGTCGACCAGCACATGATCGAAGCGCGCCCCGACTTCCTGGGCGAGCGCCGGCACGGTCATCATCGCCGCCCAGTAGAGCAGCAGATCGTCGAAATCGAGCACCTGCTGTGCCTGCTTGGCGGCGACGTACGCATCGAACAGGCGGCGCAGTGCCTCCTCGCAGTCGGCACACCACGGATAGGAGGTCCGCAGGACGTCGGCCAGCGGCGCCTCCGAATTGACGCTGCGCGAATAGATCGCGACGCAGGTCGCAGCGCCAGGAAAGCGGCCTTTCACCGGATCCACGCCGAGGTGATCGTGGCGAACCAGACCCATCAGGTCTTCCGAATCGCCGCGATCGTGGATCGTGAAGTTGGATGCCAGGCCGACGCGTTCGGCGTACTCGCGCAGGAGCCGCGCACCCACGCCGTGAAAGGTCCCCGCCCATTCGAAAGCGGGTGGGCGCTCGCCGGATGCTCCCTTGAGCTGCGCCTGCAGCACCTTCCCGACCCGCCGCTCGAGTTCCTCCGCCGCGCGCCGGCTGAAGGTCAGCAGCAGCACGCGCTGCGGATCCGCGCCCCCCGCCACCAGATGCGCGACGCGATGCGCGAGCGTGCTGGTCTTGCCGGTTCCCGCGCCGGCGATCACCAGCAGCGGTCGGGCCGCTTCGGCACCGCTTCCGTGCAGCGCGGCGCGCCGTTGCGCGTCGTTGAGAGCCTGGGCTGGTCGGGTGCTGGTCGTGGTGGCGGTGACGGTGGCGATCATCGGCGCTCGGTCGCGGTGTGGCAGAGGCGCCGGCATCGGCGGCTGTTGGTCCGCAGCGAACGCGGCGACGCGATCCGAACGTTCGTTCGGAGACTATACCACTGCCCCAACCCGGGAAGCGACCGCCGACGGCGCGAGCACGTTGCGGGTCGGCGCCGGCCGCCGGGGGCATTCGAGTCAGCCGGTTGCGGGTCGCACGGCAACGAGGTCGATCAGCGCCGACATGCCGCTATGCCCTCGCCCTTCGCGGACCTCGGCATCGTAGGCTTCGAGCACGCGTATGTCCCAGTCCGTGAACTGTCTCTCGACCCAGTCGCGCGTGTACATGTGCTCGCGACGCGGCGGGCCGCCGGTGCCGTAATCGACCTGCTCCGGCCGGTAGCCCTCGAGCAGGAACACGCCGCCCGGCACGACCGAACCTTTCATCGCGGCAATGGCCCCCTCACGGCGGTCCGGCGGCAGGAACTGGATGAAGATCGCGGCGATCGCGTCGTAGCGCGCGGTGGCCCACGGCCAGTGCTCGATGTCGCCCAGCCGGTGATCGACGGCCACGCCGCGCCGCTTCGCGAGGGCGCGCGCCTTTTCCACCGCGTTGGGGGCGAAGTCGAATGCCGTGACGTCGAATCCCTGCTCGGCGAGCCAGACGCTGTTGCGACCCTCGCCATCGGCGACGCACAGCACCCGGCTGCCCGGCCGCAGCCAGCGGGCCTGCTTGCGCAGGAAGGCATTCGGCTCCTCGCCGAACAGGTAGTCGGGGCTTGCGTAGCGTTCGTTCCACGTCTCGCGCGGATTGTCGAAACCGGCCATGGTGAGATCTGCAGAGGAGGATTGGCGTCCCCGGACAGGCGCGGGAAACGGGGCGCAATCATAGCAGCCGCGAGCCCGTCAATACGTTTCGATGTGCAGCCGGCTCCTCGCGAGCAGCCCGGGCTTGATCACATCCCAGTCGAGCCCGCGCTCTGCGCAGACGTCGCGGAAGGCGTCGATCACGCCCGCCTCCATGCCCTTGAGGCCGCACAGGTAGATGTAGCAGTCGTCGTCCTGCAGCATGCCAGCCACATCGTCGCCACGGGCATGGATCAGGTCCTGGACATAGGTCTTCGGCTGCCCGGTCTCGCGCGAGAATGCGAGGTTGATGTCGATGAAATCCTTCGGAAGCTTCATCAGCGGCCCGAAATAGGGCAACTCGTCCTGGCGCCGGGCGCCGAAGAACAGCATCAGCTTCCCGCCCTCGTTCATGGCCATCCGCCGCCGGCGGCGTTCGGTCATCGCGCGCATCGGCGCCGACCCGGTCCCGGTGCAGATCATCATGATCGACGCGCCCGGGTGGTTCGGCATCAGGTAGCTTGCGCCGTAGGGTCCGACGACGCGCACCTTGTCGCCGATCGCCAGATCGCACATGTAGTTCGATCCCACGCCACGGACCGGCGTGCCCCCGTGGTCCTCGGTCACGCGCTTGATGGTCAGCGCGACGTTGTTGTGACGGGGGCGCTCGCCGTCGCGGGGACTTGCGACCGAGTAAAGCCGCACGCCATGCGGCCGTCCGTCGTCCTGCGCCCCCGGCGGGAGAATCCCGAGCGTCTGACCCTCCAGGACGGGGAACGCTGTCGCGCCGAAGTCGAGCACGATGTGGCGGATGTCGGCGGACGCGTCGGCGCCCGTCAGGCGAAAGTTGCCGGTCACGGTCGCAACCGCAGGTTTCGCGATCGAGTACAGGTTGACGCAGGGGTGCGACGCCGACCATGGCGGGGACGCAGGTCCACCCTGACCCGCGGTCGCTGCCTCGGTCAATTCCCGCACCTCGCTGGGCACCCCCTCCTCGGGTACGGCATCGAGCTCGGCGTTGGCCGGCAGCACGTCCCACGCGAGCTGCTCGTCCAGAGTGTAGGGCGACGACTTCGGTACATTGCGCCAGTTGTCGATCGCACCGGTCGGACAGGGTGCGATGCACAACCCGCAGGAATTGCAGACCTCGAACCTGACGACGTAGTTGCGCGAGTCGTGCGTGATCGCATCGATCGGACAGGTGGCCTCGCAGGTGTTGCAGCGAATGCAGACCTCGGGGTCGATCAGATGCTGGCGCGCGTATTCGCTCGCCGGGACGCCGGCAGCGGTCACTGGGCTGCCTTCGTGCTGCGCACTCCGGTATTCGCCCTCGGGGCGGCCCTTCGGGCTCATGCCCTTCCCTCCTCCGTTGCGCGGACGATGCGGAGGCTCACCCGAAGCGCACGTACTCGAAATTCAGCGGCTGACGATTGACGCCCACCGCCGGCGGCGCGATCCAGTTCGCGAACCTGCCGGGCTCGACGACGCGTCCCATCAGCGACGCGACGAATGCGCGGTCCGCCTCCGAGGGCAGCCAGTTGCCGACGCCGGCGTTCCACTCGGCCTCGCTGAGGACACGGCCGTCGGGCGACACCCGCACCGTGGCGAAGCTGCCGATCTTGCGGTTGAACGCCTTGTGCGGCACCTTGAGCCGGAACGGGACTCCGCTCCTTTCGATGACACGGTTCCAGCGCTCGACGCCGGCCATCGAATCGCGGATGTAGTCGTCGCGCAGCCGCTCGTTGATCGACGACAGCGCCGACACCTGCCTTTCGACGATCCTGCCGTTCGCGACCTCGAGGATCGGGTACGTTGCGTCCTTCAGCACGTGGTCGTCGCCGAGCCTGGTCTCGTCGAAGCGGCCCTTGAGTCCGGCGCTGAAGAACGTCGCCGCATTCGACGACTGGTCGGCGCCGAAGAGGTCGATCGTGACGCTGTAGTGGAAATTGAGGTAGCGCTGGATCGTCTCGAGGTCGATCACCCCCAGCGCGCGAACCTTGTCGGCGGCGTCGACGTCGTTCGCCTTCATCACCTCGCAGCTGCGCTGGATCGTCCGCGACACCCCGGACTCGCCGACGAACATGTGATGCGCTTCCTCGGTCAGCATGAATTTGGTCGTGCGCGCCAGCGGGTCGAAACCCGATTCGGCCAGCGCCGAGAGCTGGAACTTGCCGTCGCGGTCGGTGAAATAGGTGAACATGTACAGCGACAGCCAGTCGGGCGTCTTCTCGTTGAAAGCGCCGAGGATCCGCGGATTGTTCGGATCGCCCGAGTGGCGATGCAGCATCGCATCGGCTTCCTCGCGGCCGTCGCGCCCGAAATGGCGGTGCAGCAGGTAGACCATCGCCCACAGGTGGCGGCCTTCCTCGACGTTCACCTGGTAGAGGTTGCGCAGGTCGTACTGCGACGGGGCGGTCAGCCCCAGGTGGCGCTGCTGCTCGACCGAGGCCGGCTCGGTGTCGCCCTGGGCGACGATGATGCGCCGCAGGTTCGCGCGATGCTCGCCCGGAACCTCGTTCCACACCGCCTCGCCCTTGTGCTCGCCGAAATGGATCTTGCCGTCGGCCGCTGGCGCATTGAGGAAGATTCCCCAGCGGTACTCGGGCATCTTCACGTAATCGAAATGCGCCCAGCCGCCGGGCTCCACGCTGACCGCGGTGCGCAGGTAGACCTCGTGATTCTGCGACGCGACCGGGCCGAGCTCGCGCCACCAGGCGATGAAATCGGGCTGCCATTGCTCCAGCGCGCGCTGCAATGAACGATCGGTCGCGAGATCGACGTTGTTGGGTATCTTCTGACCGTAATCGATGCTCATGGATCGCTCCTGGATGCTTTCCAATCGACGGATGGGACGGGAGCTGGCAGTGGGGCGGCGGTGGGGTGGCCGGTGGGGTGGCCGTCGCGCCGCCGTCAGACCCGTTCCCAGTCGAACCGGGCCTTGCTGCCGGTGCCGAAGCACTTGAGGGCGCCATGCTCGCCGACCGCATTGGGCCGGATGAAGATCCAGTTCTGCCAGGCGGACAGACGCCCGAAGACGCGGGTTTCCATCGTCTCGGTGACGCCGAAGCGCAGGTTGGCTTCCATGCCCGTCAGTGCGTCGGGTGACATCGCGCCCCGCTCCTCGAGCGCAATGCGGATCTCGTCGTCCCAGTCGAGGTCGTCCGGCGTCGCGGTCACGAGGCCCAGGTCCATGGCCTCCGCGGCAGGAATCCTGCGGCCCAGCGCGCTCTCCACCCTGGCGATCGCGTCGCGATCCCGGTAATAGCGGGCTTCGATCCGGGACAGGCCGTCGACGCGCGGAAAGGCGCCGAAATTGAGCTCGGACAGCGCCAGCGCCGGCGCTTCGGCGTCGCCGTCGGGAAGTGCCAGCATGTAGCAACGGTCCGCCGCGAGGGCGAGCTCGAGCAGCGTCCCGGCGAAGCACGAGCCCGGCTCGATCAGCGCGAACATCGTCCGTGAGCTGACGTCCAGGCGCGAGAGCGTGCGGCGCAGCATGCCCAGCGTCTCGCGCACGAACCAGTGCTCGCGGTGCTTCGCCAGCGACGCATCGGCGGCGAGAACGAAAGCGGCGTCGCCTTCGGTCTTGAGCAGCCAGGTCCCGATGCCCGGGTGATTGGTGCGAAGGTCGAGGACCGCATCGTCGAGCTCGCGCGCCATCTGCAACGGCCACCAGTTCGCCCCGGCCGCGACGATGCCTGTCGCGTCCTGCGGCGGGGCCGTCGCGGGTGCCTTGACGGTGATCGTGGCCTGGCGCGCCGCGGGGTCGATGCTGACGTCGACGAAGGCGTAGTGGCAGCCCGCGGCGTCGATCGTCCTGGCGAGGGGCGTCAGCGTCACGCCTTTGGCGTCGCCGGGCCGATCGCTCGCCGCGGCAAGCTCGCGCGCGCGGCGCGCGACGTAGTCGCGGAATTCCGCCGGCTTCACCACCTCGTCGACCAGGCGCCAATCCCGGGCGCGCGTTCCGCGCACGCCTTCGGTCGTCGTGCAGAAGATGTCGGCCAGGTCGTGGCGGACGCGGCGCTTGTCGGTCACCCGGGTGAGCCCGCCGGTGCCCGGCAATACGCCGAGCAGCGGCACCTCGGGCAGGCTCACCGCGGACGAACGGTCGTCGACCAGCACGATCTCGTCGCAGGCGAGCGCCATCTCGTAGCCCCCGCCGGCCGTCGTGCCGTTGCAGGCGGCGATGAACTTGAGGCCCGAATGCCGGCTCGAGTCCTCGATGCCGTTGCGGGTCTCGTTGGTGAACTTGCAGAAGTTCACTTTCCACGCGTGGCTCGACTGGCCGAGCATGAAGATGTTGGCGCCCGAGCAGAAGACGCGCTCCTTCGCACTCGTCAGCACGACCGAGCGCACCTCCGGGTGCTCGAAGCGGATGCGTTGCAGCGCATCGTGCAGCTCGATGTCCACACCCAGGTCATAGGAGTTGAGCTTCAGCCTGTAGCCGGGGCGGATGCCTGCGTCCTCGTCGATGTCCAGCGCGATCGTCGCCACCGGTCCGTCGAAGCCGAGCTTCAGATGCCGGTAGCGATCCGGATGTGTCTGGTAATCGACGCGCGACGTCGTGGTGGCATCGGTCTCGACCGCGGCAGCAGTGTCCATCCCGTTCCTCCTCGCCATCACGCCATGACGATGCCGACCAGCTTCCGGAGGCTCGCCTCGGGGGCCTCGCCCGCGGTATCGACGACGGCGTCGGCCTTGCGGTAGAGCGGCTCGCGCGCCGCCAGGATCCGCTTCAGGTCGTCCATCGCCTCTTCGTTCCCTGCCATCGGACGGAAATCGCCCTGCGCCAGCACGCGCGCCATGTGCTCCTCGGGACTGGCCTTGAGCCACACCGTGTAGCAGTTCGAGAGCAGCAGGTTGAAAGTCCCTTCCTCCGAGACGATTCCGCCGCCGACGACCAGCACCGCCCGGTCGTAATCCCCGACCACGCGCTCCAGCGCCTGGCGCTCGATGCGCCGGTACCCGCCCTGGCCGTACAGCGAGATGACCTCGCTGACCGGCAGTCCGGTCTGGCGCCTGATCGCCTCGTTCACTTCGACACACGGAACGGAGAGCGCTTTCGCGAGCAGGTTGCCCAAGGTCGTCTTGCCGGCGCCGCGCAGGCCGATCAGGGCGATGCGCTTCTTACGCAGCGCCTCCTCGTGGCCGTAGTCGCGCATCAGGCGGAAGATGACGTCCTCCATCCGGTGCGCCGGCAACCGCTGCAGGAAGCGCGTGATCAGCCGCCGCTCGACGGCGTTGCGGTCTTCCGGCACCAGGAACTCCGCGATCGAGACGTTCAGCGCCGACGATATCCGGCGCAGCAACAGGATCGAGGCATTGCCCTCACCCGCTTCGAGCTGACCGAGGTAGCGCTCCGACACGTCGGACTCCTTCGCCAGCGCCTTGCGCGTCATGCCGCGCTGCTCGCGCAGCGTCCGGACCCGTCGCCCGACTTCCCCAAGGAACTCGGCGTCGGGCCCCGTCGGCGGTTCGTCGCCGGACGGCGTTGCGGGGGCATTGGAAAGCACTGCCGACCTGGCGACTTGCTCGGTCATGGCGGTCCGAGGCGGTTTGAAGGACAGGCACTATAGTACCCATAGGTGATCGCCGGTCAAGCATTATTGCCCACATCGACCCGGCCGCCCGGACGGACGACCGGCGTCTGCGCGGCAGGAGGCGGAAAGCCGAGAGGTGCCGACGCGGAACGCAGTCCCCCATCGGTCGACGCGGCGTGCAGTGCAGGACGCCGTTCTGCCTTATGGCATTATGATGCCTGTCAGAGTCGGCCACACGCATTGGAGCGACCGATGAGGCCTCGGCAAAGCTTTCGCGACCTGATCGCCACCGTCACCGGCGCGATCCAGGGCCACCCTCTCGCTCGCGCGCCGGAAGCGGACTTCTGCTCCCGAAGGCGCGATCGAGTTCACGAAGTGACGGGCGATGCGCGGTCTCCCGACCGCTCCGTCCGGCGCATGGGTCGCGTGGACATTTGTATCGTGTGGCGATGCGTCTTTTCCGGCGACCGATTCGGGCATAGACTTCGCACCCGCGGCAGCAGCTCGCAATCATTCATACTTGAAGGGTCTCAAGATGGGAAATCAGACAACGAGGGCGTCGTCCGACGATGCCGGGAAGCTGGTGTTGCGGCTCACCCTGGGTGTGCTGCTCCTGTTCCACGGCTACGCCAAGCTCACCGGAAGCTTCGGCTTCATCGAAGGCGTCGTCGGCAAGGCAGGCCTGCCGCATTTCGTCGCCTACCTGGTATTCCTCGGCGAGGTCGTCGGCCCCGTGCTGGTGATCCTCGGCCTGTGGACGCGCATTGGCGGCCTCCTCATCATGATCAACATGCTGTTCGCGATCTTCCTTGTGCTTGTCCATCGCCCCGGCCTGTTTTCGCTGGCCCAGGGCGGCGGATGGTCGCAGGAGCTGAGCGCCTTTTTCCTGCTGTCCGGCTTGGCCGTCTCCCTGCTCGGCGCCGGCCGCTACAGCGTCGGGGGAAGCGCAGGTCGCTGGAACTGACCGCACGAAAGGCTACGGCCGGTCATCCGCAACACGCTGCGCTCATCCCGTGCCTAGTGCGGATGGCGGTGGTGCAGGTCGGGATAGTGCGGGTGGGCGTGGACCAGCGGCGCATGGACGTGCGGATGGGTGTGTGGCTCGCGCCCATCCCACGCGAAATCGTGGGCGTGCCGGTGGTGCTCGTCGTGGCGATGGGCATGCGCATGTTCCTGCAGCTCGTGGACGTGCTCGTGCAGATGCCTTTCGGACACGTGCAGCCATACCCCTGCGGCCATCAGCGCCCCTGCCAGCATCAATGCCAGCGTCGGCGGCTCGCCCGCCAACGCGAGGGCGAGCACCGCGCCGAAGAACGGGGCCACCGAGAAGTAGGCGCCCGTGCGCGCGGCCCCGAGGTCGCGCAATGCGAGCACGAACAGGACGAGGCTCAGCCCGTAGCCGAGAAGGCCGACCGCGGCCGTGGCGGCCAGCATCGTCACCGGCGGCAGCGAAAGACCGAGCGACAGGGCGAGGCCGAGGTTGACCGCGCCGGCGACCAGGCCCTTCAGGGCGGCGATCGCCACCGCGTCGCTGCCCGACACCCTGCGCGTCAGGTTGTTGTCCAGCGCCCAGCACAGGCATGCCGCTGCGACGAGAATCGCGCCTGCCGGCGGGCCGGCGGCCTGGCCCGGCGACCAGACCAGCAGCAGCCCGCCGATGACGATCGCGACCATCCCGAGTGCGATGCGTCGGTCGAAGTTCTCGCGAAACAGGAACCACGCGAGCAATGCAGTGAACACCGATTCGAGGTTCAGCAGCAGCGATGCGGTCGAGGCCGGGATCGCCGCCAATCCCGCGAGCAACGCGACGGGCCCGAGCACTCCGCCAAGCAGGATTGCGGCGCCGAGCCACCCCCAGTCCTCGCGCTGCGGCAGCATGGTCGCAATGGCGCTTGGATCTGCGATCGCCCGCCCGAGCATCAGCAGCAGCAATCCCGCGCCGGAGGCCAGATAGAGCAATCCTGCCAGCTCGAGCGGCGGGACCTCGCCCAGCAGCGCCTTGGCGAGCGGCGTGCTCACGCCGAAGAGCGCCGCCGACAGCAGCGCGTGAACGACACCCCGGCGGATCATCATCCCATCGCTGGATTCCCGTTGTGCGAGCTCGCTGGCGCCCATGATCGACGAAGGCTGCGCCCGCAGGCAAGGCGCGCGCAGCCTGGAGCGGCCGCGCGCCGGATTGCGCCATGCTAGACTCGTCGCGCCATGCGCCGCCTGACCGCCCTGCGCCTCCTCGCTCTCCTTCTGCTCGCGGTCCTGCCTTTCCAGGCCTGGGCCGCGGCGGTGGCGGCGGTCGCGGCGACCTGCGAATACGCAGGCGGCCTCGGGCAGCATGCGGCACATCGAACCTCGCCGCATCCCGGCGGCCCCGCCCAGCGCCAACACGCCGCGCATCACCACGTCGATGCGGCTGCGCACCCGGCACAGCACGCGTCCTCTCACGCCACTGCGACGCCGTCCGCTGCCTCCGACGACCGGGCTGATGGCGGCAACTGCGGCGACGGCGGTTGCTGCAGCCCGGCGGTGCTCGCGAATCCGGGTCCGCCTCGAGCGCCGGACGATGCCTCGGCCCTGATCGCCTTCATCCAGCAGCACTGGGCCGCGCTCCCCTCGGGGCGCCTCGAGCGCCCGCCCCGAAGCATCCCCGCCTGAAGCGCACCGGGTCGGCAGATCGCCGCCCCAGTGCACATTTCCCGCTCGAACAGGACGCGCCGCGGACACCGCGTGCCGGGCCGCGCTCGGGCATTCGGCGGCGCGACCGGCCACGGCTGCAGCGAGAGGTCACACGATGTCGGATCAAACGGAATCCGGGGTAATCCCGGGACGCATCGCCACGCAGGCAGCGGCGCGATGCCGCGCGACGCACCCTGCGCTGGTCGGCGCCGCTGCGCTGCTGCTTGGCGGCTGCGCGTCCACGGCGATCGACGACAACTTCGCGAGCGCGCAGGCGTTCGGCCGCGAGCGGCTTTCCGCGGAGGTCAGATGGCTGACGACCGACGAGGCACGAGCACGAGCCCGCGCCGATGTCGACGCCGCACTCGACGGGCCCCTGACTGGCGACTCCGCCGAGGCCATCGCGCTGGCCTACAGTCCATCGCTGCAGGCGCTGCTCTACGACCGCGCAGCAGCGTCGGCCGCAGCGACCCAATCGGCGCGCCTGCCGAATCCGGTATTCGCGTTCGAGCGCCTGGTGTCGTCGAGCGCGGCGCTGCAGAACGTCGAGATCACCCGCTCGCTCGCGATCTCCCTGACCGACCTGCTGCTGCTTCCCGCGCGCGCCGAGCTTGCCGAAATCCGGCAGCGACAGGTCCGACTGAAACTCGCCGGCGACGTCGTCGCAACCGCCATCGACGCGCGACGCGCATGGGTCGATGCCGTCGCCGCCAGGCAGGCCGTCGCCTATGCGCAGCGGGTGCTCGAGGCGGCCGATGCCGCGGCCGAGCTCGCCCGAAGGATGCAGTCCGCCGGCAATTTCAGCGCCTTGCAACGTGCTCGCGAGCAGGCATTCTCGGCCGAAGCGGCCGTGCAGCTCGCGCGAAGCCGCCGCCTCGCGCTGGCGTCGCGCGAGGCGCTGGTCCGGGTGCTGGGGCTCGACGATGCGCAGGCGTCGCGCTTGAAGCTCCCGGAAACGCTTCCCGCCCTCCCCCCCGCTGCCCTCGACGAGCGCGCGCTGGCGCAACGCGCCCTCGGCGACCGGATCGACCTGCGCCTGGCGATCCAGGATCTCGAATCGACGGCGCGCGAACTCGGGCTCACCCATGTCACGAGCTTCGTCGACGGCTTCGAGGTCGCGGCGACCGACAAGCGCGAGACCGTGCTTCCGACGCGCAGCGGCTACGAGCTCCGTCTCGCGCTGCCGCTGTTCGACTTCGGCGATGCCGGCCGCGCCCGCGCCGAGGCCACCTACATGGCCGCCCTCCATCGCGCCGCCCAGGTCGGAATCGACGCCGGCTCGAAGCTGCGCGATGCCTATGGCCGCTATCACGCGGCCTACGACGTGGCGCAGCGCTACCGGGACGAGATCGTTCCATTGCGCAAGGCGATCTCCGACGAGAACCTGCTGCGCTACAACGGGATGCTGATCGGCGTGTTCGAGCTCGTCGCCGATGCACGCGAGCAGGTCGCGACCGTCGCGCAGGCAATGGATGCGCAGCGGGACTTCTGGCTCGCCGACGCGGGTCTCCGGGCCGAGCTGATCGGCCTTCCCGGCACCGGAGCCCTTTCCGGCGATGTGGCAATGCGGCGCGCAACCGAGGCGGGAAATCCATGACTCCGACGCACGCGACGACTGCGGCAATCCATGACGGGAGCCACGACGATGTCTGACCGACGCGAGTTCCTGAGGACTCTGGCGCAAGGCAGTGCGATCGCCGCCTCGGCCGCCGTGGGCAAGGCAGCGCTCGCAGCGTTGCCGGAGCCGGCGCTGCGCACCGCGGCCGGGACGGCCGCTCCGCTGCAGCCCGACACCGGACGCCCCTATCGGCCGATGGTCACGCTCAATGGCTGGAGCCTGCCCTGGCGCATGAACGACGGCGTCAAGGAGTTCCACCTCGTCGCCGAGCCGGTCGTGCGCGAGTTCGCGCCCGGCATGAAAGTGCATCTGTGGGGCTACAACGGGCAATCGCCGGGGCCGACGATCGAAGCTGTCGCAGGCGACCGCGTGCGGATATTCGTCACCAACCGCCTGCCCGAGCACACGACCGTGCACTGGCACGGTCAGCGCGTGCCCAACGGCATGGACGGCGTGGGCGGGCTGACCCAGCCGCAGATACCGCCGGGCAAGACCTACGTCTATGAATTCACCGTCCGCCGCAGCGGGACGTTCATGTATCACCCGCACGCCGACGAGATGGTGCAGATGGCGATGGGCATGTACGGCATGTTCATCGCGCATCCGCGCAATCCCCGGTTCATGCCCGTCGATCGCGACTACGGGTTCATCCTGATGGCGTTCCACGTCGAGCCCGGGAGCTCGCTGCCCACGGTCAGCACGATGACCGACTTCAATCTCTGGGCATTCAACTCGCGCGTTTTCCCGGGCATCGACCCGATGGTCGCGCGCCTAGGCGAGCGCGTGCGGATCCGGATCGGCAACCTCTCGATGACCAATCACCCGATCCATCTGCACGGCTACGAGTTCGCGGTGACCGGCACGGACGGCGGATGGCTGCGCGAGAGCGTGCGCTGGCCCGAGGTCACGACCGACGTCGGCGTAGGCCAGATGCGCGCCATCGAATTCGTTGCCGACGAGCCCGGCGACTGGGCCTTCCATTGCCACAAGAGCCACCACACGATGAACGCGATGGGCCACGGCGTTCCCAACATGATCGGCGTCGAAACCCGCGACATCGCCAGGCGCATCAACGCGCTCATCCCCGACTACATGGCGATGGGCGAGCGCGGCATGGCCGAAATGGGCGCGATGGAGATGCCGCTGCCCGACAACACGTTGCCGATGATGAGCGGACAGGGGCCTTTCGGCCCGGTCGAGATGGGCGGCATGTTCACCGTGCTCAAGGTGCGCGACGGGCAGCGAGCGGACGACTATTCCGATCCCGGCTGGTACCGGCATCCCGCTGGAACCGTGGCGCGGGAGTGGACAGCAGCCTTGGCGGACCCGGCCCGCGTCGGCGCGGCCGGCGGACAGTCGATGCCCGTCGCCCACCCGGGCAGCGATGAAATCGAAGTGCAGGTCCGCAAGCCCGGTTTCGACGGCGGCCAGCACGGTCACTGACACTTGCGCACCATCAGGAGGCTTTCCGATGAAACGCCCGCAACTCCTCGTCCTCGTCCTTGCAGCAGTGACGGCGCTTCACGCGGCGGCCCACGGCAGCGACCGGTTCGCCGCTGCCGACGCCGTCGGCAGCGCGATCCTGATGCAGGTCGCGGACGCGTCGGCGCCGCCGACGGGAATGGCGGCGGAAGGCAATGCCATGACCGACGGCGAGATCCGGAAGGTCGACAGGGAGGCGGGAAAGATCACGATCAGGCACGGTGAAATCCGCAACCTCGACATGCCGGCGATGACCATGGTCTTCCGCGTCGGGGATCCCGCGATGCTCGACCAGGTGAAGCCCGGTGACAGGGTGCGCTTCCATGCCGAGGACGTCGCGGGCGTCCTGGTGGTGACTGCGCTCGTTCCTGCGACCTGATCGAGTCAGGATCGCGCGGCAGTCGACCCGGCGAGACCACGCTGGTAACGTACGGCCCGCCCCGGCAACGGAAAACCTCGGAATTGCAGTGTCGACACCTCCCCGCGAAACGCCAGCAGAACGACCATCGGACCTCGCGGAACCCGGGGCCCGCATCCTGCTCGGGACCTTCGTCGCTTTCCTGAAACTCGGTTGCACCTCGTTCGGCGGTCCGATCGCCCATCTCGGGTATTTTCGTGACGAGTTCGTCGGGCGACGCAAATGGCTCGGCGACGCTGCGTATGCCGATTTGGTGGCGCTGTGCCAGTTCCTCCCGGGGCCGGCGAGCAGCCAGGTGGGGATCGCGCTGGGCGCAACGCGCGCGGGACTCGCTGGCGCGGTCGCCGCATGGGTCGGCTTCACGCTGCCCTCGGCGCTGGTCATGATCGCCTTCGGCTATGGCCTGCGACTGGTGGACGACGCAGCCGATGCCGGGTGGCTGCACGGACTCAAGATCGCCGCGGTCGCAGTGGTCGCGCAGGCGGTGTCGAGCATGGGGCGGCAACTGTGCCCGGACCGGATGCGTGCAAGCTTCGCGATCATCGCGGCGCTGCTGGTTCTCGCGTGGCCGGGGGCGCCGACGCAGGTCGCGGCGATCGTGCTGGGGGGCCTCGCCGGCTGGCGCCTGCTTCAGGCCGCCGGCAGCGGATCCGGCGACCACGTCGATTTCCGGATCGGGCGGCGCAGCTCGGCGATCGCGTCGGTCCTGTTCTTCGTCCTGCTTGCGACGCTCCCGGTCCTCTCCCGCGTTACCGGCGACCACGCCGTCGCGATGTTCGACAGCTTCTATCGCGCAGGCTCGCTGGTTTTCGGCGGCGGGCACGTGGTGCTGCCGCTGCTTCGAGCCGAGGTCGTCCCGCCCGGATGGGTTTCCGACGGAGATTTCCTGGCTGGCTATGGCGTGGCGCAGGCTCTGCCCGGGCCGCTGTTCGCCTTCGCCGCCTATCTCGGCACGGTCGCACAGGGAACGCCCGGGGGCTGGACCGGCGGGGTCCTGGCGCTGCTCGCAATCTTCCTTCCGGCGTTCCTGCTGGTCTTCGGAGCGTTGCCGCACTGGAGCACCTGGCGCGCCAGGCCCGCGATGCGCTCGTCGATGATGGGGATCAACGCGACGGTCGTGGGCATCCTGCTCGCCGCACTCTATGATCCGATCTTCGTTGGCGCAGTGCACGGTCCGGGCGATTTCGCGCTCGCACTGGCCTGCTTCGCCCTGCTCACGTTCTGGAAAGTTCGACCCTCGTGGATCGTCATCCTCGCGGCACTGGGCGGCACGCTGCTTTCGACGTGGTGATCGCGATGCGGAGACCGATGCGGTGACCGACGCCTGTCGTTCCCCGGCAGCTGAAGGCTAGAAGCGGACCAACCGCTTCGACCGTCTCGAGTGGGCGGGGGCCTTCGGCGACCTGGGAACGCTGATTCCTTTCGTCGTCGCCTACATTTCGCTGCTCGGGATGGATCCCTACGGCGTGCTCATCGCTTTCGGCGTCGCCAAGATCGCAGCGGGTCTGTACTACCGCACGCCATTCCCGGTCCAGCCGATGAAGGCGATCGGCGCGGTGGCGACGACCCAGGCCGCGCAGTCGTTGACGATCACGCCTGCGGCCGCCTACGGCGCCGGACTCGTGACCGGTGCGATCTGGCTGGTGCTCGGCATCAGCGGAACCGCCCATCGCGCCGCGCGCTGGGTCAGCCGGCCCGTGGCCACCGGCATCGTCATGGGTCTGGGATTCAGCTTCATGCTCGCTGGCATCAGGATGATGGCGCAGGACTGGATCGTCGGCGGCGCCGCGCTGGCCGCGACGATGCTGCTGCTCGCCAACCGCAGGATTCCGGTGATGTTCCTGCTGCTCGTCGCGGGCGCCGTCATCGCCCTGATGCGCAATCCGGCACTGGTCGGTGATCTCGCCGCGATCCGCATCGATGTTCGCCTGCCTTCGTTCGCACTAATGGGCATGACCTGGAAGGATCTCGCGGTCGGCGCCGTGTTCCTGGCGCTGCCGCAGGTGCCCTTGACGCTGGGCAACGCGATCATCGCAATCACCGAGGAGAACAACCGCCTGTTTCCCGATCGGCCGGTCACCGAGCGCAAAGTCGCGATCTCCACCGGCGTCATGAACGTGCTGGGCCCGGTGATCGGCGCCGTGCCGATGTGCCACGGCGCGGGGGGCATGGCAGGTCACGTGCGCTTCGGCGCGAGGACCGGCGGCGCGCTGATCATCCTGGGGACGATCATCGTCGTCGTCGCCGTGTTCTTCGGCAGTTCGGTCGCCACGATCTTCAGGCTGTTTCCGGCGCCGATCCTCGGCGTCGTGCTGTTCATGACCGGGGCGCAGCTCGCGCTGGGATCCTGCGATTTCGGCAAGACCAAGAACGACCGCTTCACCACCCTGGTCACCGCCGCATGCACGATCTGGAATGTCGGGCTGGCTTTCGTGCTGGGGATTGCACTGCACCACGCGCTGAAGCGCGGCCTCGTCAGGCTCTGATCATTCCGGCGACGGCCTCGGCAACGGCCGCGTTGACGTCGATGCCGTTGCTGGCGTGGGGAACGGTGTTGCAGGTGACGATCCGCGCGGCGCCCGCAGCCTTGAGCTGGTCGTAGGCATTGGCTGCGAACAGCGCGTGCACGCCGATGCAAATCGGGGCCGGAAGGCCCGCCTCGCGCAGGCGCCCGACCGCGGCGATCATCGTATGCGCAGTCGAGACGATGTCGTCGACCAGCACCGGCGTCCGATCGCGGTAGCGATCGACCTGCGGGGCCGAGACTTCGACGTCGCGATCGCCGTGCCTGCTCTTGTCGAGGACGATCCAGGGCGCATTCGCCGCGGCTGCGACCCGCGCGACCCATTGCGCGCTCTCGCCATCTGGGCCCACCAGCAGCGGCCTGGCGACATTGGCGGCAATCCACGCCGAGATCGCCGGAGCGGCCGGCACGACCGTGGATGGAATCGAATAGACGGCGTCGAGCGTCGCATGGCGGTGAAGGTGCGGATCGACGGTGACCAGCCAATCCGCGACGCCGGACACGAGCGTGCCCACGGTCATCGAGGTGATCGCCTCGCCGGGCTTGAAGCGCACATCCTGGCGCATGTAGGCGAGATAGGGCACGACGATGCCCACGCGCGTCGCCCCGAGATCCTTCGCTGCCGCGGCGGCGAACAGCAGCTGCAGGAGCTTCGCGTCGGGGTTGTCGAGCGAACAGACGAACACGGCTTCGCGTCCCTGGACCGGCGTGTCGAGGCGTACGTAGGATTCGCCGTCGGGAAAGCGGTGCAGGTACAGGGTTCCTGCGGTTCCGCCGATGCGCGCGACGATGCTCTGCGGCAGGCCGGCGTGCGCCGGGAAGGCGAAGATCACGGGTTTCATGCGGCGCCCCCGATCCGGACGACATCCTGCTGCGCCGCGAGATAGTCGAAGGCGTATGCAAGCTCCCCGGGCGCCTGGGCATGCACGACGAACAGCGGCTGCCCGCGCTCGACCTGCGTTCCAACCGGCGTCAGGAATTCGATGCCGGCGGCCGGCGCCTGGGGTGCGCCGGCGAGCTTCGCTCCGCGCGCGAGGCGGCGATTGTCGACCTCGACGACCTTCCCGGTGCGCGCGGCCTCGAACGCGCGTCGATGGGCAGCCTGCGGAGGTTCGCGCATGCCGCCCTGGCTCGCGCAGATTGCCCTGAGCTTGTCGAAGGCGCGACCGTCGTCGAGGATGGCCGTCGCGAGCGCCAGTCCCGTTCCCGGCGGAACCGCCGCGGAGAATTCGAGGATGCTGCCGGCAAGGCGCAGCGCGCGGGCACGCAGATCCGCCGGCGCGTCGGCGTCGCGCCCGAGCACCGCCAGCACGTCCTTGGCCTCGAGCGCGGGCCCGATCCCGCGCCCCACCGGCTGGCTGCCGTCGGTGACCAGAACACGGACGTCGATCCCGATCGCGCGTCCGACCCTCTGCATCTCGGCGCCAAGGCGTGCCGCAGCCTCGGACGAGCGCACCTTGGCGGTCGGCCCCACGGGCATGTCGATCACGACGTGGGTCGATCCGGCGGCGGCCTTCTTCGACAGCACCGATGCCACCAGTTGTCCTTCGCTGTCGAGATCCAGCGGCCGCTCGACGCTGATCAGAACATCGTCTGCGGGGCTCAGGCCGACCGATCCGCCCCACACGATGCATCCGCCCTCGCGTTCGACCACCCGCCGCATCGCCGCGCTGTCGAGCGCCACCGGCGCCAGGACCTCCATCGTGTCCGCGGTACCCGCCGGCGACGTGATGGCGCGCGAAGAGGTCTTCGGAATCGTCAGCCCCGCCGCGGCGACGATGGGGACGACGATCAGTGTCGTCCGATTGCCCGGCAGACCCCCGACGCAATGCTTGTCCACGATCATCGGCTGCGGCCAGGTGAGCCGCGTCCCCACGTCGATCATCGCGCGGGTCAGCGCGGTCGTCTCGCTGGTATCGAGCCGGTCACCGGCGCAGGCGGTGACGAAGGCCGCGAGGTGCAGGTCCGAATACCGACCCGCGACGATGTCGCCCATGATTTCGCGCATCGCATGGTCGTCCAGCCGATGCCCGAAGACCTTGGCGCGCAGGTGGGATAGCGACTCGATCGGCGGCGCGTGGGACACGACGACGATGTCGCCTTCGCGGGCGCCAAGGGCCTCCCACGCCGCTTCCGACAGCCCTGCCTCGCCACTGCCCAGGAGCTCCGGACCGACCATGTTGACCGTGGCGACCAGGCTGCGCGCGCCGAGACCGACCAGAACCCGCGACTGCACGGTGAATCCGACCGAGCGACAGATGTGGCAGTCGCTGCGCATGAACAGGACCTTCTCCCGGTACGTATGGATGCCAAGATGGCGCAGCGCCAGGGTATTGCGAGGCGCGAGCGCATGAAGGACCGCGCCGGAGTGCGGGGTTGGCATGGGAAGTGGAAGGTGTCGACGGGTTCGGGAAGCCAGCAATGCTATCCGAGGCCATCTTCCGGACGCGCCGGCCGTGCATCCAGGAGGCACTTCCCGCCCCGGCACCGGTCCCGATGCTCCGCCCAGGAATTGCGCGAGCCTACCGGTTCCGCCCGCGCGCTTTCGTCCACGCCGCCCAGGCAATCGCAATCCCCGCGAGCAGCAACAACACGAGCCCTGCCGGCGGGAAGAACACCGTGACGACGACCAGCACCAGGATCCCGAACAGCAGCGGCAACGGAAACATTCGATCCCGATCGACGGGCCGGCACGGCGAAAGGCGGATTGTAGCGACGGCGACGATCCTGCGGGCGTGCCCCCCATCGTCTCCACCGCCCCCCACCGCCCCCACCGCCGACGATATTTTTGCTATCGTGCGGAGCCACCGGTGCATTTCGCACATCGGGTCTTCGCATGGCCACGACAATGGACATCCAGGCAGACACAACCACCCGATCGCCTCGACGCCCAAACACCCTTGGCGTTCACTCGCTCGACCGCTTCGTGTTCAGCGTTCCCGATCTCGGTGCAGCCGAGCGCTTCTACGGGGCCTTCGGGCTCGACCCGCGTCGCGATGGGAACCGGCTCGACCTCTATGCGCACGGCCATCCGCACTGCTGGGGAAGCGTGCATGCGAACGGCCAGCCCAAGCGCCTCCAGCACCTCTGCTTCGGCGCCTACGAGGAGGATTTCGAGCCGCTGGCGCGGCGCATCCGCGCGCTGGGGACCTGCGACCCGCACCCGCTTTCGGACGGCAAGGGAATCTGGCTGCACGATCCGGATGGAACTCCGGTGCAGGTGATCGTCGCGCCGAAAGTCTCGCCATCGGTCAAGGCGAAGCCGGCCGTTGCGCCTCCGGTCCCAATGGGCAAGGGCGCCGCGCCGAGCCGCAGCGGCGCGCCACGGGTCAGGCCGCGCCGCCTCGCGCATGTGCTGCTGTTCACGCCGGACGTCCCGCGTCAGGTCGCGTTCTACTCCGACGTTCTGGGCCTGCGGCTGTCCGACCGCTCCGGCGACATCATTGCGTTCATGCACGCACCGCACGCGAGCGAGCACCACCTGGTGGCGTTTGCCAAATCCGGTGCGCCGGGGCTGCATCATTCGAGCTGGGACGTCGGGAGCATCGACGACATCGGCCTGGGCGCCGAGTACATGCGGGCACAGGGCTACGTGAAAGGCTGGGGCGTCGGCCGGCATGTCCTCGGTTCCAATTACTTCTATTACGTCCAGGACCCGTGGGGCAGCTGGGCCGAGTATTCGTTCGACATCGATTTCGTCCCCGTCGACGTCGACTGGCCCGCGGCCGATCACCCCCCCGAGGATTCGTTCTACGTCTGGGGGCCGTCGGTGCCCGACGATTTCGTCGTCAATCGCGAGCAACCCGCAGCCGTGCCTGCCTGAAAGACCGGCCCGGGGTCGAAGATCCCGGCAAGCCCGATTCGCACAACGGCGCCGCCCGTCGACGGCGCCGACAATCACCAAACGACGACCGGGAGGAATGAACGATGAGCATCGTTGCACGCATGGCCCGCTGGGCCGCCGCCACTTGCGTTGGTCTCGCGCTGGCGTCCGGCGCCTGGGCCCAGGGAGGACAACCGCCGATCCGCATCGGCAGCACGCTCGCCCTGACCGGGCCCTTGGCCGCGACCAGCCTGATCCACAAGGTGGTCGGCGAGATCTACGTCGAGCAGCTCAACAAGCGCGGCGGCCTGCTCGGTCGTCCGGTCGAATGGATCGTCAAGGACGACCAGTCGAAGCCCGACCTCGCGCGCACCCTCTACGAGCAGCTGATCACGACCGACAAGGTCGACCTGCTGATGGGGCCCTATGCGACGGGCGCGATCCTGTCGGCGATGGGCGTGGCGCAGCGCTACCACAAGGTGCTGATCCACCATACGTTCGGCATCCCGTCGATGGCCAAGTACGACATGCAGTTTCCCGCATGGTCTCTCGGGCCCGATCCGGGAACCACGGTTCCGACGACGGTGCTGAAAGCGCTCGCTGCATCGCCCAGGCCCCCCAAGACGATCGCGATCGTGACGAGCAAGTTCCCGTCCGTGCACTTCATGTCCCTCGGCGCCCGCGAGATCGCGAAGAAGATGGGCGTCAAGGAGGTGCTGTTCCTTGAATGGGACTTCGGAAACCTCGATTTCGGTCCGATCGCCGCGCGGATCAAGGATGCGAATCCCGACTTCCTGTGGGTCGGCGCGATCGGTCTCGAAGGCAACCAGCTGCTCGAGGCGATGCACAAGATCGACTACACGCCGCACGAGCATTTCTACCTGTATCCGGCGCCGGGCCCGATGGCCAAGTCGCCGCTCGCCAACGACGCGATGTCGGTGACCCTGTTCGAGGAGCATGCACCTTTCACCAATGCACCGGGGGCGGCGGAGTTCATCAAGCTCTATCATGAGCGCGCCGCCAAGGCAGGCATCCCCGATCCCACGGTCGAGGTGCAGGCGGCGGCCTCCTACACGGCCTGGCAGATCCTCGAAGCCGGGGTGCGCGGGGCAGGCAGCCTCGACGACAAGGCGATCGCTGCGTGGATCAAGACGCACCACATCCAGACGATCACCGGCAACCTGCGTTTCGACGGTCCCAACAACTACGGCGACGACCTGATGAAGGTCAAGCAGGTGCAGAACGGTCACTGGGTCACCGTCTATCCGAAGGAGTTCGCCGCACCCGGCGCGTCGCTGCAAGTGCAATGACGTTGCCCAGCGGGACGCTGCTCGCGCAGTCCGCGCTGTCGGGCGTATTCATCGGCAGCCTCTACGGGCTGCTGGGGTTGGGCGTGGGGCTCGCCTGGGGCCTGCTCCACGTCATCAACCTCGCGCATTTCGCGTTCGCGTTCCTCGC
>DATIQL010000229.1:0-10621 GCA_035470905.1 Casimicrobiaceae bacterium
GTCCCGAACGTCGGGCAGCGCCCGCCCCACGATTACGCTCATCGCATAATCGAGGTAGGAATGCCGCATTTCGGCTTCGAGACTTACCGGAAGGGTTTCTTTGGCAAACTGCTCCATGGATTCGGCCGATTCCTTGCTAACTAGGTTGAGCGGATCGAAAGTTCTCGAAAACTGCGCCCCCGAACACAGTTTTCATGCCGGGCGGGGCCGGGCGGCATTGCCGGGAACCGGGTCGAACACCCGATCGACGCCGGAGAACCACTCGGAGGTCCTTGAAAACGCGTAATTTTAGCACGTCGTTGTATTGCCGCGACAGTCATGCCGGTCGGCGCCAAAGCACCGGGTATCTCTTTGGTGCGGCTTCGATCGCTGTGCTATAGTCCAACGAAGTGCAAGGATCCGGGCGCGCTCGCGAAGTTGGGCTGCGGGGCGCGAAAGTGGTATATCTGCTGAGAACCTGTTCAAAACCAAAGTCAAAGGGGTGGAACAAATGAGTCGACGTCTCGTCTCCGGTGTTGTGGTCGGCGCGCTCGCGGCGGTCTTTGCCGGCAGTGCAGCCGCGCAGGCGAATCCGCAGAACACGGGATATTGGGTGACCGGCACGGTGCCGAATCCGCCGGACCAGAACGTGCTGCGCAGCGGCTCGTACGGCGGCAAGAAGGGCATCGAAGACACGCTGTGCTGGCGCTCCGGTTACTGGACGCCGGCGATGGCCATCGAAGCCTGCGATCCCGATCTCGTTCCCAAGCCGACGCCCGTTGCCGCCCCGGCGCCCGCTCCTGCGCCGGCTCCGGCCCCCGCGCCTGCGCCCGCCCCGGCCGCGAAGGTGCAGAAGATCACGCTGGCTTCGAAGGCGCTGTTCGACTTCGACAAGGCGGTCCTCAAGCCCGAAGGCAAGGCGGCGATCGACAGCGAGATCATTTCCAAGCTGTCGGGCGTGCAGAAGCTCGAACTCGTGCTGGTGACCGGCCATACCGATCGCATCGGAACGCAGCAGTACAACCAGAAGCTGTCGGAGCGCCGCGCCGATGCGGTTCGCGACTACCTGGTGAGCAAGGGCGTTGCGAAGGACAAGATCGAGACCCTGGGCATGGGCAAGACGCAGCCGCTGCCGAACGTCGTCTGCCACCAGAAGAACTCGAAGGAGCTCATCGCCTGCCTGGCGCCGAATCGTCGAGTCGAGATCGAAGTGAAGGGCGAAGCCGTCTCGAACTGACAGACGACCGCGCTTTCGCAAAGGGCCCCGCCGCGTGCGGGGCTTTTTGTTGTCCCCCGCCCCAACCCCCTCCCGCGACGCGGGAAAGGAAGCGAGACGCGCGAGCGTCGAGCCGGTGAGGGGGCTGCTAAACTGATCCGCGATGAGCGACCGCCTGCCGAGCCCCGTCGACCTGCGAATTGACCCGCGCTGGCTGATCCCCGTCGAGCCGGCTGGTGTGCTGGCAGGCCACTCGCTGATCGTCGATGGCGGCCGGATCATCGCCCTCGTGCCCGTGGACGAGGCCGACCGCAGCTACCTGCCGCGCTCCCGCATCACGCTGCCCGAACACGCACTGATCCCCGGGCTCGTCAACGCGCACACCCACACTGCGATGACGCTGCTGCGCGGCATCGCCGACGATGTCCCGCTCAGATCGTGGCTCGAGCAGCACATCTGGCCGCGCGAAGGCCGGTTCGTCGCCGAGGACTTCGTGCACGACGGGACGCTGCTCGGCGCGGCCGAGATGCTGCGCGGCGGGATCACCTGCTGCAATGACATGTATTTCTACCCGGAAGCCGCCGCCCGCGCGTACGAGCAGGCCGGGATGCGTGCGATGCTGGGCCTGCCCATCCTCGACTTTCCGACGTCCTACGCCGCCGATGCCGAGGCCTGCCTGCAGCGCGGACTCGAGGCCCGCGACGCATGGAAGCACTCGTCGCGCCTGTCCTTCGCTCTTGCTCCGCACGCTCCGTACACCGTCGGCGACGCGAGCTGGGCGAGTGTCGTGACCTATGCGCGTCAGCTCGACCTGCCGATCCAGACCCATGTCGGGGAGACGCAGCACGAGGTCGAAGAAGCGCGCGCGACGACGGGCGAGAGCCCGCTTGCGCGCCTGGACCGGCTCGGGGCAACGGGCCCGGGGTTCATCGCGATCCACGCCGTCCATGTCGACGCCCGGGACATCGAGCTGCTCGCCGCGCAGAGATGCCATGTCGTCCATTGCCCGGCATCGAACATGAAGCTCGCGAGCGGCATTGCGCCGGTCGCGTCATTCCTCGAGAGCGGGGTCAATGTCGCACTCGGCACCGATGGTGCGGCTTCCAACAACCGGCTCGACCTGTTTTCCGAAATGCGTCTGGCGAGCCTGCTCGCCAAGGTGGCGACCGGCGATGCGGGCGCATTGCCTGCAGCGCGAATGCTGAGGATGGCGACGCTCGGCGGCGCGGCAGCGCTGGGACTCGATGCGAAGCTCGGCTCGCTCGAGCCCGGCAAGCAGGCCGACATGGTCGCCGTGCGCCTCGCCGATATCGAGACGATTCCGATGTACGATCCGGTTTCGCATCTGGTGCACGCCGCCGGGCGCGAGCTCGTCAGCGATGTCTGGGTCGCGGGCTCGCGCGTCCTCGACGGCCGGATGATGGTCGAAATCGACATGCCTGCGCTCGCCGGGCGGGCGCGCACATGGCAGCAACGACTGGCGTGACGATGCACAGCGACACCCGCAATGCCGATCCGGCGGAGCTCGCCAAGTTCTCGGCGCTCGCCCACCGCTGGTGGGATCCGCAAAGCGAATTCAAGCCCCTGCACGACATCAATCCGCTGCGGCTCGCGTGGATCGAGCAGGTCGCGGGCGGCATCGATGGCAAGCGCGTCGTCGACGTCGGCTGCGGTGGCGGCATCCTCGCCGAAGCGATGTCCCGCAGCGGCGCCGAGGTCGTCGCCATCGATCTCTCGGACAAGGCGATCGGCGTCGCACGCCTGCACCAGCTTGAATCGGGGTCCCGGGTCGATTACCGGCTGACCGCGGCCGAGACGCTCGCCGCCGAAGCGCCTGCGTCGTTCGACGTGGTCACCTGCCTCGAGCTGCTCGAGCACGTCCCCGAGCCGGCCTCGACGGTCGCCGCCTGTGCGACGCTGGTGAAGCCCGGAGGCAGCGTCGTGTTCTCCACGCTCAATCGCAATCCCAAGTCCTACGCGTTCGCGATCCTCGGCGCCGAATACGCGTTGAAGCTGCTGCCCCGGGGCACGCATGACTGGGCGCGTTTCCTGCGCCCGTCGGAGCTCGCCTCGTTCGCGCGTCGCGCGCGGCTCGAGCCGGTGGCGATGACCGGCATGACCTACAACCCGCTGACCCGCGTCTATCGCCTCGAGGACGACACGTCGGTCAATTACCTCGCCGCCTTCAGGCGCATCGACGCGCATGGCGCCTGACCGCGCGCTCCGCCCGCTCGCTGCCCCGCTCCCGGTCGCGGCGGTCCTGTTCGACCTCGACGGTACGCTTGCCGACACCGCCGGCGATCTCGCCCTTGCCGTCAACCGCATCCGCAAGGATCGCGGGCTCGCACCGGTCCCGGTCGAGGCGCTGCGCCCGCACGCCTCGGCCGGTGCGCGCGGCCTGCTCGGCGCCGGCATGGGGATCACGCCCGAGCACCCCGAGTATCCGCTGCTGCGCGACGAATTCCTCGCCAATTACGCAGCCGGTCTCGCGATGACGACGTGCCTGTTCGACGGCGTTGCCGCCCTGCTCCGGGAGATCGATGCGCGGATGCTGCGCTGGGGCATCGTCACCAACAAGGCGATGCGGTTCACGCAGCCCGTGGTCGAAGCCCTCGGACTCGACGCCCGAGCCGGCGCCATCGTCTCGGGCGACACGACAGCACATCCGAAGCCGCACCCGGAGCCGTTGCTGCACGCGGCGCGGCTGCTCGGAGTCGACGCCGCACAGTGCGTCTACGTCGGCGACGACCTGCGCGATGTCGTCGCTGGCAACGCCGCCGGCATGTCGACGATCGTCGCCGAATACGGATACCTCGGAGACGCGGGCAGTGCCGACGAGTGGCCGGCGACCGGGTGGATCGCCGAGCCGCTTGCGCTGCTGCAATGGCTCCCGGAGATGCCGCGGGCCTGATCAGCCGCCGGAGAGCGCGTTCACTGCGAGCAGGCGACGTTGGCGAGCCACAGCTCCTGCGGCGCGCCGCTGCGCATTCCCGCCAGACGCACGCCCTGATTCGCGATCAGCGGCCGGAGCACGGCGGAGGTCACGTCGTCCGGGCTGCGCAGCGCGATCCCGTTCGCCTGGGCGATCCTGTCGCCGGCCTTCAGGCCGAGCATCGCCGAATAGCCGCTTTCCCGGGTGACCACCAGTCCCTGCGGCGTCGGCGCGAACATCGTCCGCCACGGCGCGGAGTCGCTGCCCAATCCGCCGAGCAGCTCGGCGTTGAGACGGATGACCGGACCGCGAAAGCCCGGGGGCGGCGCACATGACGGGACCGACGCGGCCGTCGCGCGCGCCGAGGCCTGCACGGCGCCGACGGCCGCTGCCGCGCCGGACGCGGCCGCACCGTGCTCGGGCCGCAGGCGCAGGCGGCGCTCGGTCGCGCCCTCCAGCACGGTGACGGTGTCGGGGGCGATCGCGGTGATCTTCACGCCCGGCGAGATCTCCTGACCCGCGGCAACGACCTTCGGGACACCTGCAAGGCTGAACAGCGCATAGCCCTTCAGCTGCGGCTCCGCGATGATCCCGAGCAGGCGTGCATTGCCTGCAAGCGTCGCCTCCGACCCCGACGTCCCTGCCGCCGCAGGCCTGCTGCCGGCGCCGAACAGGTTCTCGGCGACGAGCGTCGCCGCGGGGTCGGCAGGGGCCGCGGGTGCGATGTGCACGGCGGCGGGTCCGACCAGCCGCCACCCCCACCAGGCGACGACCGCCGCCAGCAGTGACGATGCCGCAAGGGTCGCGATCGCGGCGAGAAAACGTAGCAGGCGGCCGCCGCTATAATCGCCCGCTTCGCCCATCGCATGTTCCATCGCCGGCTTGAATCCCCATCTGCAACGACTCCAGCCTTACCCGTTCGAGCGACTTCGCGCGCTTCATGCCGGCGTGTCGCCCGATCCCGCGAAGACTGCAATCAACGTGTCGATCGGGGAGCCCAGGCACCCGACGCCGCAATTTCTGATCGACGCCCTCGCGCGCGGCGCGATCGACGGACTGTCGAATTATCCCACGACGGCCGGCGTGCCCGCCCTGCGCGAGGCGATCGCGGGCTGGCTCGGGCGCCGCCACGGCATCGCCGCCCTCGATCCCGCGACCGAGGTCCTGCCCGTGCTCGGCAGCCGCGAAGCGCTGTTCGCATTCGCGCAAACGGTCGTCGACCCGAGCCGGGTCGGTGCCACGGTCGTCGTCCCGAATCCGTTCTACCAGATCTACGAAGGCGCAGCGCTGCTCGCCGGCGAAGCAGTCCATTGCGTCAATGCGGTCGGGGACACGAGCTTCGCCCATGAATGGAACGCGGTGCCCGACGCCGTGTGGGCACGCACGCAGCTCCTCTACGTGTGCTCGCCCGACAATCCGACCGGCCACGTGCTCGACCTCGCGGGATGGCAGCACCTGTTCGAGCTGTCCGACCGCCACGGCTTCGCCATCGCGTCCGACGAGTGCTATTCGGAGATCTACTTCGACGAAGCCTGCCCGCCGCTGGGCGCGCTGGGTGCAGCGGCGCAGCTGGGGCGAACCGGTTACCCGCGCCTCGTCGTCTTCGGCAGCCTGTCGAAACGGTCCAACGCGCCGGGGCTGCGCTCCGGCTATGTCGCCGGCGATCGCGGGCTGCTCAAGGCATTCCTGCAATACCGGACCTATCACGGCTCGGCGATGTCGCAGGCGGTCGCAGCGGCGAGCATCGCGGCGTGGAACGACGAAGCCCACGTCGTCGCGAACCGCGCACAGTACGCAGCAAAGTTCGCGCAGGCGACGCCGCGGCTCGCCGCGGCCCTGCCCTGCGCGGTGCCCGAAGCCGGGTTCTACCTGTGGGCGAAGACGCCGGGCGACGATGCGGCATTCGCGCGCCGGCTGCTCGCGGAGGAGAACGTGGTCGTGCTGCCGGGGAGCTACTTCGCGCGCGAGGCCGGAGGCGTGAATCCCGGTGCCGGCCGGATCCGCATCGCCCTGGTCCCGCCGCTTGCGCAATGCGTCGAAGCGATCGAGCGCATCGTCGCCTGCGCCGCGCGCGGCTAGACCGCGAAGGCGAGCCTGAGGCGTCCCCGGCGGGCCGAGGTCCCATTCCAACCTGCGCCAATGCATCCTGTCCGGCAGGGAAGCGCTTCGTCGCGCACGGCCGCGCCGGGGAGCGCCGCCGCTAGAATCCGCTGCATGGACGCCATCCTCGCTCCGACGCGGCCGAATCCATTGCTGGCGGGCCTGCAGTTCAGCTGGACGACCCTGCTGCTGATCGTCGCGATTAACACCGGCATTGCGCTGGTGCTCTGGTTCAGCGACCCGCGCCCGTTCTGGCATCCGCTGGTCACCGTGCAGATCTTCGGGCTGTCGATCGCCTATTGCGTCAACGCCGCTGCGCCCTGGGACCACAGCTCGCCGGTCTGGCGCCTGACGATCGCATCGGCGATCGGCGCATTGATCGGCATCGTCCTCGTCATCTTCGGCAAGGGCTATTCGCTGAGCTACGTGAAGGCCGAGCCCACGTTCTTCCTCTACAACCTGCTGACCGCATGGGGCAACGGCCTGCTGATCAGCCTGATGTTCTACGTCAAGCGACGCGAGACACGCGCGGCGGCGGCCCTGCACCGCGCCGAAGCGGAGCGCCACCTGCTGTCGAAACAGGCGATCGAGGCCGAGCTCAAGCTGATGCAGGCCCAGGTCGAGCCGCATTTCCTGTTCAATACCCTCGCGTCGGTCCAGTACCTGACCGAGTCGGACCCGAAGCGTGCCGGCACCATGCTGTCGCACCTGATCGCCTACCTTCGCGCGGCGCTGCCTCAGCTTCGCGCCAGCGCATCGACGCTGGGCCGCGAAGTGGCGCTCGCCGAAGCCTACCTCAACGTCATGCAGATGCGCATCGGGCCCCGCCTTGCGTTCACGATCGACGTGCCCGCCGACTTGCGCGACCAGCCGTTCGCACCGAACCTGCTGATCTCGCTGGTCGAGAACGCGATCAAGCACGGCATCGAGCCTTGCGCCGATGGCGGAGCGCTCACCGTCGCCGCGAGCCGCGTCGACGACGCGGTCGTGGTCACGGTCACCGATACCGGATGCGGCCTGGCCGCGAGCGCCCGGACCGCCGGCCAGGGGGTCGGGCTCGCCAATGTCCGCGAGCGCCTCGCCGCGCTCTATGGCGCGCGCGGCCGCATTGCCCTCGAGGCGGTCGCGCCGCACGGGACGCGGGCGACGCTGTCGCTGCCCTTCGAGCCCTCCACCGGCGCCTGACGCCCATGCCCAGCGCGCTGATCGCCGAGGACGAGCCGCTGCTGCGCGAGCACCTGAAGGCGCGGCTGCGTGACGCATGGCCCGAGCTCGAGCCGATCCACGAAGCGGCGAACGGGGAGCAGGCGCTGGCGCTGTTCGAGGAGCACAGGCCCGACATCGCTTTCCTCGACATCCGGATGCCCGTGATGTCGGGGCTCGAGGTCGCGCGCGCGATCTCCGGACGCGGCCACGTCGTCTTCGTCACCGCCTACGACCAATACGCGATCGCGGCCTTCGACGAGGGCGCGATCGACTACGTGCTGAAGCCTGCGACCGCAGAGCGGATCGCCAAGGTCACCGCCCGTGTCAAGGCCCGGCTCGCAATGCCGCCGCTGGACCTCGATGCGCTGCTCGCGAAGCTGGCCGAGCGCATCGACGGCGCGACGCAGCTCAAGTGGATCCGCGCGTCGCTCGGCAACGTCATGCAGATGATCGCCATCGCGGACGTCGTCTACTTCCAGGCCGAGGACAAGTACACCAAGGTCGTCACCGCGTCCTCGGAAGCGCTGATCAGAAAGCCGATCAAGGACCTCTACGACGAGCTCGATCAGGAAGTCTTCTGGCAGATCCACCGCGCGACGATCGTCAATCTGCATGCGATCGCCAACGTCGAGCGCGACTGGCGCGACCAGCCGGTCGTCACCCTCAAGTCCCGGCCCGAGAAACTCACCGTCTCGCGGACCTTCGCGCATCGCTTCAAGTCGATGTAGGGCGCAGGGCCCCGCCGGAGCTGCGCGACATCGCGTCGCGCGCCGCCTTGCCATCGCGGCCCGGCCAACCCGCAGCCGCCCGGGCCGTGGCTGGCACCTTGCGCAGCCGTGTAAAATGATCGTCTTTTCGCCAGCCGATTCAATGACGAGCCTGCAGCAGACGATCGATGCCGCCTGGGAGACGCGCGGCGAGCTGTCCCCCGCCAGCGCGCCCTCCGCGGTGCGCGACGCAGTCGCGCAGGTCATCGGCGAGCTCGATGCCGGGCGCCTGCGCGTTGCCGAGAAGGTCGACGGCGCGTGGACGACCCATCAATGGATCAAGAAGGCGGTCCTGCTGTCGTTCCGCCTGACCGACAGCGCGCCGATCGGTCTCGCCGGCCCGCAGGTGCCGTTCCGGTTCTACGACAAGGTCCCGACCAAGTTCGCGCAGTACGACGATGCGGCATTTGCGCAGGCAGGCGTGCGCGTCGTGCCGCCCGCGGTCGCCCGCCGCGGGGCGTACGTCGCGCGCGGTGTCGTGCTGATGCCTTCCTACGTCAATATCGGCGCCTATGTCGACGAGGGAGCGATGGTCGACACCTGGGCGACTGTCGGCTCCTGCGCCCAGATCGGACGCAACGTCCATCTCTCGGGGGGCGTGGGGATCGGTGGCGTGCTCGAGCCGCTGCAGGCCAACCCGACGATTATCGAGGACAACTGTTTCATCGGGGCCCGGTCCGAAGTCGTCGAGGGCGTCGTCGTCGAGGAGAACTCGGTGCTGGGCATGGGGGTGTTCCTGGGCCAGAGCACGCGGATCTACGATCGCGCGAGCGGCAGTGTCACCTACGGGCGCGTGCCGGCGGGCTCGGTCGTCGTGGCGGGCAGCCTGCCTGCCGCCGACGGCAGCCACAGCCTCTACTGCGCGGTGATCGTCAAGCGGGTCGACGCGAAGACGCGTTCGAAGACCGGCATCAACGAATTGCTGCGGCTGTAAGCGCGCCATGTCCGTGAGCCTCAAGACCGCCGACGACATCGCCGGCATGCGCATCGCCGGCCGGCTCGCTTCCGAGCTGCTCGATTTCCTGACACCGCGGATCGTCAGCGGCGTGACGACGCGCGAGATCGACAGCGCCGCGCACGACTACATGGTCAATGTCCAGAAGACCGTGCCCGCGACGCTCAATTACGCGCCGCCCGGCCACTCGCCGTACCCGGCGTCGCTGTGCACGTCGGTCAACCACGTCGTCTGCCACGGGATCCCGGGCGAGAAGAAGCTGAAGGATGGCGACATCATCAACGTCGACGTGACGGTGATCAAGGACGGCTACCACGGCGACACCAGCCGGATGTTCTTCATCGGCAAGCCGTCGATCCAGGCCCGGCGGCTGGTCGACGTCACCTACGAGGCGATGTGGCGCGGCATCCGTGCCGTCAGGGCCGGCGCGCATCTGGGCGACATCGGCGCGGCGATCCAGCGCTTCGCGGAGAGCCGCGGGTTCTCGGTCGTGCGGGAATTCTGCGGGCACGGCATCGGCACCCGCTTCCACGAGGATCCGCAGGTACTGCATTACGGCCGGCCGGGAACGGGACTCAAGCTCCAGGCGGGGATGATCTTCACCGTCGAGCCGATGATCAATGCCGGGCGTGCAGCGATACGGTCGCTCGCCGATGGCTGGACGATCGTCACGGCCGACCACTCCCTGTCGGCGCAGTGGGAGCACACGGTGCTCGTGACCGAGACCGGCGCCGAGATCCTGACGCAGTCGGCGGGGACGCCGCCGCCACCTCCCGCCTCCGACTGATGGGACGCGGCGGATGAGTTTCGCGCCAGGCGCCGCCGCCGATTCCCGCCCGCCCTCGCCTGTGGCCGAGCCACGGGTCGACCACTGGCGCGAGCTGCTGCGGGAGGGCCGCGCCCGACTGCGCGAGGAATTCTTCGCCGCCGGCGACACGCCACGGCTTCTGCGAGGGCTGTCCCGCCTGACCGACGAGGTCGTCGCCGGGGTCTGGGCGGAGGGCCCCTGCCGCGGCCATTGCGCGCTGGTCGCCGTCGGCGGCTATGGCCGCGGCCAGCTGTATCCGCACTCGGACGTCGACGTCCTGATCCTGCTTCCGCCCGAGTCCGGCGACGACGCAGCCGCGGCGATCGAACGCCTGCTGGCCTCGCTCTGGGACATCGGCGTCGAGCTCTCGCATGCGGTGCGGACGGTGGCGGAATGCGTGGCCGAGATGGCGACGGACACGACGATCCGCACCAGCCTGCTCGAGCACCGCCAGCTCGCGGGCTCGCCCAGCCTCTACGACGAATTCCGCAAGGAGTTTGCGGCCTCCCTCGACGTGCGGGCTTTCTATGCCGCCAAGACCCTCGAGCAGCAGCGCGCCTCCCGGACCGTAGACGAGGCGGCGGTCCGGCTTCCCGCGGCCCGCCAGGTCGAAGGCCGCCGTCTCGAGCGCGCCGTTGCGATACGTCTCCCACTTGTC
>DATIQL010000230.1:0-2964 GCA_035470905.1 Casimicrobiaceae bacterium
CCATGCCTGCAAGCCTGGACCCGGTTGTAGCTGTGCGGCAGGTAGATGTCCGGCGAGACCTCCGGTCGCGTCTCCCACAGCCAGCGTGCCAGGGCCTGCGCGAAAGCGGCGATCTGGGCGGCGAGGTCGACGGTCAGCGGCGTGTCGCAGACGCGGATCTCGACGGTGCCGTACTCGGGCTTGGGCCGGATGTCCCAGTAGAAGTCCTTCATGCTCGCGACGATGCCGAGGTCGAACATCCGGTCGTAATAGCGGTTGAACTCGGCCCAGTCGCGCACGAAAGGCATCGTGCCGGACAGCGGAAAGGCGTTCACCACCGAAAGCCGCGACGAGTCGAATGCGGTGTCGACACCCTGGTAGAACGGACTCGATGCCGCGAGCGCGATGAAATGCGGCACGTAGCGGATCAGCGCCAGGTTCAGGTAGACGGCATCGTCGGCGCTCGCGCATCCGATGTGCACGTGCTGACCGAACACCGTGAACTGCTTGGCGAGGAACCCGTACTTCTCGGACACGGAAAGGAAGCGCTCGGTCGGGTAGATCTTGCGCTCGCTCCATTTCTGGAACGGATGGGTGCCGCCACCGGCAATGGCGACGTTCATCTTGCGCGCATGCCTCGTCAGCACGTCGCGCGTCGCCCGCAATTCGGCGAGGAGCTCGGGATAGTGGCGATGCACCGACGTGTTGATCTCCACCATGCTCTGCGTGATCTCCGGCTTGAGCTCGCCCTGCGGAGCCTCGCGGGTCGCGCGCCGCAGGAGGTCGTCGGCGTCGGGTGCGAGGTTGAAGTCGCGGGTGTTGACGAGCTGGAGCTCGAGATCGACGCCGAAGGTCAGGGCATCGGAGGACGTGAAATCGAGGGTGGGCATCGTGTGGCCTCGTCAGTCGCGCGCCGCGGGCTCGCCCTCGCCCGCGCGGATCAGCGCGAAGCGCGTCGCGATCGGGCCGAGCAGGTAGAGGATCGCGATCCCCGAGACGACGATCGCGGAGAGACGGGCGCCGAATTCCGGCGCGATGTCGTAGATCGGCTGCGCCATGCCGATCGCGAGTCCGGTCATCGGCGTCAGCGCGAGGCTGAGCGTGGTGGCCTGGCGCGCCGAGATATGCGCCGGCCACGCGAATGCGAACAGCGCGAGCGCCTTGCCGAGCCCGCGTGCCGCGACGAACGCGAGCCCGACCCAGGCGATGGTGCCGAACTGGTGCGGGTGCAGCGTCGCCCCGGTCAGCACGAACAGCACGACGAAGAAGAGCTGCGCCGCGCGACCGAAATCGACGTCGACCAGCCGGTGCTCGCGGTCGAGGTTGCGCGCGCAGGCGCCCAGCACCAGCAGCGCGAGCAGAACCGAAAGTCGGCCCGCCTGGGCGACGCCGACGGTCACGATGATCATGCCGACGGTCAGGATGAACTGCGGGGCCTGCGACTTGCCGATCAGCCGGGCGAGCAGCGTCAGCATGCGATACGCGACATAGCCGAGGAGGAACGAGCCGGCGAGGATCCAGAGGGCGCGCGCAACCGGATTCCACGATGCGCCGGTGGCGCGCGCCTCGATGAACGGCAGCAGCAGCGTTATTCCCAGCGTCGCGATGATGTTGTTGAGCGCGACGTGCCAAAGCATTCGTCGGGTCACCGGACCGTCGGCCTTGAGCTCGCCGGTGACCAGCAGCACGACTGCGGGGGCAGTCGCGACGCCGATCGTGGAGGCGACGGCGGCTTCGAGCGTGTCGATGTCGCCGATGACGTGCAGCAGCGCGAACATGGCGGCGAACGACAGCACGCTTTCGGCGATGCCCATCGGCAGCAGCCACCGGTCGTGGCTCGCCCAGTTGAGGTCGAGCCTGCGGCCGAGGTCGAAGACGATCAACCCGAGCGAGAACTCGGCGATGACGCGCGACTGCGCGAGCACGCTCGCATCCAGCCAGCCCAGTCCGCCGGGACCGAGCAGGAATCCGGTGGCGATGTACCCGGTGATCGCGGGGAGGACGCGTGTCGTTGCGGCGAGGCGGCCGCCGAGCAGCCCCGCGAGCAGCAGCAGCCCGAAGACGACGAAGCCGTTGGCGGCAGGCGGCCAGTGCGGCAGGAAGTCGGCCGCGCTCATATGCGTTGCCCCCCTCTTCCGCGTGCGGGAGAGGGTCGGGGTGAGGGGGTGCTACGGCAGGATCTTGTCACCGGCCATGCCGCGGTTCCTGTCAGGCTTGACCAGGTCCTCGCGGGAGACGCCGAGCCACATGACCAGCGACGCCATGACCAGCGCCGACGAGTAGATGCCGAAGCAGATCCCGATCGCCAGCGCGAGCGAGAAATAATGCAGGGATTCGCCGCCGAAGAAGAAGATCGACAGCACCATCAGCAGCGTACAGCCGTGGGTGATGACGGTCCGCGACAGCGTGCTGGTGATCGCACTGTCGATGACGTGGGTGACGCTCGCCTTGCGCATCTTGCGGAAGTTCTCCCGGATCCGGTCGGCGATGACGACCGACTCGTTGACCGAGTAGCCCAGCACCGCCAGCACCGCGGCGAGCACCGGCAGCGAGAATTCCCACTGGAAGAGCGCGAAGAACCCCAGGATGATGACGACGTCGTGGAGGTTGGCGATGATCGCAGCCACCGCGAAGCGCCACTCGAAGCGCAGCGCGAGGTAGATGACGATGCCGAACGACACCAGCAGCAGCGCGAGCGCCCCGTTCTGGTAGAGCTCCTTGCCGACCTGGGGTCCGACGAACTCGACGCGGCGTTGCGTCGCGCTCGGGTCGTCGGCCTTCAGCGCGGTCATCACGCGGTCCGACAGCTGCGCGCTCGACATGCCTTTCTGCAGCGGCAGCCTGATCAGCGCGGTGTCCGACGCGCCGAAGCTCTGTGCCGACGCCTCGGTCCCGAGCCCCATCTTGTCCAGTGCCTGGCGAACCTTGTTGAAATCGACCGAGTGGCCGTAATTCACCTCGATCACGGTGCCGCCACGGAAGTCG
>DATIQL010000231.1:0-11428 GCA_035470905.1 Casimicrobiaceae bacterium
GGATGCCGCACGCGAGGAGATCGAAGACGTCATCGGCATCGACGCCAGCGACGCGGTGCCTTGCTCAGCCAAGACCGGCATGGGCATCGACGACATCCTCGAGGCCGTCATCGCGCGCATTCCGGCGCCGAAGGGCAATGCCGACGCGCCGTTGAAGGCGCTGATCATCGACTCCTGGTTCGACAACTACGTCGGCGTCGTCATGCTGGTGCGCGTCGTCGACGGCACGCTGAAGCCGCGCGACAAGCTGCTGCTGATGGCGGCCGGCGCGACCTACACCTGCGAGCAGGTCGGCGTGTTCACGCCGCGCTCGGCGCCGCGCGACCAGCTCGCCGCCGGCGAGGTCGGGTTCGTGATCGCCGGGATCAAGGAGCTCAAGGCGGCCCAGGTCGGCGACACGCTGACCGGGGCTGCGCGGCCCGCTGCGACGGCTCTGCCCGGGTTCAAGGAGGTGAAGCCGCAGGTGTTCGCCGGCCTCTACCCGGTCGAGTCGAACCAGTACGAGGCGCTGCGCGACGCGCTGGACAAGCTGAAGCTGAACGATGCGTCGCTGCACTACGAGCCCGAGGTGTCGCAGGCGCTGGGGTTCGGGTTCCGCTGCGGCTTCCTGGGCCTGCTGCACATGGACATCGTCCAGGAGCGGCTGGAACGCGAGTACGACATGGACCTGATCACGACGGCCCCGACGGTCGTCTACCAGGTGCTGCTGCGCGACGGAACTCTCCTGGAAATCGAGAATCCATCGAAGCTCCCCGACCTCTCCAAGGTGGAGGAGATCCGGGAGCCGATCATCACGGCGACGATCCTGATGCCGCAGGAGTACGTGGGGCCGGTGATCACGCTCTGCACGGAGAAGCGGGGGGTGCAGAAGAACATGCAGTACGTCGGCCGCCAGGTCCTGCTGACCTACGAGCTGCCGATGGCCGAGGTCGTGATGGATTTCTTCGACAAGCTGAAGTCGGTGTCGCGCGGCTACGCGTCCCTCGACTACGACTTCAAGGAATTCCGCGTCGCCGACGTGGTGAAGCTCGACATCCTGATCAACGGCGAGCGCGTCGACGCCCTGTCGGTGATGGTCCACCGCTCGATCGCCACCTACCGCGGCCGCGAGGTCGCGGCGAAGATGCGCTCGCTGATCCCGCGGCAGATGTTCGATGTCGCCGTCCAGGCCGCGATCGGCTCGCAGATCATCTCCCGCGAGACGATCAAGGCGATGCGCAAGAACGTGCTGGCCAAGTGCTACGGCGGGGACATCACGCGCAAGAAGAAGCTGCTCGAGAAGCAGAAGGCGGGGAAGAAGCGCATGAAATCGGTCGGCAGCGTCGAGATCCCGCAGGAGGCGTTCCTCGCCGTGCTGCAGGTGGGAGACAAGTAAGGAGCGTGAGACAATGACGCCCCGCCGGCCCGGGGCACGCCGGCTTTGCGCCCCGCTTTTCGATTTTTTCATCCGAATACGACCCAATCCCGATACGACCCATCCACAATGGATTTCGCCCTCATCCTGTTTCTGCTGACCCTGATCACCGGCCTCGCGTGGCTCGCCGACCGCCTTTTCCTCGAGGCGAAGCGCCCCCCGGGTGCGCGCGAGCCGATCTGGGTCGAGTACGCGAAGTCGTTCTTCCCGGTCCTGCTGGTCGTGTTCCTGCTCCGCTCGTTCCTCGCCGAGCCTTTCAAGATCCCGTCGTCGTCGATGCGGCCGACGCTCGAGGTCGGGGATTTCATCCTCGTCAACAAGTTCACCTACGGCATCCGGTTGCCGATCATCGACCGGAAGATCGTGCAGATCAACGATCCGCAGCGCGGCGACGTCGTCGTGTTCAAGTACCCGCTCAATCCGTCGCAGGATTTCATCAAGCGCGTCATCGGCGTGGGAGGCGACGTCGTCGAGTACCGCGACAAGAAGCTGACGGTGAACGGCGTGCCCTGGCCCCAGGAGCCCGACCACTCGTACAGCTACCTGGAAGGACTGCGCTTCGAGACCCTGCGGCGCGACACCGAGCTGACCGAGGGGAATCCGCGGAGGTCGCACACGATCGGCATCAACGCGGATGCGCAGCCGGTCTACGCGTCGAACGTCCGGGCGTTCCCGGGTCGCGAGAATTGCGACTACAATGAGCACGGCTTCCGATGCAAGGTCCCGGCCGGCGAATACTTCATGATGGGTGACAACCGCGACAACAGCGACGACAGCCGGTACTGGGGTTTCGTCCCGGACGCGAACATCCGCGGCAAGGCATTCTTCATCTGGTTCAACTGGGACGACGTCACGTCCCTTGGCTTCAAGCGCATCGGCAGCACCATTCATTGAGCGGCTTTCGGCACTGCAACTTCGCGGAGGGGACATGACGGCTGGAAACGAGCGCGGACTGTCGATGATCGGATTCCTGTTCACGACGGCCGTCATCATCGTCGTCGCACTGATCGCGTTCCGGGTGGGACCTTCGTACGTCGAGTACTTCACTGTCCAGAAGGCGCTCGACCAGACGCTGCAGGACGTGCAGGACCCGACGCCGGCGGAGATCAGGCGCTCGATGGATCGTCGCCTGTCCGCCGACTACGTCGATTCGGTGAGCGCCGCCGACGTGCTGGTCAGCCGCGAAGGCAACACGATCGTGGCCACGATGTCGTGGCAGAAGGTCCTGCACATGATCGGCAACGCGAGCGTCCTCCTCGACTTCGAGGCGCGCTCGACCCGCTGACATCGCACGCCTTGCCCATTGCGATCGACCACGCTTTCCGCAATCCCGATCTGCTGCGGCAGGCGCTGACCCATCGCAGCTTCGGCATCACGCACAACGAGCGGCTCGAGTTCGCCGGTGACGCCGTCCTGAACTGCGTCATCGCGCTGGCGCTCTACCAGCGCTTTCCCGACATTCCGGAAGGCGACCTGTCGCGCGTGCGCGCGCACCTCGTCAACCGCGATACCCTCGCTCGGCTCGCGCGGGCGCTCGGACTCGGCGCGTCCATACGTCTGGGCGAGGGCGAGCAGAAGAGCGGGGGTGCGGACCGCGCATCGATCCTCGCCGATGCGCTCGAGGCGGTCTTCGGCGCCGTCGCGATCGACGCCGGCTTCGCCGCTGCCGAGCGGGTGATCAACGGCGTGTTCGGTGACCTGCTGCGCAATGCCGATCCCCGGACGCTGGGCAAGGACCCGAAGACGCGCCTGCAGGAATGGCTGCAGTCGCGGCGCCTGCCGGTGCCCGAATACGCGATCGTCGCCACCACCGGCGAGGCGCACGCGCAGCAGTTCGCCGTCGAATGCAGGATTCCCTCGCTGTCGATCGTGGCGTCGGGGAGCGGCTCGAGCCGCCGCATCGCCGAGCAGGATGCCGCCGAGCGGGCCCTTGCCGCGGTGACGCTGGCGGCACCCCCGGGTCGCCATGGCTAGTCCGGCACCCATGCCGCATCGCTGCGGTCACGTCGCGATCGTCGGGCGCCCGTCGGTCGGCAAGTCGACGCTCCTGAACGCGCTGGTCGGCGAAAAGATCAGCATCACCTCGCGCAAGCCGCAGACGACGCGGCACCGGATCACCGGGATCCTGAGCGATCCCGATGTCCAGTACGTCTTCGTCGACACCCCCGGATTCCAGACGCTGCACCGCTCGCGGCTCAACGACCGACTGAACCGGGCCGTCCGCGAAAGCCTGGCGGAAGTCGATGTCGTCGTCGTCGTGCTCGATGCCGGGCGCTTCAACGACGCCGATCGCGCCGTGATCGCGCTCTGCCCGGTGCGGGTGCCGGTGATCGCGGCGCTCAACAAGATCGACACGGTCGCCGACAAGCGGGCCCTGCTGCCGCGCATCGCGGAGATCGCCAAACTGCGGGAGTTTGCGGCGATCGTCCCGATCTCCGCCGAGCGCGGCACCGACCTGGCGGCGTTGAAGCAGGAGATTGCGCGTCACCTCCCCGAGTCGCCTCCGCTCTACCCCGAGGACGAGCTGACCGATCGCGACGAGCGGTTCCTCGCCGCCGAATTCATCCGCGAGAAGATCTTCAGGCAGCTCGGCGACGAGGTGCCCTATTCGACCGCGGTGACCATCGAGAGCTTCGAGCACGAGGGGTCGATGCGGCGCATCGGCGCGACGATCCTGGTCGACAAGCCCGGCCAGCGCGCTATCCTCGTCGGCGAGGGCGGAGGGCGGATGAAGGCGATCGCCTCGGCGGCGCGTGTCGACATGGAGAAGCTGTTCGGCGGGCGCGTCTTCCTCGAGGTGTGGGTGAAGGTCAAGGAGGGATGGTCGCAGAGCGATGCGATGCTGACGCGGCTCGGCTACTGACATGAGAACGCCAAGGGAGCGCCGCGACGACGAGCCGGCGTACGTGCTGCACACCTACGCGTACCGCGAGACCAGCCTGATCGTCGAGGCCTTCACCGAGCGCGCCGGGCGTGTCGCGATGGTCGCACGCGGCGCCAAGCGTCCCCGCTCCGAGCTGCGCGGCGTGCTGCAGGCCTTCCAGCCATTGACCCTGGGCTGGGCGGGGGCCGGCGAGCTCAAGACCCTGATGAAGGCGGAATGGCGCGGCGGAATGCCGCTGCCGGTCGGTGCCGCGCTCCTGTGCGGCTTCTACCTGAACGAGTTGCTGCTGAAGCTCCTGCCGCGGGACGATCCCCATCCGGCGCTGTGGCTCGCCTACGAATCCGCGCTGCATGCGTTGACGGGCACGGCCGCGCCGGCGGTCCAGGCAGAGATCCTGCGTCGTTTCGAGCTGCGGCTGCTGGCGGAGCTCGGCTATGCGCTCGCGCTGACCCACGAGGCCGGCACCGGGACGCCGGTGGAACCGGGCGAACGCTACCATTACGCCTTCGACCGCGGTCCGCAGCGCTGGGTGGCGGAACCCGGCGCCTCGCCGGCCGGCCGCTGGCCGGTCGTGCGCGGGGCGACCCTGATCGCGCTCGCCACCGAGCGCTATCCCGATGCCGAGGTCGCAGCGGAGGCGAAGCGGCTGATGCGCAGCGTGCTCGATCATTATCTCGAGGAGCGGCGCATTTTCAGCCGCCGCATCGTCCAGGACCTGGCCGCCCTCGACGACGACAAGGACAAGGACGCAAGATGAGCGAAAGGAATCGGCAGTGATCGAACTCGGCGTCAACATCGACCACGTCGCAACGCTGCGCGAGGCGCGGCGCACCTACGAACCGGACCCGGTCTGGGCCGCCGTCGAGGCGCACCTCGGCGGCGCCGACGGCATCACCGTCCACCTGCGCGAGGATCGCCGGCACATCCAGGACGAGGACGTGCGCCGGCTGCGCGACCTGGTGCACATCAAGCTCAACCTCGAGATGGCCGCCACGCCCGAGATGATCGCGATCGCCTGCGAGCTGCGTCCGGAAATGGCGATGCTGGTGCCCGAAGGCCGGCAGGAGGTGACGACCGAAGGCGGCCTCGACGTCGCGCGCCAGGAGGCGAAGCTCAAGGACGCCGTCGCCCGTCTCGCCGACGCGGGCATCGTGACCTCGGTGTTCATCGACACCGAGCTCCCGCAGGTCGAGGCGGCGGCGCATGTCGGGGCACGTGTCTGCGAGCTGCACACGGGTCCCTATGCGCACGCGTTCCATGCGCGCGGGCGCGATTCGGAGAGCGCGCCGGTCGTCGCCGAGCTCGACAAGCTCCAGCGGGCCGGCAACGCGATACGCGAGCTCGGCATGCGCTTCAATGCCGGCCATGCGCTCAACTACGTCAACGTCCAACCGGTCGCCGCCCTGCCGGGGGTGCGCGAGCTCCACATCGGCCATGCGATCGTCGCGCGCAGCGTGTTCATCGGCTTGCGCGAGGCGGTGCGCGAGATGAAGGCCCTGATGCGCCAGGCGGCCAGGTGAGGCAGCGGGCGACGAGGTCGCGGCGATGAGGGGGCGCGCCGATCCGGGGCGCGGCCCGGTGATGCTGGGTGTCGAGGGCCTCGCTCTGACGGCGGGTGACCGCAGCCGCCTCGCCGACCGGCGGGTGGGCGGGGTGATCCTGTTTACGCGCAATTTCGAGTCGTCGAAGCAGCTGCGCGCGCTGACGGCATCGATCCGCGACCTGGGCGCGGACCTCTTGATCGGCGTCGATCACGAGGGTGGACGCGTCCAGAGGTTCCGCAGCGACCGTTTTTCCGAGCTGCCGGCGATGCGGACGCTGGGCGAGCAGTGGGACGCCGACCCGCAGGCGGCAGGCGAGTCGGCTTTCCGTCACGGCGCGACGATCGCGCGGGAGCTCGTCGCGCACGGCATCGATTTCAGCTTCACGCCGGTGCTGGACCTCGACCATGGGAGAAGCGCGGTGATCGGCAATCGCGCGTTCCATGCCGACCCGGTGGTCGTCGCCGATCTTGCGGGAGCACTGCTGCGGGGTCTCAATTCGCGCGGGGTCGCGGGCGTGGGCAAGCATTTCCCGGGTCATGGCTGGGTCACCGCGGATTCGCACGTCGACACGCCGGTGGACCCGCGCCAGCTCGACACCCTCCTCGGGAGCGACATCGTGCCTTTTGCGGCGCTGATCGCACAGGGTCTGGAAGCGATCATGCCGGCGCACGTCGTCTATCCGGCGGTCGATTCCCGGCCGGCCGGCTTCTCGCCGGTGTGGATCGGCGAGATCCTGCGCGGGCGCCTCGGCTTCGACGGGCTGGTCTTCTCCGACGATCTCGAGATGGTCGGCGCGCATTCGGCCGGCGACATCGTTGCCCGCGCCGATGCGGCGATCGCGGCCGGCTGCGACACCGTGCTGGTCTGCAACGGCTTCGACGCGATGGACGACCTGCTGGCGCGCTGGGCCCCGCCTGCGCAACCGTCGCTCGCGCGGCGCTGGGCCCGAATGGCCGCGTCCACACCGGCAGCGCGCAAGCGGTGACGCAGGCGGGTCCGCCGGCGCGGCGGCATGGATGGCGCCGACCGCGCGGACGGACGCTAGTGCGGATGCGGCCAGCGGCCGCCAAGCCGGTGGGTGATTTCCTCGGCGATGTGCGACACCAGCGGCCCGAGCTGCTTGATGCGCTCGTCGGGCAGCCGCGAGGTCGGGCCCGCCACCGAGATCGCACCCAGAGGCTCGGCGTGTTCGTCGTAGAAAGGCGCGGCGACGCAGCGCGTGCCCGGCAGGTGCTCCTCGTCGTCGAAAGACCAGCCACGCTGCCGGATGACCCGGATGCTCGCCCACATCGTCTCGGGGGAGGTGATCGTGTTCTCGGTGATGCGGGGCAGTCCCCGGACCTTCAGCATCGCGTCGATCTGGTCGTCGGGCAGCGAGGCGAAGATCGCCTTGCCCACACCCGAGGCGTGGAGGGGGACGCGGCTGCCCAGCTTGACGATGGTGCGCATCGTCTCCCGGCATTGCACCTGGTCGATGAACACGGCTTCGGTTCCGTCGAGGATCGCGAGGTTCGTCGTCTCGCCCGCCTGTTCCATCAGCCTGCGCATGTAGGCGTGGCTTTGCGCGACGAAATCGCGGTTGGACAGGAAGCTCGAGCCGACGGCGAACGCCTCGATGCCGACGTACCAGAGGCCGAGGTCGCCCGCCTGGTAGACATAGCCCGTCTTCTCGAGCGTCGACAGCAGCCGATGCGTCGTCGATGGCGGCAACTGGACCCGCTGCGCGATGTCGGTCAGCGTCAGGCCGCCCTCGGTGCGCGCGAGGCACTGCAGGATCGACAGGCCGCGGGTCAGGCTCTGGACCTGGGCGGTTTCGCCGCCGGGATTGGAGGGCGTGCGCCCGCGGCGCGCGGGAGGGGTGACGCGATGCAGGGTGGTCATGGGCGCGATGGGGCCGGCGGGGTGCGAGAGGACCATAGCGTACACGGCGCCGCCGGCGATGGCGGCGGCGCGGTTTCCGGGGACGGGGCTTTCGCGGTCAGAGCCTGAGCGCCGCGATCCCGAGGACGACGCTGGCGGCGCCGGCGATGCGCACCGCGCCGAAGCCTTCGCGCAGCCACAGCGCCCCGATCAGCGCGGCGAACAGCACCGATGTCTCGCGCAGCGCCGCGACGGCGGCGACGGGCGCACGCGTCATCGCATAGAGCGCGATCCCGTAGGCGGCAAGGCTGCCTGCGCCGGCGAGCAGGCCCCGGCGCCAGCCGCGCCGCAGGTAGGCGAACGCCGCTGCGCCGCGCCTCCAGGCGATCCAGGCGAGGAACGGCAGACCCTCGACGAACATCAGCCACGTTGCGTAGGCGATCGCATTGCCCGATGCGCGCGCGCCGCTCGCATCGACCAGCGTGTAGCCGGCGATCACCGCTGCATTGGCGAATGCCCAGCGGGCGGCCGCGGGCGGATGCCGGCGCCCCTTCACGAATGCGATGCTGACGATCCCTGCGCAGGTCAGCGCGATCCCCGCCATGGCGTGCGCGCCGGGCAGCTCGTCCAGCAGCACGGCACCCAGGACCGCGACCAGCAGCGGAGCGCTGCCGCGCATCAACGGATAGGCGACCGACAGGTCCCCGGTCCGGTAGGCCTGCGCCAGTGTCACGTAATACGCGAAATGGATGAGTGACGACGCGGCGACGAATTTCCAGGCGGCGGGCGCGGGCAGCGGCACCAGGGGCAGGACCAGCAATGCGCATGCCGCGGAGCCGGCGACGATCGAGGCGGTGTCGAGCATCGGGTCGCCGCCACGGGCGGTCTTCAGCAGCGCGTTCCAGCCCGCGTGCAGCAGTCCGGCGCCCAGCACGGCGAGGGTGATGCCGGGGGAGAGCTCGTGGATCGACGCCGTCACGCGCTGCGCAGCCGCAGGGAAGCTCGCAACACGCCTACACGGTGCCCGGATTGTGCTTCTGCCAGGCGCCCTGCGCGGGCCTCGCCGCGGTCTGCACGTCGCCGTCGTCGGCAGACTTGAGGCGGGTGCGGGCGAGCACACCCGCCTCCTCGAGGATCGGATAGGCGATCGAGCAGATGTGCGAATTGATCCTGCGCAGGTCCGAGATGAGATCGAGGTGCAGCGACGAGGTCTCGATGCTCTCGATCGTGTGCTCGGCGAGCCGCGCGAGGTGGGAATTCGCGTAGGTCCGCTCGAGATCGCGGAACAGCACCTTCTGCGCCAGCAGCTCCTGCGCCGCCTTGAGGTCGCCGCTCAGGAACACCGAGAGCCCCAGCCGCAGGTTGGCGAGCAGGCGCGCATGCAGATCGCAGATCTCGGCCATGCCGGCCTCCGAGAAGTTGCGACCCTTGTCGATATTCTTGTCCTCGACGTCCACCAGGATGCGCTCGACGACGTCACCGACCTGTTCCATGTTGATCGCGAAGGAGACGACGTCGGCCCAGCGCCGGCTCTCCCTCGGCTCCAGCGCCTCGCGCGGAATCTGCGCCAGGTAGAGCTTGACCGCGGTGTACAGGTCGTCGACGACGTCGTCCATGTTGCGCAGCCGCCGGGCGAGGGTCCGGTCGTTGCTCGTCAGCACTTTCAGCGTGCCCTCGAGCATCTGCTCGACGACGTCGCCGATGCGCATCGCCTCGCGCGCCGCGCAGCCGATGGCGACGCTCGGCGATTCGAGCGCCGACGGATCGAGGTGGCGCGGCTTGGCGGGGTCCTCGGACGCGGGGCGCGCCGGCAGCAGGCGTTCGGCGACGCGTGCGATGCGCTCGGTCCAGAACACCAGGAGCAGAGCGAGCGCCACATTGAAGAACAGGTGGAACAGCACGACCGTGCGCGCCGGTTCGAGCCCCAGGTCGCCGATCCAGCGATCGAGGTGGTTGACCAGCGGCATCGCGAGCACGCAGCCGATCAGCTTGAACAGGAAGTTGCCCAGCGTCACGCGACGGGCCTCGGGTATCGAGCGCAGCGTCGACAGCATCCCCAGCACGCCGCTGCCCAGATTGGCGCCCAGCACCAGCCCGAGGGCGACGGGGAGGGCGAGGACGTGCAGTGCCGCGAGCGATCCGAACAGCAGCACCGCGGCGAGGCTCGAATAGCAGAGGATCGTGAACAGCGCGGCGACCAGCATGTCGAGCATGACGTCGCCGGTCAACGACGCGAAGATCACCTTGACCCCCGCTGCCTGGACCACGGGACGCGACGCGACGGAAATCCACTGCAGCGCGAACATGATCAGTCCCAGCCCGATCAGGATGCGACCGAACCGGCCCGCTGCAGTCGCCTGGCTCGACAGGTACAGCACGATGCCCGCGAAGATCAGCAGCGGGGCGAGCCACGAGAGGTCGAAGGACAGCAGCACGGTGACGAGCGCGGTGCCGACATCGGCACCGAGCATGACCGCAAGCGCGGGTGCCGTTCCGATCAGGCCCTGGCCGGCGAATGCCGCGACGATCATCGCCGTGGCCGTGCTGCTCTGGATCAGGCCGGTGACGCCGAGGCCGGCGAAGAACGCCGACGCGCGTCTGGAGACGCTGCGGCGCAGGACGCGCCGGAGGCTGCCGCCGTACATGCGCAGGATGCCGGTGCGAACGATGTGCGTGCCCCAGACGAGCAGCGACACCCCGGCCAGAAGGTTGAGCAATACCTGCAATTCAGCTCACCACGGCAGCGAATAGGTCTTGACGTTGGTGAAGCTCTTCATCGCTTCCTGCACTCCTTCCTTGTATCCCAGGCCCGAATCCTTGATCCCGCCGAATGGCGTCAGCTCGAGCCGATACCCCGGCACTTCGCGGACGTTGACCGTGCCGACGTTGAGCTCGGTGACGAAACGCGTGATGTAGTCGAGGCGGTTCGTGCACACCGCCGACGACAGTCCGTAGGCGGTCGAGTTGGCGATGCGGATTGCGTCGTCGATGTCCGCGAACCGCAGGACCGGCGACACCGGGCCGAAAGTCTCGGTGCGCACCACGTCCATCCCGGGCGTCACCTGATCGATGACCGTCGGCGAGTAGAGGGCGCCGTCGCGGTGGTTGCCGCAGAGGAGCTTCGCCCCCTGTTCGACTGCGGCGCGGACCTTGGCTTCGAACCCTGCGGCGGCACGCTCGTCGATGACCGTGCCCATGTCGATGTCCGGGTCCGCCGGGTCGCCATAGCTCCAGGCATTCGTGCGCGCGACCAGGCGCTCGACGAAGGCATCGGCGATTCGCTCGTGCACGAGGATGCGCTTGACCGCCGTGCAGCGCTGGCCCGAGTTCTTGTACGACCCGGTCGCGGCGAGGGTGGCCGCCTCGTCGAGGTCGGCATCCTCCATCACGATGATCGGGTCGTTGCCGCCGAGTTCCAGCACCTGGCGCTTGTAGACGGCCCTGGCCGCGATGTACTTGCCCACCGGCACGCCACCGGTGAACGTGACGAGGTCGACGTCGGGGTTGGCCAGCATCTCGTCGGCAATCTCGCGGGGATCGCCGGTGACGACCGAGAACATCGGCGGCGGCAGGCCCGCTTCGTACAGGATGTCGGCGAGGACCAGCGCCGTGAGGGGCGTCTTCTCGCTTGGCTTCAGCACCATCCGGTTGTTGGTCGCGATCGACGGGGCGACCTTGTGGGCGACCTGGTTCAACGGGTGGTTGAAGGGCGTGATCGCCGAGATG
>DATIQL010000232.1:0-3400 GCA_035470905.1 Casimicrobiaceae bacterium
GGCGAAGCGGGCCGTCATGCCCGAGCCGGTCCGCTCCATCTCGTAGAGCTGCATCGGGCCGGCAACGCCTCCGCCGCAGTCGAATGTGCCGGTCACCGCACCCATGTGGCCCGCCTGCGTGTAGGTCCCCGCGAACGTGCATGTCCCGGCGCTCGATTGCGCGACGAGGGTCATCGAATTGACCAGCGAATGATCGACATGGATGGGACCGAACTGCTCGAAATAGCCGTTCGAGGTCGGGTCCGAGCATCCGGACGCGCTGTAGTCGAGCCCGCCGTAGTATTCGCCGGTGAAATCCTCGTAGCGCCAAGGCGCCTGGCGCTCGATGGATTTCACCACCGTGGTGCCGTCGACCGAGTAGGTGAGCGTCGCGGTGTCGACGCTGGTCGCAGTGAACTGGATGGTCCCCACCTTCACGCGGGAGACCGAGGCAGGGTTGAAGTCGCCGCCGAACCACGGTCCGGTGGTCTGGTACAGGTCCCCTGCGAAAAGGGGATTGCCCGAGTTGTACTGGTAAGCCGCAGCACCCGAGTACCAGACGGGCTTCGCGTCGGGGCCATAGACAAAGAAGATGACGAACAGCGTGTCGCGCTGCTGGTGGACCGATGCCCCCCAGCCCGACTCGGCGGGTACCCACCACTGATCGCTGAAATTGGTGCCCAGCGACGCGCGCGCGGGGACGGCGGCGAAACAGACGGCGAGGAGCGCAAATGCTGCGAGCAGGCGACGGATCGTACGCATGAAAACCTCTTTCGGCTCGCCGCAGCATGCCCACGGCGGTATGTCCGCCATTTTTCCACGCGGCGTCGGCGCCGTGCCGCCCATCTCGCGATCGTTTGATCGAGGTCAATGAGGATCGCCGGACGATCCCTGGACGCGAGTCGCGCGGCCTCCGCGAGCCGCGCTGCGCGGAATGCCGCAGAAACAGCGGACGTCAGGCGTATCCGGCGACGGCCGCGAGCGGCGGCTCGTCCATCAGCGCGATCTGCTCGCGCAATTCGAGAATCCGGTCCTGCCAGTAGCGTTGGGTGTTGAACCAGGGAAACGCCGCGGGGAACGCGGGATCGTCCCAGCGGCGCGCGAGCCAGGCCGAGTAGTGGAGCAACCGCAGCGTGCGCAGCGCCTCGATCAGGGCGAGCTCGCGGCGGTCGAAATCGCGGAAGGACTCGTAGCCCCGCAGCAGCACGCCGAGCTGTCCCTCCATCGCCTCGCGATCGCCGGAGAGCAGCATCCACAGGTCCTGCACGGCGGGGCCGCTGCGCGCGTCGTCGAAGTCGACGAAGTGCGGCCCGTCGTCGGTCCAGAGGACGTTTCCTCCATGGCAATCGCCGTGCAGCCGCAGCGTCGCGACCTCGCCGACCGCTTCCCGGATCCTTCGCACCTGCTGCAGCGCGAGACCGGCAGCCGCGGTCCAGGCATCGCGCAGGTCCTCGGGAACGAACGCGTGGGCGAGCAGGTAATCGCGCGATTCGTCACCGAAGGATTCGACGGTCAGGGCCGGCCGATGCACGAACCTGCGCATCGCTCCGACCGTGTGCAGCCTGGCGATGAAGCGCCCGAGATGCTCGAGCGTCGCCGGCCGGTCGAGCTCGGGTGCCCGGCCGCCGTGGCGCTCGAAGACGGCGAAGCGGAAGCCCGCGAAATCGAACAGCGTCCTGGCGTCGATGGCGATCGGCGCGACTGCGGGAACCTCGTGCGCGGCGAGCTCGGCGACCAGGGCGTGCTCCTCGAGGATCTGGTCGTCGCTCCAGCGCGCCGGGCGGTAGAACTTGGCCACCACCGGCGGCGCGTCTTCGCGCCACGCCTGGTAGACGCGGTTCTCGTAGCTGTTGAGCGCGATCAGCCGGCCGTCGCCGCGGATGCCGACACTGTCGAGCGCATCGAGCACGCAATCGGGGGTGAGACCCGCGTAGGGCGGTTGGCTGGCGTCGTCCATCGCATCGATTCTACGTGGCTGGCCGGTGCGCCGATCGCCCGACGAATCGGGACACATGCGCCATTTGGTATCGTTAGCGCTTTCGTGATCCTTCCGGGCCGCACACCGATGACGATGTCCATTGCAGCACAACGCATTGCGCGCCAATGGGACGACGAGATCGTTCCGCAGCTGATCGACTACATCCGCATCCCGGCAAAATCGCCGCACTTCGATGCGGCCTGGGAATCCAACGGACACATCGAGCGCGTGATCCGGCTCGCCGAAGCGTGGGTGCGGGCGCAGCCGATCGCGGGGCTCACGGTCGAGATCGTGCGCCTCCCCGGTCGCACGCCGGTGCTGCTGTTCCGGGTGCCGGGCGTGGGCGACCGGACGGTGCTGCTCTACGGGCACCTCGACAAGCAGCCCGAGATGACCGGATGGCGCAGCGACGGCGGTCCCTGGGTGCCGATCCTCGAGGACGGCAAGCTGTACGGCCGCGGCGGCGCCGACGACGGCTACGCGGTGTTCGCGGCCCTGGCGGCCATCGGCGCGATGGAAGCGCAGAAGATTCCTCACGCGCCGTGCGTTGGCCTGATCGAAACCTGCGAGGAGAGCGGCAGCTACGACCTGCCGGCCTACCTCGAGCTGCTGAAGCCGAGGCTCGGCCATGTCGACCTTGTCGTCGGCCTCGATTCGGGCTGCGGCGACTACGAGCGGCTGTGGGTCACGACGTCGCTGCGCGGCCTGGCGGCGGGAACCCTGACCGTCGACGTGCTGACCGAGGGCGTGCATTCGGGCGACGCGAGCGGCGTCGTGCCGTCATCGTTCCGGATCGCGCGCAAGCTCCTCGACCGCCTCGAGGACGCCGGAAACGGATGGATCCTGCCGTCGGCATTCCATGCGCAGATTCCCTTGGAGCGGGTCGAGCAGGCCGGCAAGGCCGCGGCGATCCTGGGCCACATCGTCTTTCGCAAGTATCCGTTCGCCGCCGGTACCCAGCCGATGGTCGACGACGGCGGCGAGGCGCTCCTCAACCGCACGTGGCGGCCCGCGCTGTCGGTCGTCGGCGCCGACGGGCTGCCCGCGATCGAGAGCGCCGGCAATGTCCTGCGGCCCTCGACGTCGCTCAAGCTGTCGCTGCGCCTGCCGCCCACTGTCGACGGACACGACGCGACCACGGCGATGAAGGCGCTGCTGGAGACCGATCCGCCACACGGCGCAAAGGTCACGTTCACGCCGGATCAGGGCGCAACGGGCTGGAACGCACCCCCGACACAGGCGTGGCTCGCCCAGGCGCTGGAGAACGCCTCGCAGGCGCACTACGGCAAGCCGGCGACGGCAATGGGCGAGGGCGGGACGATTCCGTTCATGGCGATGCTGGGACAGCATTTTCCGCAGGCGCAGTTCCTGATCACCGGGGTCCTCGGGCCGAAATCGAACGCCCACGGGCCCAACGAATTCCTGCATGTCGAGTATGCGAAG
>DATIQL010000233.1:0-3975 GCA_035470905.1 Casimicrobiaceae bacterium
TCGCCCAGTCGCAGCGCGCCGCGGCGAGCGCCTCGGCGACGCCGTCGAGCTGGCGCGGCCCGCACAGCCGGTACGCGTCGCATCGCGCGCGACGCATCGGTTCGATGCCGTCGGCCTGCGTCAATGTGAGCAGGACCTCGAGGTCCTCGCGCGCGAGGTGCTCGGCCTGGACGACCAGATCGCAGCCGGGCGCCGGATCGCTCTCCGGCTTCCCGCTCGCTGCATCGACGTCGTGCTGCGCACTCCTTGATTCGGCCTCGGGGCGGCCCTTCGGCCTCATGGCGAGCTGCCGCGGCGCGACTTGCGCGATCGCGGAGGGCGCTCCCGCGGCGGGCGATCGCTGCGCCCGAGCGGCTGCGCGTAGGTCGGATGCACGGGCCCCGGCGGGGTGGTGAGCGGCGTTGCCGTCTCGTCCAGGGTGAAGTCGATCTTCGCCTGCTCGAGGTCGACGCGCGCGATCTTCACGTTGACGCGCCCGGCGAGCTGGAACACGCGTCCGCTGCGCTCGCCGATCAGCGCATGCCGGACCGCGTCGAAATGGAAGTAGTCGCGCGGCAGCTCGGTGACGTGGACGAGGCCGTCGATATCGAGGCCGTCGAGGGTCACGAAGATGCCGAAGCTGGCGACGCCGCTGATCGTGCCTGCGAAGGTCTCGCCGACCTTGTCGCTCATGTAGTTGCACTTGAGCCACTGCAGGACATCGCGCGAAGCGTCGTCGGCACGCCGCTCGGTCATCGAGCAGTGCACGCCCAGCTCGGCCCACGACATGCCGCTCGGCGTGTAGCGCTTGCCGGCCAGCACTGCCCGGATCGCGCGATGGACCAGCAGGTCGGGATAGCGGCGGATCGGCGAGGTGAAATGCGCGTAGGTCTCGTAGGCGAGGCCGAAATGGCCGACGTTGTCGGGGCTGTACTGCGCCTGGGCGAGCGAGCGCAGCAGCACCGTCTGCAGCAGCGCGAAGTCGGTGCGCTCGCCGATGCGCTCGATCAGCGCCGCGTAATCCCGCGCCTTCGGCGAATCGCCGCCGGAAAGGGCGAGGCCCGAGCCTCCGAGGAAGTCGCGCAGCGCAGCGAGCTTGTCCGGAGGCGGTGACTCGTGCACGCGGTGCAGTGCAGGCTGCTCGTTCTCCTCGAGCAGCCGCGACGCGCAGACGTTCGCCGCCAGCATGCATTCCTCGATCAGCCGGTGGGCATCGTTGCGCGGCGAGGGAACGATGCGGGCGATCCGGCCCTTCGCATCGAACTCGATCGCGAGCTCGGGCGTGTCGAAATCGATCGCGCCGCGCCTCGCGCGCGCTGCGGCGAGGGCCTTGTAGAGCGCGTGCAGATGCGCGAGGTGCTTGCGCAGCGCCGGCGGCGCGGCGCCGGCGGTTCCGTTCGCGGCGCCTGCCGACAGCCACGCGTAGACCTGAGTGTAGGTGAGCCGTGCGCGCGAATGCATGACCGCGGGATGGAACGTGTACGAGACGATCTCCCCCTGCGCGTCGATCCGCATGTCGCAGGCCATGCACAACCGGTCGACGTCGGGCTTGAGCGAGCACAGCTCGTTCGACAGCGCCTCGGGCAGCATCGGGATGACCCGGCGCGGGAAGTACACGGAGGTGCCGCGCTCGCGCGCGTCGCCGTCGAGTGCGTCGCCATCGCGAACGTAATGCGAGACGTCGGCGATCGCGACGATCAGGCGCCAGCCGGTGCCGTCGGGCTCGCAGTAGACGGCATCGTCGAAGTCCTTCGCGTTCTCGCCGTCGATGGTCACCAGAGGCAGCCCGGTCAGGTCGGTGCGACCCCTGCGGTCGGCGGGGCGTACGGCCTCCGGCAGGCGTGCGGCCTGGCGCTCACCCGCGGCGCTCCATTCGAAAGGAAGCGCGTGCTTGCGCAGCGCGATCTCGATCTCGATCCCGGGGTCGGTCGCGCTGCCCAGGATCTCCTTGACGCGCACGATTGCCTCGCGATGTGCGCTCGGCGGCTCGACGATTTCGACGACGACGACCTGCCCCGGCTGCGCACCGTTGCGCTCGTCCGGCGGGACGATCAGGTCCTGGTTGATCCGGCGGTTCTCCGCCTCGACGAACCACACGCCGCGCTCCTCGTGGATGCGTCCGACGACCTCGCGGTTGGCGTGCGTCAGGACGTCGACGATCTCCCCTTCGGGCCGGCCGCGCCGGTCGATCCCGATCACTTTCGCGCTCGCCCGATCGCCGTGCAGCGCCTTGTGCATCTCGCGCGGGGAGAGGAACAGGTCCTCGCCGCCCGCATCGGGAATCAGGAAGCCGAAGCCGTCGGGATGGCCCTGGACCGTCCCGGTGATGAGGTCGAGCTTCGCGGCGATGCACAGCTCGCCCTTGCGGTTGACGAGGATCCTGCCCTCGCGCTCCAGCGCGGCGACGCAGGCGTCGAAGCCGCGGCGCTCCTTCTTCCCGAGCCGAAGGCGCGCGGCGACTTCGTCGCGGGCCAGCGGCACGCCGGCATCGGACAGCTCGCTCAGGATGGCCTGCCCCGACACACCCGTCGTGTCGTCGGCGGCGGGTTCGCGGCGGGACTTGCCGCGGGAGGCGGTCGCGGGCCTGCGGTTCGGCGTGGTTTTTGACAAGGGTCGGTGCAACTCTTAAAATAGTCGGTTCTAGTGTGACGCCCGCCCAGATGGCGGAATTGGTAGACGCACCAGGTTCAGGTCCTGGCGGTGGCAACACTGTGGAGGTTCGAGTCCTCTTCTGGGCACCACTCTAGAATACTTCACGCCCGCGCAAGCGGGCGTCGTCGTTTCGACGGCCCGCGAAACCGGCGCCGCAGCATCGGGGTGCCCGGTGCCGCCCGGCTTTCCCGGTCAGTCCAGTGCGAGGCGTTGCGTCAGCGTCGCCGGATCGAGGTTGTCGTAGATCTCGAACGGCTGGCATATCCACGGATTGTCGGGCAGGTAGTCGACCCAGTAGTCCGGCTTGAACACCGAGCATGCCTTCCACCACAGTACGGCCGTGCGCAGCTCGGTGACGTGCGGGAAGCGGCGCGGCAGCTCCGCGTGCACGGCGGCGAGCGTGTGCCCGGAGTCGACCATGTCGTCGACCAGCAGCACGCGATCACCGAGGCGCGGCTTGGTCATCGTCATGTGCTCGGCGATGACGAGCTCGCCGCGTATCGTTCCGCCTTCGGACGAGTACGAATGCGTCGACAGGATCGCGAGCGGCTGGTCGAAGATCCGCGACAGCACGTCGCCGACGCGCAGGCCCCCGCGCGCGATGCAGATGATCTGGTTGAACCTGTAGCCGGACTCGTGGACCTTCAGCGCCAGGCGCTCGACCAACCGGTTGTACTGCTGCCAATCGATCTGCAGACTCAACGCCGCCTCCCCTCGAAGCCCCGGGAACTCAGTGGAACGGATGCCGGACCAGTATGGTTTCGTCCCGGTCGGGGCCGGTCGACACGATCGCGATCGGCACCCCGGTCAGCGCCTCGAGCCGCTGCAGGTATGCGCGCGCCGCGGCGGGCAGCGCCGCGAAGGATCTTGCCCCGACCGTGCTTTCGCTCCATCCCGGCATCGTTTCGTAGACGGGCCTGCAGCGCGCGACGGCCTCGGCACCGGTGGGGATCAGATCGGCGGTCACACCGTCGACGTCGTAGTGCGTGCAGATGCGGATCTCGGAGAGACCGTCGAGCACGTCGAGCTTGGTGATGCACTGCCCGTCCACGCCGTTGAGCTGGAACGAGCGCCTGAGCGCCGGGATGTCGATCCACCCGCAGCGACGCGGCCTGCCGGTGACCGACCCGAATTCGTTGCCGCGCCTGGCCAGTGTGGCGCCGACGTCGTCGGTCAGCTCGGTGGGAAAGGGACCGGTGCCGACGCGCGTCGTGTACGCCTGATCGAAACTGCCGAGCAGCGGGCGCGCGGTCAGAATCGCCAGCACGATCGCGACGACGGCGGTGATGCGGCCGACCCGGACGAGTGTGTGCTCGGGTTTTTCCTCTCCGGTCTTGTTGTAGA
>DATIQL010000234.1:0-5141 GCA_035470905.1 Casimicrobiaceae bacterium
GCGGCGTCGCGGCGACGATGAACCGCGTCGCCGACATCTCGAAGCTCGCGGCCTGACCGCAGCCGCAGGGACCGCCCCGCCATGGTCCAGTTCGCCTCCGACCCGGTTGCAGCGACCCGCGCCGCGCGGGTGATCGTCCTCGACCGCGACGGCGTCATCAATCACGACAGCGAGCAGTTCATCAAGTCGCCCGACGAGTGGCGACCCATTCCCGGCAGTCTCGAGGCGATCGCCCGCCTGAATCGCGCCGGCTATCGCGTCGTCGTCGCGACCAACCAGTCGGGGGTCGGGCGCGGGCTCCTCGACTTCGCGACCCTCAACGCGATCCACGACAAGATGCACCGCGCGCTCACGCTTGCCGGCGGCCGCATCGAAGCCGTCTTCTACTGCCCGCACACGGCCGACGCGCGCTGCGACTGCCGCAAGCCCAAGCCCGGCATGCTGGTCGAGATCGGGAGGCGCTTCAACATCGAGTTGACCGGCGTGCCATGCATCGGCGACGGCCTGCGCGACCTGCAGGCCGCGGAGGCGGTCGGTGCGCAGCCGATGCTGGTCCTGACCGGCAAGGGCGAGAAAACGCTGCGCGAAGGCGGGTTCCCGAAGAGCACCGTGATCTTCCCCGATCTCGCGTTCGCGGCGTCGGCCCTGCTCTCGTCCGAGTAGCGACGGTAACGCTCGCATGGGATCCGCGCTGCGATCGCTGGCTTTCACGCTCTTCCAGGCGGTCGCCACGCCCCTGTGGGCGATTGCGATCGTCTCGGTCTGGTGGCTGCCGCGCGTGCCGCGCTACCGATTCATCACCGGCTGGTGCGCGATGAATCTGTGGGCCGCGCGCTGGATCTGCGGCATCCGCCATCGCGTCGTCGGCATGGAGAATCTCCCGGCGACGCCGCATATCGTCGCCTGCAAGCACAGCTCGACCTGGGAAACCCTGTTCCTGTCGCGGCTGCTGCCCCCGCTCGCCTATGTCGCGAAGAAGGAGCTGCTGTCGGTGCCGTTCTTCGGCTGGGGGTTCGCGCTGGCTTCCCCGATCACGATCGACCGCAGCACCGGAAAGGATGCGATGGTCCAGATGGCAGCGCAGGGGCGGGAGCGCTTTGCGCAGGGATTCTGGATCGCCGTGTATCCCGAAGGAACCCGGATCCGCGCCGGCACCCGCGCGCGCTACAAGACCGGCGCCGCGCGGCTCGCGCTTGCGATGGACGTGCCGATCCTCCCGATCGCGCACAACGCCGGATGGCTCTGGCCCAAGGGCGTGATGGGCAAGCGCCCCGGGACGGTGACGCTTTCCATCGGCAAGCCGATACCGCCCGATGCGATGGATCCCGCGCAGCTGACGCGCGCGGTCGAAACCTGGATCGAAGCCGAGGTCCAGAGACTGGGCCGGCCCGAATGACGCGCGGCTATCTTCGGGACGGCGAGGCGGCGCAGCGCGAAGGCCAGCTGCTCAGCCTCGTCCTCGGCGGGCAGGCGATCGAGTACCGGCTGATCCGCGCGCGACGGCGTTCGATCGGCATGGAGGTCCATCTCGAAGGGCTCACCGTGCGCGCCCCGCGCTGGGTCAGCCTGCGTGACATCGAGGCAGCCCTGATGGAGCGGGCGAAATGGATCATCCGCTCGCTTGCCGAATGGCGCGCCCGGCGCCGCGACGTGATGCCGCGCCAGTGGACGAGCGGTGCGCCGATCGTCTTCCGCGGCGAGCAGCTCGCGCTCGAGGTCTTTCCCGCGCGCAAGCTCTCGATCGCCGCGGATCTCTTCAACCTCACTGTCCGCCATCCCGAGGCTCACGACGAAAGCCAGGTCGCCGACGGTGTGCGGCTGTGGCTCAAGGACCAGGCGTGGGCGCTGGTCGCAGCCCGCGTCGCGCACTACGTGCAGCGCGTGAGCCCGCGTCCGGCGACAGTGCGCCTTTCGGACGCGCGCAGCGAATGGGGCAGCTGCAACGCCAAAGGCGAGATCCGCCTCAACTGGCGCCTCGTGCAGCTGCCGCCGACCCTCGCCGAGTACGTCGTCGCGCACGAAGTCGCCCATATCGTCGAGCTCAACCATTCGGCGCGGTTCTGGAGCGTCGTCGAGTCGCTGCTGCCGGGTCACGCCATGCTGCGCCGCCAGCTCGACGACTGGACGGCCCTGTTGGCGGCGTGAGCCCGGGAGCAGGGGCGTCGACGGACCGACCCGTCGAACGGTAGCAGCCACGTTCGACGCCCGGCGCGCTCGCCTCGGGTCGCCCTCCGCTCGCATGCGCTCGCGGAGCCTTGCTCCGACTCGGCGATCGCCCCGCGAGCGAATGCGACGCTGGGATGCGACCAGGGCAAATCGCCGCTGCGAGGCCGACACGCAGTCGTCGACATGCCGCGCCGGTGCAAGGAGGCCGAGGCGGCGTGAGCCCGGGGGGTAGGGGCACCGCGCCAGTCGACGTGCGCCCGCTCCGTCGTGGCGGGCGGTGGCGGGCTCTCGTTCCGGGCTTCGGCGGCGCCCGCCGCGAGAGCCCATCGCCGCCCGCCAACCGTCGCAGCAGCGCCGATCGCACATCGAGTCCGCACCCATCGAAACCAGGACTCGGAACTTCGGGCGCACAGACTGCCCTGCCTCGCTGCCCAGGCACGGATACCCGGAACGGGCAGTGAGTGGCGCGATCCGGATTCGAGCGCCGCGGGGACGGAGCCGCGGCGCGCGCCCGCGCTTCAGCGCTCCTGCGGCGCCGGCAGCTCGGGCAGGCGCAATCCGACGCGCGCCTGCGCTTTCAGGAAGCGCGTCAGCGCCGTGGCGAGGTCGTCGTGCCCGCGCGTGTCACGCCAGTGGCCATGATCGGCGCGAAAGTGGAAGCCGCCGCTCTTCGCGGCCACCCAGATTTCGCGATTGGGCACATGGCGATTGACGATGATCTTGCTGCCATCCTCGCACTCGATCGTCAGCACGCCGTCGGTGAGATTCCAGTCGATGTCGGCGTCGCTCGTCTCGAGCGCGGCGTCGAGCGCCAGCCCGATTCTCTCGAACGTCGCGTCGGTTGCGGCAATGAAAGCGGATTCGTGCATTGCGCCATGCTAGGATTTGCCGCGATGGTAAGTCAAATCCAGGTTCGCAAAGCATTCGCCGCGCTGGCGCTCGCTGCGCTGGCACTCGCGGTTTCGGGCTGCGGGATCAAGGGCCCGCTGCGCCCGGCGCCCAAGGCGGCGCCTGCCGCCCCTGCGCCGGCGGCCGCCGCACCATCTGTGCCACCTGCACCCTCGGCGCCTTCGAACCCCAGGCCGTGAGCGCCTTCGAATACGCCGACGGCGAGCTGCACGCCGAGGGCATGTCGCTGACCGCGATAGCGGAGCGCTACGGCACGCCCTGCTACGTCTACTCGCGCGCGATGCTGACGCGCGCGTACCGCGAATTCGACGCCGCCTTCGAGGGCGTTCCGCACCTCGTCTGCTATGCGATGAAGGCGAATTCCTCGCTCGCCATCATCGACCTGTTCTCCCGGCTCGGCAGCGGATTCGACATCGTGTCGGGGGGCGAGCTCGCGCGCATCGCAGCGGCAGGGGCCGACGCGCGCAAGGCGGTCTTCTCCGGCGTCGGCAAGAGCGATGCCGAGATGGAGGCGGCGCTCGCCGCCGGGATCCTCTGCTTCAACGTCGAGTCGGCAAGCGAGCTCGATCACCTTGCCGCGGTCGCCCGGCGGATGGGCCTGCGCGCACCGGTCAGCTTGCGCGTCAATCCCGACGTCGATCCATTGACCCATCCCTACATCTCGACCGGGCTCAAGGAAAGCAAATTCGGCATCGAGTTCGCCGAAGCTCCCGCACTCTACCGCCGCGCCGCTGCGATGCCATCGATCGCCGTGCAGGGCATCGACATCCACATCGGCTCTCAGATCACCGAGCTCGACCCCTACCGGGAAGCGGCGAGCAGGGTGCTCGCGTTGGTCGACGCACTCGCGGCGGACGGCATTGCGCTTTCCCACGTCGATTTCGGCGGCGGCCTCGGCATCCGCTATCGCGACGAATCGCCGGTCTCCATCGCCGATTACGCTCGCATGCTGCGCGGACTCGTCGCCGGCCGGCGCGAGACGCTGCTGTTCGAACCGGGGCGGCGCCTGGTGGGCGAGGCGGGGGTGCTGCTGACGCGCGTTCGCTTCGTCAAGCCCCAGGCCACCCGCAACTTCGCGGTCGTCGACGCGGCGATGAACGACCTGCTGCGGCCGTCGCTGTACGAGGCCTGGCACGCGATCGACCCGGTTCGACCGCGGCAGGCCGATACCAGCCTGTGGGACGTCGTCGGGCCGGTGTGTGAGAGCGGGGACTTCCTGGGCCTGGACCGGATGCTTGCGGTGCAGGAAGGCGATCTGCTCGCGGTTCGCGCGGCGGGCGCATACGCGATGTCGATGAGCTCGAACTACAACAGCCGCCCTCGCGCCTGCGAAGTGCTCGTCGATGGCGACAGCGCGCTGCTCATCCGTCGCCGCGAGACCATCGCTGAACTCCACGCGCAGGAAATTCGCTTGCCCTGATCGAAACTGCGCGCAAAGCGCCAAGGTTCGCGCCTGCAAACAGGTCGCGTGCGATTTGCGAATTCGCAACACTCGCGCTCCCGGCTGTTCGAATCGAGGTACAGATCTTGCAAAAGCGCTAAACGTGGCTACAATGCAGGCAGCAGGTGCCAATGGATTTGTCAAGAGGTCGGCTCCAAATATTTCGCAGCAGGAGCAGCGTCTTCCGATTCCGGCGACACCTGCCAAGAAGGACCATAAAAGGTACATTGAACTCAGACAGGAGAATCAACAATGATGGCTGACATGATGTCGATGATGACGCCGGCGGCTCCCGCCGCGGCGCCGAAGAAGAAGGCGAAGAAACGCAAGGCGGCCCCGAAGAAGAAGGCGGCGCCGAAGAAGAAGGCTGCACCGAAGAAGAAGGCTGCCAAGAAGAAGGTCGCCAAGAAGAAGGCTGCGCCGAAGAAGAAGGCCGCCAAGAAGAAGGCGACCAAGAAGAAGGCTGCGCCGAAGAAGAAGGCCGCCAAGAAGAAGGCGACCAAGAAGAAGGCTGCGCCGAAGAAGAAGGCGACCAAGAAGAAGGCTGCGCCGAAGAAGAAGGCCGCCAAGAAGAAGGCGACCAAGAAGAAAGCCGCGAAGAAGAAGTAGCTTCTTCGACCCAAGC